>JAEDIW010000001.1 GCA_016296655.1 Treponema sp. | reverse complement strand
TTTGTATAATAGCGAATATAAAAAATTATGTCAATACGTTGACTAAAAAAAATCATTTCTATAACATAAAAACAGCTGGAAATGTTTTTATGTTATAGGGGAATTTTCAATCGTTACACAAAAATATTTTTATAACAGCAGATATTATTTTTTGAGGCAAAAAATTGGCATCAGACACTAAGGATATAAAAGCCGTAATTTTTGACATGGATGGTGTAATTCTTGATTCAGAATCTATTTCAAAAAAATCATGGTTTATGGCAGGAAAAGATTTTGATTTGCCTGAAGAAGAAATTTTACTAGCTTTTGAAAAATCAACAGGCTGCAACCGTCTGGACACACAGTTGTTTTTTACCAGAATGTTCGGTGAAAAAATTGATTACAACATTTTCCATGAAAAATGTTCGTTCTATTTTGATGAAATAGCAGCAAAAAACGGAATTCCGCTGATGAAAAATGCTGCTGAAATTTTGCAGTATCTGAAGCCAAAATACAGAATTGCGCTGGCATCTTCTACAACAGCCGACAGAGTTGTTCCGCAGCTTACAGCTGTAAATGTAATCGATTTTTTCGAAGTTCTTGTTACAGGGGACATGGTAAAACACAGCAAACCAAATCCTGAAATTTATTTAAAAGCCTGTGCAGAGCTCGGCATAAATCCTGAAAACTGTGCGGCCGTTGAAGACAGTCCAAATGGAATAACGAGTGCCTTTAGCGCAGGCTTAAACTGCATAATGGTTCCAGATCAGATACCCGCAGATAAGCAGATAAAAAAAACTTTATGGAAAGAATGTAAAGATTTAGGTCAATTAAAATCATTTCTGTAAACTGATAGTTAAAAAAAGTTCCAGCTTCCTTGCTGGACAAAGGGATTTGCCATTCAAAAAACGTCCCTGTTTTTTGAATGCCGCACAGTTTTTCTGTTGAAAAACTGTCACCTTTATAGGAAAAAGTTCCAGCTTCCTTGCTGGACAAGGGATTGGAGGGGCGGCGGAGCCGTTCTAAATGGAGCTGTCTAATTAGTTCGGTCATGCTGAAATAAATTCGCAATGACTCTATGAACTTTACTTTTGGGACAGATGCCATTTAGAATGCAGGCAAAAGCCGGAACCCCGGAAAGCCCGGTTTTTGCGTTCATCAGAACGCAAAAATGGCCCCTAAAAAAACTTAAAGATAATTAAAATTTTTCAATTCATCAGGCAGATAATCCTGCGTATTTTCTATCATTTTTTTGAACAGTTTTTTACCGTCATCCAGATTCAAGAGTGAGCAGAGTGGCTGATTCATAAATGAACCGAAAATTCTGTTCAAGTTGCGTTCCTTTATGCCGTAAAACAAATCTTCGTTGTTCAGGAGATTCCGCATGACAAGAGATTTAGGACCTTCAGGCAAAGGACTTGCCGTAACAGGCACAATGCAATCATTTGAAAAAACACAGTTTGTTTCAACAATTGCCCCATACGGAAAATCCGGCATTTGTCCGCGGTTAGGAATATTTACGTTTGAAACACGGGTTTCAAGACCTAGCAAAGCCTTTATGAGTTCGACAGCTTCTTCCGTTGATTTTTCAACTTTTACAGGTTTTCTGCCTTCTGCCATTGCAACGGATTCTTCTATACGTTCTTTCTGCTGCTGAATCCTGAAATCAACTGTAGTAAGCCTGAATTTCCAAAATTCAACCTGTTCAGGACTTTGCAGATACCACCTGTTATTCATGAATTCTGCCAGATGTCTGTCTCCTGCAGCTCCAAGCACTCCGTAACGGTTAAACATGTCCATTTTCACCCGATTGGCATAGGCAAACATGTCTGTTTTGTAAGAATCTGCAGGACCTTCTTCATAATATCCTGTGTTAAAATACCGGCTGATGAATTCTGGCAGCAGTTCCATGAGGTTGATGTTTTTATACCTGGCCTGAGTAAACCACGTAAAATGATTGATTCCTGAAACATCTGTGTAAATTTCTGTACGGTCGGGCTGGGGTATTCCAAGTATTTCATGGGCAACGCACGCAAGAAATTTCTGTGTATGAAAAACTTCATGGCAGCAGCCAAACGCCTTTATTTCTGGAAAAACATTGTAAAGCGTTTTTACACACAGGCTCATCGGGTTTGTAAAATTTATTACCCAGGCCTGCGGACAGTTTTCCTTGATTTTTCTGGCAAAATTTTCATAAAGTGGAATCGTCCTCATGTTTCTGAGAACAGCACCAGGTCCGCAGGTGTCGCCGACAGGTTGAAAAATCCCGAATTCTTCAGGAGCATGAACATCTGAACGCATTTCTTCAAATGTTCCCGGAAGTATGGAAATGACTACAAAATCCGCACCTTTTAAAGCTTCATCCAAATCTGTTTCAACTTTGTAATTCCATTGAGAAACCGTTTCTTTACAAAGATTTATTTTTTCGCCTATTTTTTTATTTCTTTCGGCAGAGTCAACGTCTATGTCATACAGCACAATGTCGCCTGCAATATCCTGTGCCAGTGCCAGATCATTCATAAAAACTCTGGCCCACTGTTTTGAACCACCACCAATGTAGGCAAGCTTGATTTTTTTCAAATCTTTTATTTTCATAAAAACCTCGCTACCTATTATAGCATTTTTCACGAGTTTTTACAGGGTAAGAACTGATACAAGGCTTGAATATTTTTGTGTATTTTTGAAAACTGTTCGTGTGCATGTATGTGCAAATGGGAAACAGTGATGTGCGGATGTGTGAGCAAGTAAAAAAAGAAAATTTTCAAATTTTTCTCATTTTTATGTTAAAAAGTATAAAAAGATATTATAATATGTTAATATACTTAAAAATACATGGATGAAAGGGAATTTTAACAAAAATGAAATCTTCGGTTTACGTTCAGAAAAATCATACAAAGGAAAAATTTAAAAAAATTGCAGTTATAGCACTTGCTTGGGCAATCGTGCTTTTCACAGTACCAGGATGCGAATCTACTTCAGAACTTAAAGATTCGTCTGCTAATTTTACAACAGCTACCAGTGCTGATTCTGCAAAAAATATTTCAGCAGCAAGAGGGCAAGGTATAAGAATAACAGTTCCAGCTCCTGTTTTTTCAAGCAACACTAGTGATGATAACTGGATCCCTCAGGTAATTCAAGATACCCTTACAAGCAGCTTTGCAGAATTTTCTTCCATGACCGTAATCGACCGTAAAAATGAGGATGTACTCAAAGCAGAACAGAAACATTCTGAAGAAGCAATTTTTTCAGATGTTGACGCAATTGAGCTTGGAAAGGTTACGCAGGCGCAGTATATCGTAGCAATAAACATTATAAATACCAATTCTTCATACAGCATTTCCTTCCGAGTTCTTGACACATCAACAAACGAAATAAAGGCATCTTATAACAATGCTTTTTCAGTACCACAGATTAATGCAGGGCTTGCAACAAAAGCTGCAACAAAAGAGATTTTGCCGAAACTTGGTGTTGAACTTACAGAAAAAGAACTTGCAACTCTGTCTTCTGCAGCAAATGCCGTTGAACAGCAGAAAATCATGTCTACTGTAAACCTGGCAAAAGGTATGGATGCCGAAAAAAATAACAACATAGTAGAAGCTATGTCCTATTATGTTGAATCAGGCAACGACGAAGCTATTCTGCGTTTTACAAATTTGAGCAACTATGTTTCTACCGGTAATATCCGTGAAGATGCAAAAAACGACATTGCTGCAAGAAAAGCATGGCTCAAAACATTTGAAGACCTTCAGACCTATTTTGACAGAAACTTAATTACTCTCAGCTATGACATAAATCCTGGCAAACGGACTATTGATTACAAGAATGAAACAGTTACAATTCCTTTCAGCTATGACTATGCCATAAACAGTACAGTTTTTGAAATTTACAAAAAAATAAAAACAGGTCTTGCAGCTACAGGAAAGGAAAAAGAATGGACTATAAACTACAATGATTTTAAAATCGGGCTCCCGTACTATTACGTTTATTTTACATTAAAAGACGAAAATGGAAAAATTCTAAAAACCGTAAGAACCGAAATCGACAGCAGCAAAAAATGGTCCTCTTATTCAAAAAACAACACGCATACAGATTCTGCCGACATAGAATCTTCCTATTACTGGTTTACAAGAACTGCAGGATCTTACAGCAACTCCACTAAGAATGATGACAAATTATATGTAAAGTTCAAGGACCTGCCTGTCAATTCCATTACAGACAAACTGGAGTTCGGAATTGAAAAAATCACTGTAAACGAAAAACGGGTATATAACAGGGAAAAAAAAGATTATGAATATGTTTCCTCTATAAAAAATCCTCCGTTAAAAGTAACAGTTATTGGTATTCCAGAAGAAAACTCTGCAGCAGTTTGCTCACCAATAAAAATGCCTGCAGAAACTCCAGTCCCATTTAAAGCCTATAATAAGACTGCAAAAGGACCTGCAGGCGGAAGAATTTTCTGGGCTGACAAAAAAGGAGTAAATGTCAACGGAAAAATTTATCATTTCATGGAAGTCTGTCCTGTAATTTACGGGCGCAATTCAGGAGAAAAATATGATTTTACAGCCAGTTCCTTAATTCTGGAAGGTGAAAAAGGTGCCATAGATTCAATTGCAGGAATAAAAGTAAACCAGTCTTTAGGATATGGATGGGAAGCAACAAACAACCTGCTTGCCGCTGCTGAATCAGCAGGTTACGGCCTTTCACTTGCCCCTGTACTAAACTGTACTTACGGAGGTTACTCAGACTGGTACATTCCAAATGACGAAGAACAGAAACTTTTGAGCAAATTTTTTTACCATGAAGCTTTTGATCGCATTAGAAAAAAATATGATGTTACCTACATTTTTACATTCGGCGGAACTAAGTCTTATGACGGACACAGCTGGGGGAAAGGGGAGTTTGACGCACCACTTGTAGGAGTCGGCTCTTATGATGGTCATTACAGCCCACACAAATATGAAGCTTTTATGTTAATAAGGCTTTTCTAGTAGCCAGCAGACTTTTTAGCTCCTCTAAAAAAAACGGCTTAAATTCATCTAAAATCTTGAGATATACGCTGCTTTTTTATATAATGAACTCTACAGGTTTTATTTTGAGTTTTTTTTGGAGACATTTTTGAAAAACCTACGTTTTTCAAAAACCGGGCTTTTCAGGGTTCCGGCAGCAGCCTCCAGCCTCCGCACTCAGTCGTTCCCTTCAGGAACTCTTTCGCTTGCGGTGGCCGGCAAAGCCGCCCTTACAATCCCTTGTCCGCTGTAAAATTCTCAAAAATATGGAAAAACTCAACATTCATCCTGAATTCTAAAAATCGGGAATACCTGAAATCTTTTTTTACAGGACAAAACTATGCTTGAAAAAATGCGTAATATCGGAATTATGGCTCATATTGATGCCGGAAAAACTACTACTACAGAGCGCATTCTTTACTACACAAAAAAAATTCATAAAATCGGTGAAATAGATGACGGTCAGGCAACCATGGACTGGATGACTCAGGAACAGGAACGTGGAATTACAATTTGTTCAGCGGCAACTACAACCTACTGGAAAAACTATCAGATAAATATTATTGACACCCCCGGACATGTTGACTTTACAGCAGAAGTTGAACGCTCCCTGAGAGTTCTTGACGGTGCAGTTGCTGTAATTTGTGCAGTTGACGGAGTTCAGCCACAAACAGAAACAGTCTGGCATCAGGCTGATAATTTTAAAGTTCCCAGAATCTGCTTTATGAATAAAATGGACAGAATCGGTGCTGATTTTTTTGGTTCTATGGAAGATGTTCATGAAAAATTTGGTGTAGAATGTATAGCCCTGCAAATTCCAATTGGGCAGGGACCAGATTTTGAAGGTGTAATAGACCTTTTGAAGATGAAGGAAATTCGCTGGAATGCAGATGACGAAGGCGAAACCTTTACAGAAACTGACATTGCAGATGAGCGTAAACAGGAAGCAGAACAGTGGCATGAAAAATTAGTTGATGCAGTTGCATCGTCAGATGATGCTCTTGCAGAACTTTATCTGGAAGGCAGTGAAATAACTATAGAACAGTTGAAAAATGCAATCCGCAAAGGAACCATAAACCGCAGTTTTGTTCCGTTTGTCATGGGATCTGCACGGCATAATCAGGGAGTTCAGCCACTAATTGATGCAATTGTCGACTACCTGCCATGTCCTACAGAAGTTCCACCTGCAGAAGGCCTGCATGTAAAACGTGATAAAGAAGAAAAAATTGAAGTTCCCTGCAACCCGTCCGGCATGCCCCTTGGACTTGTATTTAAAATTCAATATGACAGGGAAATGGGCTCTTTGTGTTATGTGCGCATGTATTCTGGAAAAATGACGAGCGGAACTCAGGTCTATAATACAGGCAAAAAAAAGAGGGAACGTATTAACCGCATATTGCGCATGCATGCAGACAAAAGTGAACCAATGGACAGCGTAAGTGCAGGGGACATTGCAGTATTCATCGGACTGAAATTTGCACAGACTGGTGATACACTTGGCAGTGAAGGCATGCCTGTAATGCTTGAAAATATGAAATTTCCAGAGCCTGTTATTTCTGTTGCGATAGAACCAGAAAGTCTTTCAGATCGTGACAAACTCAATGAAACTCTTTCCATTCTTTCAAAAGAAGACCCTACATTTACTTCTCATGAAGATTCAGAAACTGGGCAGCTTATTATCAGTGGAATGGGTGAATTACATCTGGATGTTCTTGTAACAAGAATGAAAGATGATTTTAAAGTAAAGGCTCGTGTCGGAAATCCACAGGTAACTTACCGTGAAGCCGTTACCGCATCTGCACAACACACAGAAAACTTCAGCAAGGTTCTTGCCGGAAAAGAAAATACCGCTGGTGTTACATTAAAAGTTGAACCTAGAGAACAGGGCGCTGGAAACTCTTATTCAATTACTGCAAATACAAAAGAAATTCCTGAAGAAATCGTCGATGCCGTAAAAAATTCAATTGAAGGTTCGTTAAATTCAGGAATCCGCTATGGTTATCCCTGTACAGATACGGCTGTTACAGTTACAAACCTTGATTACAATGAACTTACAAGTTCAACTTTCGCATTTGAAGCATGTGCATCGCAGGCATTTGATCATGCATGTGAAAAAGCATCTCCAGAGCTTCTTGAACCTGTCATGAATGTCGAAATTACATGCCCTAAAGAATTTGTAGGTGATGCAATGAGTCAGGTAACTCAGAGAGGAGGAATGATTTTGGGACAAGATTCCAAAACTTCGGCAGAATTGATTCATGCACAGGCACCAATGGCAAAAATGTTCGGTTTTTCTACAAATTTGCGTTCTGTAACACAGGGAAGGGCATCTTTCAGTCTTGAATTCAGTCACTTTCAGGTAAAACAGGGCGGACTTGGAAATGCCTGGTAAAGAAAGCAGAAAAGTCCAATAAATCGTCTTTTTTTGTCTTGACGGCATGAAAACCAAAGAGTAAAATTAAATCAATAATATAACCCTTAGGGAGGCCAAAATGGCAAAAGTAGAATTAAAACACATTGGCAAAGTTTATCCAGACAGCAATGCACATGCTGTAACAGATGCCAACATTACAATTGAAGACCGCGAATTCTGTGTATTCGTAGGTCCATCAGGTTGCGGTAAGTCAACAACACTTCGCATGATTGCAGGTCTTGAAGACATTACAGAAGGGGATCTTCTTATCGATGGCGAAAAAATGAACGACATTCCTCCAAAGGATCGTGATATCGCCATGGTATTCCAGAACTATGCATTGTATCCACACATGAGTGTTTTCGACAATATGGCTTTCGGTCTTAAAATCCGCAAAATGCCTAAAGAAGAAATCGAAAAACGTGTAAATGAAGCTGCAAAACAGCTTGACCTTACACAGTATCTCAACCGCAAGCCAAAGGCTCTTTCTGGTGGACAGAGACAGCGTGTTGCCGTTGGTCGTGCTATTGTTCGTAATCCAAAAGTATTCCTTTTTGATGAACCTCTTTCAAACTTGGATGCAAAGCTTCGTGTAACAATGCGTGCTGAAATTTCTGCTCTTCATAACAGACTTCAGGCTACAATGATTTACGTTACACATGACCAGATTGAAGCTATGACTCTCGGAACAAAAATTGTTGTAATGAAAGACGGAAAAGTTCAGCAGATTGGGGCACCACTTTATCTGTACAACAATCCAATCAATAAGTTTGTTGCAGGATTTATCGGAACTCCTCCAATGAACTTCTTGAGTGTAGAAATAAAAGAAGAAGGTGGCAAGATTATTGCAGATGAAGGATCATTTACATTTGTTCCTACAGAAGCACAGCAGGCTAAACTTAAAGACTATGTTGGAAAAACAGTTTCTTTCGGTATCCGTCCAGAAGACGTAGAATTCGTAAAAGAACCTGCAAAAGAAAACAATATGTCTTTGAAGATTATCAACCAGGAACCTCTTGGTGCTGAAACACACTTGTATTTGACAACAGAAAAAGGTCAGAACATGATTGCACGTACAGAACCTGAAAATGTTCACCACCTGGGAGATACAGTAAACTTTGTTCCTAACATGGAAAAAGCAAAGTTCTTTGCTGGTGAAGGCGATGAACTTAATATCTGTGATTCTATCGAAAAGACATGGTAATTTGACAGATAAAAGGAAACTTCTGAAGTTTTTCTGAGGTTTCCTAAAAATGTGGGGTCAAGGCACGCTAACGCTTAAGGTCTTGGTTTCTATGTTTTTGAGGTTTGTATTAAGCCTAAAAAAAAGCTGCCTTGGAGTTTTTTGCATCCAGGCAGCTTTTTTATTATTTTTTAATCCTAAAAAACAGGCTGTCTGATTAGTTATGTCATACAGAATCTATTTTAGCATCTACTCTGTATATAGCATATAGATTCCGAACTAAATTCGCAATGACAATATACTTTGAACTTTTCAGACAGATACTTTCTTTTCTAAAGCAAGTCTTCCATACTAAGGAATGAGCCTTTCTTAAATTTTCCAGATTCAAGTCCTGAAAAAACTTTTTCTGCTGCAACAACAGCACCAAGAGCAAGTCCTTCACGATTTCTTGTCCTGTGTGTCAATTCTATTGTATCAGCACTGCTGTCAAAAAATACAGTATGAGTTCCAGGAACAAAACCTCCTCTCGTACTGGAAACATGCAGTTGATTTACCTTTGGACGTTCATGAAAAGATTCTGTTACAATTTCATTTTTTACAGAGCTTTCAGCCAGAATCCGTTTTGCTATTTCTAAGGCTGTTCCAGAAGGGCTGTCAGCTTTCTGATTATGATGCATTTCCCATGTAGAAACATCGTATTCAGAATATTCATTCATCAGCTTTACAGCCTCCTGAACGATTTTATAAAAAAGATTAACGCCTATTGCAAAATTCGAAGCGGCCATAATTGTTCCATTACAGGAAGCTGCAAAATCTGCAATTTCCTTTTTCTGAGCATCCCATCCTGTAGTTCCAACAATCAATGGAATTCCTAAAGGGAGGACAGCTTTTATGTTTGAAATAATCGTTGAGGGGTGGCTGAAATCAATTGCAGCATCACAGCCACTGTTTTTTACAGCCTCAGCAAGAGCGGAAGGCTCATTTGCAGGAATTTTTACAATGGCATCAGGAGCAAACGTATCAATTGTACTTGCTATTTCATGCCCTTTGTTTTTTGCAATGGAAGCTATCATGTGCCCCATTTTTCCGTAACCAATAAGAGTAATTTTCATTTTTAAGCTCCAAAATATGCTTTATGCAGAATTTTTACAACATCTTTGCTTTGACAGTCATCACATATAAAACTGATATTAACCTTTGAGGCTCCCTGACTTATCATCTGTACGTTTATTCCGTTTTCATTCAAAGCCTTAAAGCCATCTGCAAGAATACTGCTTGTTGAACCTACATCACAAATTATTGCAATAATTGCCTTTTCCTGTTTAACTTCAACGTCTGCAACCTTTTTTAAATCCTCTAAAAGCCCGGAAATATCTGCATCAGTATTTATTGTCAAAGAAACTGAAACTTCTGAAGTTGCAACAACGTCAATACTAATATTCCATTTTAAGAACTGGTTGAAAATATGCGCAAGGAAACCCGCTGCACCTAACATTCTTGTAGAAACAATATCGATTAGAGTCACGTGTTTTACAGATGTAATTGCACAAACTCTGTTAGGTTTTGCAGAATGTTTTGCAACAATTATGGAACCTGGACTTTGGATATTATAAGAATTTTTTACACGGACAGGAGTTCCAGATTTTATACATGGAACCATTGACCGTGGATGTAAAACCTGAGAACCAAAAACTGCAAGTTCCTGAGCTTCTTCATAAGTAACCTCTGATACAGGTTTTGCTTCAGGGCAAATTCTTGGATCAGCTGTAAGTATTCCGTCAACATCTTTCCATGTCTGAATTTCTTCAGCCTGCATTGCAGAGCCAATCATTGTAGCACTTAAATCACTGCCTCCACGCCCCAAAGTTGTAATGTGCCCAGCCTTATCCTTTGCAATAAAACCTGTAACAATTGGAATTACATCAGATTTGCCGTTTTTATAGTCATTCAAATGTTCTGGAATTGTCTGCCAGACACAATCATCAAGTTCTGCAGACATATAATTGCTGTCACTTACAAAACCTATGTCCCATGAATCAAAATAATCTGCAGTAAGTCCTTCTTTTTTCAAATATGCAGCCATAAGCCTGACAGACATTCTTTCTCCAAAAGAAACTAGATAGTCCCTTGTTCGCTTTGTCAGTTCCTTAAGCATGCTGATTCCTGTCAAAAGCTGCTGAAGTTCTTCCTGCAGGGCAACAAGAGAGTCCGCTTTTATACCGAGATCCTTTTCTGTCTGATTATGAAGTTCCATAATCTTTTTAACATCAACTGTGCCTTTTACGGCTAAATCTGCAGCTTCAAGCAGATGATCTGTTGTATCTCCCATAGCAGAAAGTACAACTACAGGGCGTTTTTCTTTGTATGCCTTGATTATAGATGCAACATGGCGAATGCGGTCTGCATTAGCAACTGAAGAACCGCCGAATTTCATGACAATCATGTTTTTCCCCTAAAAATCAAATTGATAACAGCTTCCTTGAAATCAAAAAGTTTTCAAGATTGCTCTGAAATGTTACTATAACAAAATATGTATAAATATGCAATTATTCGTATAATTGCTCTGAAATATCCGCATATAAGAGGCATAAAATAAATTCTAAAATGAAAAAACTCTTGAATATTCTTGCAAAAAAAATTATATTTTTCTGCACATTACGTATAGACAGTTCGAAATCCATCCTGTCGTAAAACAAAACCAGGCAATGAGCAGTAAGAATGTTGCATTTTTGTAAAATTCTTCTGGCGGTAGAGGAGCGCCTGTGCGCTCTTTTTTGTTTTTACAGGAAAACTGTCAGAACTAATGATTTTTGCAATTATTTTAGGGAGATTGCTCATGAATGAACTGCTTATTATTGCAACTTTACTATTTGCTTTTGGCGGAGTTTTGATTTTTTTTCATTTTTTTGGAAAAAACGGAGTCTTTGCATGGCTTGCTTTTACGACTGTCACGGCAAACATTGAAGTTTTGGTTCTGGTAAATGCATTTGGAATGGAACAGACGCTTGGAAACACTTTATTTGCAGCAAGTTTTCTGGCAACAGATATTTTAAGCGAAATTTATGGCAAAAAAACAGCAAATAAAGCTGTCTGTTTGGGCATCAGTGTTTCAGCAGCTTTTATCGTATTGACAAATATTTGGATGCATTACAGTCCATCAGCAAACGACTGGGCTTATGAATCAATAAAGACTGTTTTTTCAAATACTCCAAGGCTTATGCTTGCAAGTCTGTCAGCGTATGCCGTTTCAGAAATGTTTGATGTCTGGGCTTACCACAAATGGTGGAATTTTACAAAGGCAAAGACTGGTTCTACAGAAAAATACCTGTGGCTGAGAAACAACGGTTCTACTTTACTTTCTCAGTTTTTAAATATTGTACTTTTTAATTTTGCAGCCTTTGCAGGAATTTATGATTTTTCAACTTTGGCAAAAATTACAGTTTCATGCTATGTAATTTACATCTTTACAAGTTTTCTCGATACACCTTTTGTTTATCTTGCAAGAAAAATTCATAAAAAGCACAATGCAGATTCTGATGCATAAAACTTTACCCAGAGTGCCAGAAGCTTGAAAATCTAAAAAAAAGTTTGTTCTGATAAAAAAAGTGCAGGAAATCTTCATAAAAGAAGTCAAACCTGCACTTTTTCATAATTTCATAAAAAGAAATGATTTTCGGCGATTTCAAAAAAAATGATTTTCTGTTTATTTTTCCAAAAGCCCTTTAAAATATGCAAGACTTTTTTCTTTTTCTGGCACACCTTCAAATACAAGAACAGGATCGGGAACATTTTTCACTATTTGTGGCAAAAGCTTATCCCAACCCATAATTCCTGTACCTATGGCAACTTCTTTTAAGCTGTCACCGTCAACAATAAAATCTTTTACATGAAAACAGGCAATTTTTCCTTTAAACAGTTCCAGTGCCTTATCAAAAATTTCATACCGCTGCTGGTAATTTCCGATATACAGGTAATTGAAAATATCAACGGTAGTAAAAACATGTCCATCGCCAAGTTCGCTTACATTCAACTCATCCAAAAGACGTTTCATCTGTTCCGGACAGAAAATGCAATGATGCCATGCTCCTTCAATTGAAGCAAATGTAGAATTTTCTTTTGCAGCAATAGCAAGAGGTGAAAAAATCTTTTTTACCTCCTGAAACGCTTCTTCTGTCTGATTTTTAGGATTATAAGTCCACGGCTCATCATTGTAAGAACCTGTTTCACTTGCAACAAATTTAGCTCCAAACAATGAAGCTTTTTTCAAATGATCGGCAAACTTTTCTTGTCCAGCCTTTACTTTCGCCTTATTGCTGTGCACAGGATTGAAATAAGCACCTAGCACAGGAATGGAAATGCCATTTTCATTAAAACCTTTTCGTATTTCAGCACAAACTTCATCTGTCAAAGATTCAGGGCTACCATTCTGATCTTTTATCGCCTTTGCAATTGCAAGCTGAACCCCATCAAATCCAAGAGCCTTAACAGCTTTTCCAAGTTCTCCGGCAGAAGCCTTACCAACATCATGCGGTCTTATACAAATTGTCATGCTGACTCATTCTCCTAAAAACCATAATGTGTATTTTTCAAGATTAAACGTTTTCTTTTTTTGCACAGCAATGAGGATTTGCAGAACAACAACAATTTTTGTCACATTCAAACATTTCTTTCATTGTGCGCCAGCCAAGCATTGCACATTTTACTCTTGCAGGCATTTTTGAAATATCCTGCAAAGCTGCAGCTTCCTGTAATTCTTCAAGTTCTTCCTGTGTTACAGATTCCTTTATCATTCTGTTGAAAATGTCTATGAGATGCATGGCTTCTTCTCTTTTTCTGCCAATTACAAGATCAAGCATCATGTCAACAGAAGCCTGGGAAATTGCACATCCACTACCAGTAAACGAACCGTCTTCTATTATTCCGTCTTTTACTTTCAAATTCAATGTAATGTTATCACCGCAACTTGGATTCACCCCATGCAATGAAATTGTAGGACTATCCATTTCTGCCTTATGCGCAGGATTTAAATTGTGTTCATTTAAAATTTCGCGGTACAGCTCTTTAGTTTCCATAACCCATCCATTTCCTTATGTTTTTCAATTTTTCAAGGAATACAGCAACTTCATCCTCTGTATTATACAGATAAAGGCTTGCACGGGCAGTTGCTGAAAATCCCAGGTATTCGCCCAAAGGCTGGGCGCAGTGATGACCTGCACGTACGGCTATTTTTTCAGAATCAAGGACGCTTGCAATATCATGTGGATGAACACCATCAATTGTAAATGTAACGATTCCGCAATGTTTCTTTGCATCTGGACTGCCTATTACATGTACATGGGGGATATTTTTCATTTCTTCAATAAGCTTGCAGGCAAGGGCATTGTCATGCTCAGCAATATTTTCCATTCCAACATCTTTCAAATACTCAATAGCAGCTGCAAGTGCTACAGCATCTCCGGCATTTACAGTTCCAGCTTCAAATTTATGCGGTAATTCTGCAAAAGTTGCATCCTGTCGTGTAACATATTCAATCATTTCTCCACCGCGCAAAAACGGTGGCATTTGCTCAAGCAAATTTTTCTTTCCGTACAGAACTCCGATTCCCATAGGTCCGCACATTTTATGCCCGCTGAAAGAGAAAAAATCAGCATCAATATCCTGAACATCTACACTTTGGTGCGGAACCGACTGTGCTCCATCAACTACAATTACAGCTCCTGCAGCATGAGCAAGTTTTGCAATTTCCTTTACAGGATTTGTAACTCCAAGAACATTACTTACCTGCGTAACAGCAACTATTTTTGTCTTTGGAGAAATTTTATTTTTCACTTCTTCCAAAGAAAGTTCACCTGTTTCCTTGTTACATTCCATAAAGACAAGCTTTGCTTTCTTTGCCTTGCAGACCATCTGCCATGGCAGTAGATTGCTATGATGTTCCATTATGGAAACGAGGATTTCATCACCTTCCTGGATATTTGCCATTCCATAAGTCCATGCAACAAGATTTAAAGATTCGCTTGCATTTCTTGTAAAAATGATTTCGCAATCATTTCTGGCATTTATAAAACCTGCTGCTATATGCCGGGCTTTTTCATATTCATCAGTAGCCCTGACACTCAAATCGTATAATCCGCGCAGAGGATTTGCGTTATTCGTTACATAAAATTTGTGCAAAGCATCTAAAACCTTTGCCGGTTTTTGAGAAGTTGCAGCACTGTCAAAATAAATCATTCCTTTGTTTTCTTCAGTTGAAAAAATAGGAAAATCATCACGATAAATATTTTTCATTTTAATCCGCTCTAAAGATACTTATTTTTTCCTAAAAATGCAATGTATTGCATAAAAATGAATCGGATATATAATAGAAAAATATGATTTTTTTCAAAAAATTGATTAATCTTTTTTTCCTTTTTGCAAAAATAGGCAGTGTTACATTTGGAGGCGGTATGGCCATGCTTCCAATTCTTGAACGGGAATTAGTTGGCAAACGGAATTGGATAAATTCAAATGAACTGCTGGATTTTTACGCAGTAAGCCAGTCAACACCAGGAATTATTGCAGTAAACGTTGCAACTTTCATAGGGTACAGACAGGCAGGATTCGCAGGTGGAATAATTGCAACACTTGGAATAATTACACCGTCAATTGTAATAATTTCAATTTTAGCAGCATGTATAGGAACTATCGATAAAATAGAATGGGTAAGAAAAGCCTTGAAAGGCATAAATATTGCCGTTGCTGCAAATTTGACCTATGGCACGATAAACTTTGCAAAAAAATCAATAAAAGACGCTTTCGCAGTTTTTTTGTTTCTTGCAGCTTTTTTTGCAGTTTATTTTTGTAAACTTTCAACATTGTGGATTATTTTTACGGCCGCTGGAATAGGCTTATGCCAGTATTTTTATGTGAACAGACCCTCAAAATTAACAGAACCAAAAGATAGAAAAGACGAGCAATAGAATAAGGAGCGTAATAAAAACTTTGTCTGAAATATTTTCAAAGTTTTTACTAACAAGTTTGCGTTGCAAACTTCCTTATCAAATGCTGTTCCTCAATTCATTACGGAACAGCATAAAAAGTTAAACCGGAACTTGACATTTACTCATTGATTTTTTATGGGAGTTAAAATGATTCCTTCTCAGTTTGAATTATTTTGTATTTTCTTTTACGTAGGACTTTTTACGATAGGCGGAGGTCTTGTTGCCATTACGTTAATGCAGCAGAGAATTGTTGAAAGAGGGTATATAAGTCCTGAGTTATTTTATAACATGGTTGCTATTTCTGAATCAACGCCAGGACCTATAGGCATGAACATGGCTACTTACATAGGTTATGAGTTTTATGGCATTCCAGGCGCAATAATAACAACAATCGGACAGGCATTGCCTTCGATAGTGGTAATCTTGCTGATAGCATTTTTTCTGTCAGGAAAATTTGGCGAAAAACCACTGGTAAAAAGCATTTTCAAAACTTTAAGACCTGCAACCTGCGGACTTATTTTAGTTGCAGCAGCTGACGTTTTTGTTCTTGCTCTTTTGAATGTTCCAAAAGATTTTTCTTCGATTTTAACCCCAAATGGTCTGTTAAATCTGTTTAGATGGGATTCTATTGCAGCTTATGCAGTTGCAACCGTTTTGCTTTTTAAAACAAAAATTCATCCTGTAGCAATTGTTATAGCAGGTGCAGTTTTTGGTGTACTTTTCCTATAAAGGTGGTATAATGTTATCTATGAGTACACATATTAACGCACCGGACGGAGCCATTGCACCTTACGTCCTTTTGCCAGGAGATCCTCTCCGCGCTAAATTTATTGCAGAAAACTTCCTTGAAGATGCAAAATGCTACAATGAAGTTCGTGGTATGTACGGTTTTACAGGTACATATAAAGGGCAAAAAGTTTCTGTCCAGGGAACAGGAATGGGACAGCCTTCACTGTCAATTTATGCAACAGAACTTTTTCAATTTTACAATGTACAGAGAGCTATTCGGGTTGGAACAGCAGGAGCAGTTCAGCCGGAAACGGAATTACGAGATACAATTCTTGTAAATGCAGCCTGCAGCGACTCTTCGCTGATGACACAAAGATTCGGTAATCTGCATTTTGCTCCAGCAGCAAGTTTCAACCTGCTTTCAAAAGCTGCAAAAATTGCAGAAGATATGAAAATTCGTTATCAGGTAGGGCAATGTGCATCCAGCGATTTGTTCTATGATGACAATAGTAACTGGAAAACTTGGGCAAAGTACGGAGTTCTTGCAATTGAAATGGAAGCTGCAGAATTGTATACACTCGCAGCAAAATTTAAACGTGAAGCTCTGGCAATTCTTACTATAAGTGATCATATTTTAAAAGGTGGAGAAACAACTGCAGAAGAAAGGCAGACAACCTTTAAAAACATGATTCAAATTGCATTGGATACAATCATTCAATAAATCAGTAAAAGGGAGAAAAAAAATGAAACCTACATTATTGGTTCTAGCAGCAGGAATGGGTAGCCGTTACGGCGGTGTAAAACAGATAGATTCTGTTGGACGCAACAATGAATGTCTTCTTGACTACGCAACTTATGATGCAAAAAAATGCGGTTTTGGAAACGTAGTCTACATTATTCGCAAAGATATTGAAAAAGACTTTCGGGAACGACTTTTTGACCGTGTTGCAAAAAATTTTGATGCAAAATATGTTTTTCAGACTCCTGAAGCATTGCTCTCACAGGAACAGATTGCTCTTTCCTCTAACAGAAAAAAGCCATGGGGAACAATTCATGCCTTGCTTTGTGCTAAAAACGAATTAAAGAATCCTTATGCTGTTATTAATGCAGATGACTATTATGGTCGCGATGCATTCCAGACTTTAGGCAATTATCTTTCTTCTGTTTCAAACGACAGCACTGAACATGCCATGGTTGGCTATGTACTTGGAAATACTATGAGCAGAAGTGGTTCGGTTTCACGTGGTGTATGTACGGAAAAGAACGGATATCTTGACTCTATCGTAGAAAATTTAAAGATTTACTATGAAGGGGAAAAAATAATCAGCCTGATTGATGACAAAAAAATTGAAATGACTGGCAAAGAGTGGGTTTCCATGAATCTTTTTGGCTTTACTCCTGCAGCCTTTGAACAATTTGAATCATACTGGGAAAACTTTATAAAAAATAATGCTTCTTCAGAAAAGGCAGAAGCATTGCTCCCAGTTGCAGCAGGCGAACTGATTGCAAACAAAAAAGGTTCCATAAAGATGTTCACGTCAAAAGAGAACTGGTTTGGAATGACTTACCCGGAAGACCGTGCAATTGTAAAGGATGAAATTGCAAAAAAAATCGACAGCGGCTATTATCCAGAACAATTGTGGGAAAAGAATTGATGCTTAAGCTTAATCCAATTCGTTCAGAAAAAATATGGGGATATGAACAATGGATAGCCTCCACGCATCCTGACGGAAAACAGCAGGATTTTGCAAAGGCAATCGGCGGAGACTATCCTTTGCTTGTAAAAGTCATTCAGGCAAATGACACTCTTTCAATTCAAGTTCATCCAAACGATGAGGAAGCTGCAAGACTTGAAAATGATTCACGTGGCAAAACTGAATGCTGGTATGTTTTAAATGCAGAACCAGGGGCTGAACTTGTTTTGGGACTGAACGAAAGTTATTCAACTGAAGAGTTAAAACATGCTATATGCCATAATACTCTTGAAAAATGCCTTAACAGAGTTGAAGTTCATCCAGGGGATTTTATTTTTATTCCTTCTGGAACAGTTCATGCAATTGGCAAAGGACTCAGGCTTCTGGAAGTTCAGCAGTCATCGAATATCACCTACAGGCTTTACGACTGGGGTCGGCAAAGGGAGCTTCATGTAGACAAAGGTCTTCAGGTGATAAAAAACCGTGGACTTCAGGAACCTGTAAAATTTCAAGGCACTTTTGACTGTGATTATTTCAGGCTTGAAGAAAACCAGATTGAAAGCGAACTTGATATTGAAGTTCCAGCAGGAAAAGAACCGTTTGAATGGCTTCTCCTGTTTGTTTTGTCAGGAGAAGGTCAAATAAATTCTGCAGACAATTCATTTGACTTTAAGGCTGAAGATATTTTTGCTGTTGCCCCATCAGAAAAGATAAAAATACAGGGTAATGCAGAAATAATGAAAATTATCTGCAGAAAATAACCATCCAAACATAACTGTCTGGTCACTTTTTCAGCAATTTTCCTGAAATACTTCGTTATTGCTCCAAGCGTTAATCTGTATTTCAGGAAAACTAATTTTTTACGGCAAAGAACAGAACTCTAGATTTGGAATATTTATAATATAAGTTGAAAACAGTTTAAAATAACCTTTATTTGAGTTAAAATTTATATGAATAGTGTAAATTGTTTTTTTACATATATAATGCGGTTAATATACCTGTTCATAAAATCAGGTTTGTCACCTGTAATTTCTGAGGGAGTTTTTAGAACGTGTTTGACCATAAAACTAATGTAGTTTCACAAGCAGATTTTTCTTATGGAAACTTTGAAAGAATTGAAAAAACTTCTCAAGACCTTTCCTTACAGCAGCTGGAAAATACTCAGAAAAGTGAAACCAAAAAAACTAAAGAAAACTGTAAGAAGCGCAAAGGTTCTTGGCGAACATCAATTGGCGTAAAGCTGATTTCTATCATTTCTTCACTTGTTGTTCTTTCAATGGGATTGATTACATTTCTTGTTTCCTTTTTTGTAACGGCAGATACAAAAGCAAATGCAGAAAATTCAAATTTTACATTGAACAGCCGCACGGCAGCAGATATAGAAAACCGAATTACATCTGTAATTTCCAGTGTCTCGCTTTTTTATGATTTATTTAATGCTGAAAATAAAACTTCGGAAGAACTTGAAATAGATTCTTTCAACTTTTTTGCAAGAAATCAGGAACTTGCAGGTATCTATTTTTTAACAAGTAATAAGATTTGCACGAATAGAGCTTTTTTTGCTGTAAACGGTCTTTCTGAAGATTTTTTTGTTCAATATGCACAAATGCAGAAAGATGCCACAGTTTCAGCACAAAATGGAACTATCTGCATTGAAAATGCTTCACCATATTTTCTAGTTCCAATGCTTTCTGTTGTTTTTTCACTCAGAACAACCGATAAAACAGAAATTATACTGGCAGTTTTTTCAACTGAAAAACAGCAGGAAAACCTTTCAACAGGAAAAATAAATGAATCCTTCCTTATTGATGGCAAAGGAACAGTTTTACTTTCTCCAGACATCAACATGATGATGCAGGCTACAGATTTGTCTGAAAATATTTTTGTAAAGCAGGTAATTAAAGAAAATGCTTCAGGTGTTCAGCACAGCTATATCAGCGAAAATGGAGAAGAATTTTATGCTGCCTGTCAAAAAATCAAATATGGCGACTGTCGCGTAATTACTCAGGTAAAAGCTTCTGTAATTCTTGCAGCTATTCGAGGCATCACAAAAAGAAACATTTACCTTACAGTTGCAATACTTTCTATTGCAGTTCTTATAATCTGGATTTTTGCAAAATCTCTAAGTGTTCCTCTTGAAAATCTTACAGCAGTTACAGATGAAATCAACAGAGGAAATTTCAACACAGATTTATTTGACAAATTAAATACAAAACGTCGTGATGAAATTGGTGTCCTTACCCAAAGCACAAAAAATGAACGTGACATACTTAATACTGTTACAAGCCTTACAAACCGCGGTGTTACGAAGGCAATTGTCCGCAAGGAAATAGATTTTAATCCGCATTTAAAAGACATTACAATTTTCTTCTCTGATATCCGGGGATTTACGGCAATTTCTGACGGATTCAACAAACGATTTGGTGAAAAATCTGCTGGAGAAATAATTGAATTTTTGAACGATTATATGTCAAGAATGGTAAACTGTATTTCCCTCACTGGCGGTGTTGTAGACAAATTTGAAGGCGATGCAATTATGGCTGCATGGGGTGTATTAAGAGATGACAATCTTGATTATGAACAGCTTGCCGATGAAGATCCTCAAAAGAAAATTCTGAAAGCAAAGCATGAGCAGCATAAAAAAGAAGACGCTCTCAGTGCAATTCAATCAACAGTAGCAATGCGTTATGCCTTGATGAAATATAACAAAGATGCCCTTAAGTTCACGGAAGAGCATGCACAGGAACTTCTTGCAAAATACAAACCTGAAATAAAAATTGGTTGCGGTATAAATTCCGGTCGGGCAACGGTTGGATTTATGGGTTCCAATGAAAAAATGGAATTCACTTCCATTGGGGATGCTGTAAACCTTGCAAGCCGAACAGAAAGTTCAAATAAACCTTGTGGAACCGACATCCTTATAACCGAAGATACTTACAATATTTTAAAAACTGATTTTATTCGCTGTGAAGAAAATAATTACACAATTTCTAAAGAAAATGAAAAAAATGAAATAATTGTTGAATGTATTCCTGTAACTTTTGAAGTAAAGGGAAAGGGGGCACAGCATTTTTACGCAGTAGTGAATATGCCGCACTTTGATATAGAAAATTTCTTTAAAGCTTCTGATTCAGATTTCAAAGTTGATGAAGACTGCCTGAAAGCTGTTGGCAAGCAAGGTCCTGCAACATTAGCGCAGGTAAGACAGATGCTTGGAATTCCAGTGCCTGATTTTGAGGTTGTTGATTTAAATGAAGAAGAAAACAAAGTCAAAGCTCAATAGCACGCTATTCATTTTTATCTGTCTTTTTACATGCGGTGCAAGTCTTTTCTGCTTTTTTGAAGATTTTTACAAGACTTCCATCCGTAATGAAGAAGAAATTGCAACAATTTATTTTAAAAAGAAAATCGCACAACGAAAATTTTCAGACAGCGTTGTTTGGGAAAGACTTCAGGTAAATTCAGCTCTTTATAATAATGACATTATCCGAACCGATGCAGGAGCAAGTGCCGTCATGTATTTTACAAACGGAACAAGCATTGACATCGGAGAAAATACAATTATTCAGATTTCAAAAAATAAAAAAGGCGAAAGTTCTTTACAAGTTTCTTCAGGTTCCATTTCTGTAGACACAAAAGATGCTACAGGCTCTACAAAGATTGATCTTGGCAATGATGTTGTAATAGATCTTGAAAAGGGCAGTAAAATCACGACAAATACACAAAATGAAAAAAAATCCTTTTCCATTCAGCAGGGAAGCGGAAATATAATAAATGCAGATGGCGAAGAATCTGTTGTTTTTGCAGGAGAATCTGTCAACATTTCAAAAAACGGCGAACATCAGAAAATTCCTGTAACAATTCTGAATTTCAGCCACGAACAGACAGTTTTAAAATTTGAAAATGAAAGTCCAAAAATTGATATAAAAATCAAAACCGAAGAATCTGCTGCAAATAAAAGAATCATTCTGGAATCCTCTGCAGACAGAACCTTTACAGATATTAAAGAAAAACTTGATTTTGAACCAGGAACAGAAACCCTTTACTTGACAGGGCGCACAGGAGATTTATATTACAGGATTTATCCTGAAGGAGATTTTGAAAATGCTACAGGCGGAAAGCTTATAATAGTGCAGGCAACAGTTCCAGAACTGATTGCACCAATAACAAACAGCCTCATTGAAATTGAAAATCTGAAAGCAAATCCTGAGAAAGCTACATTACCATCAAGAATTTCATTTAACTGGCAGGTTGACGCTTATACAGACTACAGCAAGATTGAAATTTATGACACTGCAAACCCAACATCTCCTATTATTTCAGAAAATATCCATGGAACAGATTATTCTTTAGAAAACCCCTATGAAGGCAATTTTTCATGGAAGATTATTCCTCATTATTCAGTTGACAAAAACACATTTGGAACTGCTTCTGAAACTCAGATTTTTACAGTTGCCAAAAAGCATATAAATGAGAATCCTACATTGCTTTTTCCACCAAACAATTCAACATTTGAGCTGAATGTCATTGAAAGCAATGTACTTTTTGCATGGAAATCTGATTTTAAAGAATCTGACTATATATTTGAAATTTCAACAGATGAAAATTTTGACTCAAAAATGTTTTTTTCATCTGAAAGCAGTGAACGAAAAACATTGAACTGTTCAATAAATGATTTCCCTGCAGGCAAATATTTCTGGCGAATTGCAAGAAAAGACGGTGAAAATTATTTTTATTCAAATACATACGCTTTCAATGTAGAAGCACATATTCCGGGAGTTACAAAATTAAATTATCCTCCTGAAAATTTTGCAGTTGAAACCGACAGACTTCCACTTGAAAATTTTGTATGGAAATTGCCATCTGATTTGAAAGAATCTGAAATACTGTGCATTTTACAATTCAGTACTGACGGCTTTGAAAAAAATATACAGGAATTTGAAACCAGCACAACACAAATAAACGGAATAAATCTTCCTTCCGGAAATTATTCATGGCGAGTAAAAATCCTAGATAATCAAAAACATGTTGAACTTTCAAAAACTGAAAATCGTCGCCTGACAGTTATGAACAAACTTGAAACTCCAGAATTTATATACCCAAAATCAACATTAACAGAAACAATAACTTCTGACTCTATCTTAAAATTTGAATATTCCCCAGTTTCTGAATCTGACTTTTACAATTTTAAGATTTATGATACACAGACAAATGAACTTGTTGCTAAAATTAACAACATACAGGAAAATAAAGTTGAAATTAAACTGTCTGACTATCCACTGATAAAGAATAAAGAAAAGCAGATTGTTCTAAAATGTTCTGTTGCAGCTGTTGCAAAAAGAAATGAAAACATTCCTGAACGCATAAGCAACCCTGCTGAGATTGAACTGAATCTAAACATTGCAGATAAAATGCAGCTTTTTTCACCAAAAATGGATTCTACTATAGATGGACTGACAGCTTTGCGTTCTCCTGTAAAATTTGACTGGGCCGAAAACAAAGATGCAGTTCAAAAAGAATTCATATTGAAAAAACATTTTGCAAATGGAATCACTAAAATTGTAACTTCTGTAAAAAATCCAGGAACCTATGTAGAACAAAGAAGACTTTCAGCTGGAAAATATTCATGGATAGTAGTTGCAAAAACAAAAGAAGGCCTAGATTTGACGTCTGAAAATGAATCATATTTTACGATTTTAGATGTACCACCTCTTGCAAGTGTCAAACTGAAAAAACCTGCAGAGAAATTTATTATCGGCCCTGAATATCTTGCAAAAAGCAGAAAAATTTCTTTTGAATGGCAAAAGAATAAAGATGCAACGGATTATGTATTTACACTGTATCAAAAAAATCAAAATGGAACGTTAAGAAAAATTGTTTCTAAACAATTAAAAAACAATAGTTACGATTATCTTAATCTTGAAAAACTTGATATAGGAAATTTTGAGTGGCATGTAGTTTCTTATGTTCATGCTAAAGATGGTTTTGAAGAACAAAAAAGCTCTGTGTCAAAATCAACTTTTGCAATAAATTTTGACTTGCCAGAAACAGTTCAAGTCATACCACCGGATGAGATGTATGGGAATTAAAAAAAAGATGACAGACATTTTTACACGTAAAAAATTGCTATATATTCTCATTTCATTTATTTTTACAGGATTAGTTTTTACGCAGGAAAATACTTTCAAACAGAAGCTTTCATGGAAACCAGAAAAAAATGCCTTAAAATACAAAATAGAAATTCAAAATGTTTTGGACAGTTCTATAACCCAAGAATTTGAAACATCAAACAACTTTATTGAATTTTCCATGAAGGCAGGGGAATATAAATACCGTATTGCAGCCTATGACTTTTTGGGGCGCAAGGCATCAGAAACAACATGGAAAGACTTTACAATTCTAAAAGCTGTAAAACCAGAAGTTTTTGTAAGTAATCAAACTATAAAAGTTGCCGAAAATGCAAAAAACTCTGTAAAAATTCCTGTTGACATACAAAAAGTTACCCCTAGAAGTTCTGCCATCTTATTAAATGAAGAAACTGGTGAAACTTTAAAAGGAGATTTAAACTTAAAACAAAACAATACAAATTTAACATCAGGCTCAGTTACTGTTACTGGAATTTCAGAAGGAAAATGGAAAGTCGTTATAACAAATCCAAGCGGATTAAAAACAGAATCAGAATCCATTAACGTCGTTCCCGCAAATAACAAACTGATTATTGGAACTGAAAAAAATGTACAGCAAGCTGCAGAAGAAGAAAAAATTGAACAAATAAAAAAGGAACAGCAGCGACAGAATGCACTTGCAGAAAAACAAAAAGCTGAGCAGGCCAAAAAAGAAGCAGAACAAAAGGCACATGAACAAGCTGAAAGAGAAAAAGCAGCTGAACTTGCAGAAAAGAAAAAGCAGGAATCATTGATTGCAGAAAAACAGAAAGAAATAACTGTAAAATCAGAAGCAGCTGGTAAAAACAAAAGAAAATATGAGCTTCTAAATTTTAAAATCGGTGCTGCATATCCTTTTATTTTATATGACGAATATTTTAAAAGCCTTTGTGAAAAAAAATCCGCTCCAGGCTTGACTGCAAAACTGACTTTTTATCCCCTTGAATTGAATTTTTTTCAGCTTGGCCTAGAAGCTTCTACAAGTGCAACTCAGTTTTCCCAGAAAACATATACTTTTGATATGGAAATGCCTGTTTCCCTGAATAATCTGAATTTTGTGAGCAGATTCAATATTTTAGATGGAAAGTTTAATATCAATTTGAAAACAGGAGGCGGAATTGCAATTATAAAAACATATTTTTCAAATACCATTCCGCCATCAGAAAACCTTTCAGATGAATTTTACGGATACTTTTGTGCTAATGCAGGCTTGTCATTTGGCTGGTTCATAATAAAGAGGATTCTGTTTGAAACAGGTGCTGACTTTACAAATATTTTTATGCCTGACATGAATGTCGGATTTTTAACTCCATACATGTGCATTGGGTTTACATTTTAGAATAAATAACCTTCAGGTCGTTGACATAGGACTTGCATAAGTGTTATTATAATAACACTAAACTGTTATATTTCAAGGAGTTCCCATGTCAGGACATAGTAAATGGGCCACCATTAAACACGCAAAAGGCCTAGCTGATGCAAAACGTGGTAAGATTTTTACAAAATTTATTAAGGAAATTTCTATTGCAGCACGTATGGGAGGTGGAGATCCAAACTCTAATCCAAGACTTCGTACTGTAATTATTAAGGCTCGTGCAGCCAACATGCCAAAAGACAACATTGAACGTGCAATCAAAAAAGGTACAGGTGAAGATGGCGGAGCAGCATACGAAGAATTTGTTTATGAAGGATATGCTCCTGGTGGTGTAGCAGTTATGGTTGAAGTTCTTTCAGACAACAAGAACCGTGCTGCTGCAGACGTAAAGAACATTTTCTCAAAATGTGGCGGAAACCTTGGTACATCAGGTTCAGTTTCTCGCATGTTCCAGAGAAAAGGAACAATCGAACTTGATGCTGAAAAAGTAAATGAAGACGAAGTAATGGAAATTGCTCTTGAAGCAGGTGCAGATGACATCGTAAATGAAGACGGAGTAATCACTGTAACAACAACTCCAGATGCATTCTCTGCCGTTGCAGATGCTCTTACTGCAAAAGGTTTTGAAACACTTTCTGCAGATGTTGGTCTTGTACCAGATGCTTATACACCTGTTGACAAAGATACAGCTGCAAAAGTTCAGAAAATGATTGATAAACTTGAAGACAACGATGATGTTCAGAACGTTTACCACACAGCTGAATATCCAGATGATTTCAACCCAGAAGAATAGTCTTTCTGAATAAAAAAAGGCTGCACGTTTTTCGTTGCAGCCTTTTTTTATTCAGGGGTTAATACAACCCCTGAAAACGAGCGAGTCAAGGCCTTGAGCGAAGCGTGCCTTGACCGGTCGTATTTAGGATTTATTACAAACCCTAAAAACGGCGAAGTCAAGGCTTTAAGCGTACGCGTGCCTTGACTCGACGTATTTAAGGTTTAACAAAAACATTAAATAAAATCACAGTATTTTTCAAAACTAAACATATCATGCAGATAACAAAAAAAAGAAGAATTTTAGGAATTGACCCAGGACTTGCCTCAACCGGTTTTGGAATAATTGATTTCGACAATAACAGAATGAAGTTTGTTGCCTATGGAGTAATAGAAACAGATGCTGCAGAAAAACACAGCACAAGGCTTCTGGCAATATACAACAAACTGTGTGCAGTCATCGCAGAATTTGCTCCAACAGAAGCAGCAATGGAAACATTGTATTTTGCAAAGAATGCCAGCAGTGCAATGGCTGTTGCAGAGGCAAGGGGAGTCGCAGAACTTTGTCTGGCTCAGCACTGCATTCCATGCGGAGAATATACCCCGAACCAAATTAAGCAGTCTGTAACAGGAACAGCTGCTGCAGATAAAAAACTTGTAGAACGCTATGTAAAGCTACTGCTAGGCCTTGAAACAGAACCAAAACCCGACCATGCAGCAGACGCTCTTGCAGGAGCCATTACACATTTGAATTTTTCATCTGTTTTACAACATCTCTGACCAACGAGCTTTTTCCTTTCTTCATAATCAAAGCCCGTCCATTTTTTATTACAACGACTACACCTTCTATACCACAAAGAGCAACAGGAATATCAGAATAGATAAAGTTGTCCTTACATTCAACCTCAACAGTCTTTCCGATATTATGATCAAACAGTTTTTCAAACGCATCCCAGCTGCCAATGTCATCCCAGTTAAACGATGAACGAACCGCACAAGCAATGTCAGTTTTTTCTGCTACAGACTTATCAATTGCAATTACAGGAACCTTTGAATAGGCTTCATCCATTGCCGGCCATTCTGAAACAAATTTTATACCTTCTGCATATTCAAAAACAGGAGCTGCCATATCTGGAACTTTTTCAAAAGCAGAGTAGGCATCATTCTGATGCTTTTTAAGCTCTTCAATTAAAGTTTTACAAGTAAAGCCAAACATTCCGCTATTCCACCAGTAGTTTCCAGAAGCCAGGTATGCGGTTGCCGTTTCTAAATCAGGCTTTTCAACAAAACTTTCAATTTCAAATACAGAACCATCGTCATTTAGCGGCATTCCAGTTTTTATATAACCATATCCAGTTGCAGGTTCTACAGGAGGAATTGCAAAACAAAGAAATTTTCCTTCTTTTGCAGCAATTGAAGCTTTATTACAATCTGAAACAAAACGTTCCATAGGAGTAATTATATGATCGCTTGTCAAAACAAGAACCAGATGCTCAAAAGAGCTGTCTATTTTATTCAAAAAATGGCATGCCAGAATAATTGGAGCTGTAGTCTGCTTAGGTTCAGTTTCAGGAAGAATATATAAATCTTCCTTTATCTTTTTCTGATCATCTTCAGAAAGCCGCGCCAGCAGCTCCTTACAATGCAATGCAACAGTTACATAAATATCTTTTCGGGTTACAATGACAATTTTTCCCTTAGGTTTTATGGCCAGAGCCCTTAAAACTGCCGTTTGCAAAAAAGACACATTATCCGTAACAGTCATAAACTGCTTTGGATTTTCTGTACTTGAGGCAGGCCAAAGCCTTTCTCCAAAACCACCGGCTAAAATAACAACATCGCTAAACATCAAAGACCTCCATTCGCCGTTATAACTGTTCAAAAACAAAATTGCAGAATGTCTTTATTCTATTTAAAAATGAAACTTCAATACGGTTTTTTAACAGAAAAATCTTAGGAGCTTCCACACCTCCAATTCCATAGCAAATCCAATTATCACCATCTTTGTAAATAATGATAACAGATTTCATGTTTTCTTTGGAAATACATTTCAGCCCCTTATAATCCAAATTATTCAGATTCATACTTTTGTACAAATAAAAATCATCTTCATGAACAATAGAAATATCCATATCAATTTCACCGATTGGAGACATATAAAGCATTGCAGAAATCTGCTCAGAATTCCCATTTTTTTGATGAGATTTCACATCACAGTCAGAATACAAGTCAAAATAACGTTTATGCCGCTCAGACCAATAAGGAATTCCAACATAGGAAGGAATATCTGTCAAAATTTCATTTGTTTTTTCAAGAATATTTTCATTTTCAGAAACTGGACGCACTTGAATTACTTCTGCCAGATACGCAGGATCCAAGTCAACAATTTCTTTTAATGCCTCTTTTACCTTTACATTTTCAGTTTGCAGACACATTTTCTTTACCGAACCAGTTCTTCGGATTAAAATTTCGCCTTTTTCAATTTTTTCCAATTCCTCTTTATCAAGATTTTTATTGAAAGGAAGCGCACTTACACTTTGAAATGCCATAAACGCAGCAAATACAACTGCCGGATAAAAAAAATTTCTTTTAATCATAATTCATTATACCTTTTTCCACCATTCTGTTCAAGAAAACGCATATTAAAAACCTTTTATACCAGTGTAAGTTACATTTTACTTTTTTTTTATTTTACGGGCGGCTTTTTGCTCCTTTCGTCGCAAAAATCAGGCTATCCGTGGCTCCGGCGTCTTACGCGCCTACGGTGCTACGCACACGCAGAGCGTCCACTACTATCCTTGCCGCAATTGAAAACACACATCCTTCAGCAAAATCATCATAACAGCCTGAAAGTAGCAGAGTTTTATTTTGCAAAACCTACGGAAAAGTGCTATTATGTAAAGGCAATCGAAAAAGACATTTACCAGCTTTTTCGAAACTTTGCCTTTTGGAGGATGTAATGAAAATTCTTATGATTTCTGCAGAAGCAGTTCCATTTGCAAAAACCGGAGGACTGGCAGATGCAGTTTCGGCATTTGCAATTGCCCTTACAAAAGCTGGCCATGACGTAAAAATCGTAATTCCCCGTTACTATAAAATTGACCGTGCAAAACTCACAAAACTTGAAGGCCCAATGGCTGTAAAAGCTTCAAATACAGAAACGTGGACTGCAGTTTATACAACACAAATGCCAGACTGCCCAAAGCTTTCAGTTTATTTCATTGACCATGAACAGTGCTTTGGCAGAGATGCAATCTATGGTTCAAAGGCTGAACCAGACTTCCATGACAACACATATCGTTTTTCTGTTCTTTGTCACGGAGCTTTCCAGCTGTGCCGCAAGCTAAACTGGTATCCAGATATCATGCATGCTCATGACTGGTCTGCCGGTCTTGTTCCTGTAATCCTAAAACATTTATGCCGGCAAGAAAAAGTTTTCAAAAATACAGCCAGCGTTTTTACAATTCATAATATGGGTTATCAGGGCAGATACTCTAAAAACAACTATCCAGACCTCGGCTTACCTTGGGATTTGTACTATGGGGCTAACTTTGAATATTACGGTTCCATAAACATGATGCAGGCAGCACTTTCAAGTGCCGACATGATAACAACAGTTTCTCCAACTTATGCCAGTGAAATTCAGACAGCAGACGGTGGGTTTGGGCTTGACGGACTTTTAAGAGTTCGCCATGACAGAGTCCGTGGAATTTTAAATGGAGTTGATACAGAAACATGGAATCCTCAAACCGACAAAATGATTCCTGCAAACTATTCTGTAAAATCCATGAATGGCAAAAGCATCTGCAAGCAGAAGCTACAGGAAACCATGGGACTTACAGTCAATCCAGACATTCCAGTTATAGGAATTGTAACCAGACTCGTTGATCAAAAAGGAATCGGAGATTTATTTGGACCTGCTTACGGCTGTATGTACAGAATTTGCAGTCAAATGAATGTTCAGGTTGCATTACTTGGCAGCGGTGAAAAATGGTGCGAAGATGAAATCCTCACATTGCAGAGAAGTCTGCCGAATTTTAAGGCTGTAATTGGATATAAAGAAGATTTAAGCCACTTAATAGAAGCAGGCAGCGACTTTTTCCTCATGCCGTCAAAATATGAGCCTTGCGGATTAAATCAGATGTATTCCCTGCTGTATGGAACATTACCAATTGTCCGCAGAACAGGAGGTCTTGCCGACACTGTAATCAACTACAATGAAAAAACAGGAACGGGCACAGGTTTTATGTTCGATACACTCAATCCAGGTGCTATTTTTGATACTGTAGGCTGGGCAACATACGCCTATTACAACAAAAAAGAACATATAGCAACCATGCAAAAAACAGCAATGCAACTGTCTTTTGGCTGGGATATATCTGCGAAAAATTATGTAGATGTATACAAATCTGCACTGTTTTACGGATGCGGAAAATAAAACAAAAAAATGGAACTGTCTAATAAATTCAGCATGACACTATGAACTTTACTTCTGAGACAGTTCCATTTTTTTTCACACAAGTTTTCACTCAAATAGAAATATTTCAGAATTATCAATATTTTTGAGCAGCTGTATCTACACAAAAACCGCCGAAAGCCATGTTGTTAAAATTCGTACCATTGACCTTCTGTTGTCATGTACCAGTCGACAATAACAGATGCTAAAGATGGGTTATACCAGGAAATGCTACCATCCCGATTTAAAATAACAAGGCGGTCGGAATTTCTTTCAATCTTCAACGGAAGTGAAGCAGAACGCTTAAAATGCAACTGCCTTCTTGTCTGTGAATTATATGACATAATCTGATCTTTACCGATATTCGTATAAATAAAGTTCTGATATAGTTTTATAAACGCATTCGGATCTTCATCATTTATAGAAAAAATAATCGAAGAATTTTTTGTTTCTGGATTAAATGTAAAAAGTTCCGTTTTAGAATTTCCAGAATATTCTGCAACACGTATGCCATAAATTCCTCTAGAACCAGCTTCACAGTTCAACGAGTAGGCAACATTTCCCTTCATATCAATCGGAACAACTTCTTTTGTTACTGTATCAACAAAAATAAAAGGCGAAGGTGGATTTGTAGCTGCAGATTTTGCAATATAAAGCATATTTTCATCATACAGAACTGCATCCTGCAAACCAGCCCCCTCATAAAGTTTTTCAATATTTCTGCCAGTTAAATCATATTTTTTTACAGAAGAATTACCTTCAAGAGAAATCAAAGTATTTCCAAAAAGACGCAGAGACTGTAATTTCTTTTCAGGAACAAACAAATTCGAAACAGTCTGTGATTCAATATTAACAAGCTGAACTGCATTTCTCGAATTTTTTGACCATAAAATCAAATTGTCATTATACGTTATCATATTTGTCTGGTTAGAATTTGAAGCAACTTTTTCAACGAGACTGTTATCATAAGAAGACTTAAATACAGAATTTCTTGTCAAAAAATAGAACGATTCTCCAGCCTGTGAAATATCGAAAATCTTATCATACATATTATCTGTCAAAGGATAAAACGATGCCATTTTATTTTCGGGCAGTGCATCAGCTGTTATTTTATAAATTTGCCCTGATTTTGAGCCAAGAACTATCTCATTTCCAGCTTTCGTTCCGCAAACTATGGCTTCAGAGGCAGACAATCTGCTTATATTCTTTACAGTTTTTGGTGCAGCCACAGTATTATTATCCAAATTTTCCAGAACTTTCAGAGAATAAATCTTGCCGTCAAATTCCAGATAATATAAATCCCTGTCAAAACGGCTACATAAGAGCAGGGGTGATTTTGCAGAAACAAACAAAGCCTCTTTTCCCGTTGTTGCCTGAACTACGCTTATTCCATCATTTGTGACGCCTGCAAAAAAAACATTATTGTTAAACAAAACTGGTTGTTCAAGTCCAAAACTGACGTCAAATTTTGCAGACTGCTGTCCATTACGTAAATTATAATAGGTTAGGGTACCAGAAGGTGAATATGTCACCATTGTATTTTCAGTAGAACTTGAAACTGCCATAGAAATAATACCTGGCGCCTCACGGATTTTCCCAGATACAACAGAACCTGTAGAAGCATTCAAAAACACAACTCCATTTACAGTTGCAGTTCCTACAACAATAAAAGTTCCTTTTTCTGTATAGGAAAGGGAAGTAATTGCATTTGAAAAACGCCTTGCATATTTTCTGGTTAAAGTCTTCCAATTCCATACACTGAGCCGATTCATAAGACCGCCATCGGTTTCATATACCGCAATATCCGTTCCATTAGGAGCTCTAGCAATCATACGAATTTCCAAATCTGAAATCTGATAATGCTCACCAGCGCCATCTTCAGTCCACCTTATCAGAAATCCATCCTGACCTGCTGAAACAAAAGAATTTTCAGTTGCAAAAGGACCATTTTCAAGTCCGCAAACTGTAGTTACAGAATCTTGATGAGACTGCATGGAAATATGCGATTGAGAAAACAAACTAAAAGTGAAAAATGTCCAAAAAATTAAAACAAATGTCTTTTTCATTTACTGCCTGCCAACGAAATAAAATATTGTATATCTCCAAAAAGTCCAATAACTATAAGAAAACCAATAAATGCAAGTCCAATAAACTGCACATAATATTGAATTTTAGGAGAAATCTGTTTTTTAGCAAAAAACTCAATTAACGAAAATAAAATAAGTCCGCCATCTAAAATTGGGACTGGCAAAATATTAATGATGAAAAGAGAAATGCTTATCAAGGCCATAAAATTCAGCGTATAACAAAAACCAGTTTTTGCACCTTCGGAAAAACCAGTTTGCACAGTATTCCCAAGCATAGTTGTAATTCTTGCAGGACCTGAAACCGTTTTTGTAAGATTTGTTCCCATAAAAATAATTTTCATGGTTTTAAAAGAAATAAAAACCAGTCGGCAGGTTTCTCTTATGCCATAAAAAAAAGCTGGGAAAAATTTCAGTGGTTCTACAATTCTTTTATCAACTGAATCAAGTGAACTTGAAACACCGATTTTACCAATTCCCTGGTCTTTATCAAAATCAGTGTGAACTTTAAAATCCAAAAGTTCCTCATTTCTTTCAACTGTCACCACAATATCTTCATCAGGGCAAACACTGACATAAGAAAAAATATCTGAAAAATCATTTACACGATTGCCGTTTATTGTCTTTATTATATCCCCTGTAAGCATTCCTGCATCTCTTGCAGCAGAATGTACTTCAGGATAAATTTCATCAGCCAAAATAATTTTTGCAGACGGTGCATAATACTCAGAACCAAGCATTCCCACAACCGTCATGGCAATTACCGCAAAAATAAAATTGAAAAGAGGACCTGCAAAAATAATAAGGACTCTTTTCAACGGTGCAATACCATAAAGAGAATCTTTATCTGCTATAATTCTGGATGAGCCGGATTCTAAAGCCGCAGAAAAGTCTTTTTCACCTTTCATGCCACAATATCCACCTAAAGGAAAAAGCGAAAGCCTGTAGTCAGTTCCTTTTATGTTTCTGTGTAATAAAACAGGACCTATTCCAATAGAAAATGATTCAACTTTTACTTTAAAAAATTTAGCAAGTAAAAAATGCCCTGTTTCATGAAAAAACACTAAAAAACACAGAAAAACAAGACCGTAAACAACTGTCAAAGCACTTCCTCTGCATATTTTCTTGCCATAGAATCAAAAGCAAAAACATCGTCAAAATTTTCCGGCTCTTTTGACCAGTCTTTATCCAAAACTGCTGCGGTTATACGAGGGATATCCAAAAAGCCAATTTTTCTTTCAATAAAAGCCTGAACTGCAACTTCATTTGCAGCATTAAAGGCAATCGTATAGCCACCATTTTTTTCAGCAGCAGAAAAAGCCAGTGAAAGCATGGGGAAATCTTCAAATCGTGGCTTAAAAAAAGTCAATTCATAATCAAAAAGATTAAATTTTTCCATAAAGTTAGGCAAAACCTTAGGCCAGCTCAATGCAGACACAATAGGATGTTTCATATCAGGCTCTGACAACTGTCCATACATTACACCATCATTTGTTCTTATGAGCGAATGAATGATACTTTGCGGATGAACAACAACCTGAACCTTTGAAACAGGAACATGAAATAACCTGCAGGCTTCTATAACTTCAAGACCTTTGTTAGCCAAAGAAGCCGAATCAATTGTTATTTTTTTTCCCATGTCCCAAGTTGGATGTTTTAAAGCATCTTCAACTGTAACCAGAGCAAGTTTCTCACGTGGAAGCATTCTGAACGGTCCTCCACTTGCAGTAATTACAAGGCTGTCAATGCTGTCAGAGCCAAACCGTTCAACAAGATTAAAAATAGCAGAATGTTCAGAATCAACTGGCAAAATAGAACAGTTTCGTTTTTTGGCAAGAGCCTGAACAAGAGGTGCGGCCATGACTATAGTTTCCTTGTTTGCTAAGGCAAGATCAATTCCATAATCAAGAACAATTCTAGAAGGCTCAAGACCTGCGGCTCCTGCAATTCCATTTATTACAATGTCTGGTGTTGTTTTTTCAATCAGACGTTTTATACCGTCAACACCTTCATTTAAAGTTATGGCATAATCACAATTAAATTCATCAGCAAGCTGCTTTACTTTTCCTACACTAGAATGAGCTGTCAGGGCAGCAACTGAAAACTCATCTTTCATATTACGAATTACATCAAGCGTACTTGTTCCTATTGAACCTGTACATCCTAACACAAGAACTTTCTTCATAAAAACTACAATTCTCTAAAAAGTAAAAAAATAAGCATATAAAAAATCGGACTGGCAAATAGAATTGAATCTATAGAATCCAACAAACCACCGCGTCCTGGCATTATTACACCACTATCTTTTACTCCAACGCAACGTTTTATTACAGATTCAACCAAATCTCCGATTATTCCTGCAGTTGCAATAAGTATACCAACTAAAACAGACTTTAAAACCGAACCAAAAAAAACTTCAGGCCACAAAAATCTCGAAACCAGAGCCGCCATTATAGAACCAAAATATCCGCCTATGAAACCTGCAACACTTTTGTTTGGACTTACCTTTATAATGCCACGATTATTCTTACCCAGCAAAACTCCAAAAAGCCAGGCAAAAGAATCACAGATAAAAATCATAAAAAGAAAAGAAATAATCAGTTTAGTTGAATTTGAATACACAGTAATCCGAGAAACATAAGTCATCAAATATCCTGCATACAAAACAGTGAAAAATGCTGACAAAATTCTTTCTACAGAATGTTCAAATGTCTTGGCATAAAAAACTTCACTAGCCAGAATAAATAAAAAGCAAAAAAGCAGGGAAAATTCCAAATAGTGAAAAGAGAAGTTAAAATAAGAACAGACACAGGCAATCACAGAAGGCACACAACACAAGGAAAGCACGTAAGCTTTAGGAAACTGCACGACTTTTCGTGCAAACAAATCGTACAATTCTTTTGCTGACAAAAGTGAACAAAGAATTATAACAATATGCAGCAACAAATGATTACAGGCCGATACGGCAACAACGCCAATAACAAGCGGTAACCCTATAAAAAAAATCAAAAGCCTTTGCATCACTTTACTCATTTTCAGCTCCATGACTCATTTCAAGACAGCACCAAAGCGTCTGTTGCGATTTTTAAATTCCTGAATATTTTTTTCAAATTCTTCTGCATTATAATCCGGCCAGAGAGTATCTGTAAACAATAATTCTGCATAAGCAGCATGCCACAACAAAAAATTACTCAATCTGTATTCGCCACCAGTACGAATCAGCAAATCCACATCCGGCAATTCAGGAATATCAAAACTTTCAGAAAGCTGTTTTTCTGTTATTGAGTCAAAATCAATATTTTTAGAATTCAGTTTTTTAATTCCACGAAGGATTTCATCACGCCCACCATAATTTATGGCAAGAACAACCGTAAGACCTTTAAAATCTTTCGTATCCTTTGCAACATTCAAAATCTCAGTCTGAACACTAACAGGTAAGCCTGAAAGGTCTCCAATATGCATTACACGGATTCCATTCTGCTTATAAAAGTCAAATTCAGCTCTTAAATGACTTTGAATCAAATTCATAAGATAGCCGACTTCTTCCTGCGCCCTTTTCCAATTTTCAGTTGAGAACGTATACAATGTAACATATTTAATCCCCATACTTGCAGCTGCGCGCACAATATTTTTTGCAACTGTTAAGCCTTCTTTATGGCCAAAAGTACGAGGTAATTTTCTCTGTTGTGCCCAACGCCCATTACCATCCATAATAATACCAACATGAACTGGTACTGGTGCGCCAGGATTATCATTAAACTCAGGCATTAGCCTTCCATTATTTCTTTTTCTTTACTATCGTAGATTTTATTGATTTCTGCGATATATTTGTCTGTTTCCTTCTGAAGATCATTTTCTGCGGTCTTCAGAGCATCTTCTGTCAATTCACCAGCTTTTTGCTGTTTTTTAAAATCATCATTGCCATCACGACGAATATTTCTGATAGCAGTTCTGGAATTCTCAGCAATACCTTTAATCTGCTTTACAAGTTCTTTGCGACGATCAGCAGTTAGAGGAGGGATGGAAATACGGATTACTTTACCATCATTTGAAGGATTAAGTCCTAAATCTGCAAGACTGATGCCTTTTTCAATTTCAGAAATAAGAGATTTATCAAATGGCTGAATAATAATCATGCGGGCTTCTGGAATAGAAACAGTTGCAACCTGATTAAGAGGTGTTTTTGCCCCATAAGCTGAAACTCTAACTTTATCAAAAATAGCAGCAGAAGCACGTCCTGTACGAATTCCACTCAAAGAATCCTTAAAAGCAGCAATAGTCTTTTCCATACGTGCTGAATAACTTTCAATAGACATTTTAATCCTCCTAAAAAAAAAATCGTGCCCGCACAAAAAGCATGCAGGCACATTTTACTAACTAATTATTTGCCAAGAACAAAAAGTTTTGCTGTTGCAAACTTAAGAGTTGCACCAACAGACTTACCAACTTCAGCCAATTTAGCAGAAACTGATTTTTTGTCGTCCTTAACAAACATCTGATCCTCAAAACAAATTTCAGCAAGATGTTTATTAACCTTACCCTGTAAAGCACCAGCTTTTACATTGTCTGGTTTTCCAGCCAACTTTTCATCCTGATCGATAAGAGCCTTGAAGATTTCTTTCTGTTCAGCAATATATGATTCAGGAACATCATTTTTTGAGAAATACAAAGGTGTAAATGCTGCAATATGAAGACAGCAATCTTTAGCAAATGTTTTTACTTCATCTGCTGTAGAACCGTCAATAACTACAACTGCACCTGTCTTAAAGTCTGAATGAACATAGAATGATGCAGTTGCTGTTGCAGGTACATCAATAATTTCTACCTTTGCAACCTTCATATTTTCACGAATAGAAACCTTAAGAGGTTCAAGAAGTTCTTCATGCTCAGGTTCAACTTTTGTATAACCCTTAGCAAGAGTTACATCAAGCATTTTTTCGCCTACAGCAATAAAGTCACTATTTTTTGCAACAAAGTCTGTTTCGCAAGTTACTTCAATAACTGCAATCTTATTTCCATCCTGACGGATGAAAAGGCGACCTTCAGAAGTAGCACGTTCTGCACGCTTTGCCATAGCAGCCAAACCTTTTTCTTTCAAGATTTTTTCTGCTTCATCTGCATTTCCATTAGCTTCCACAAGTGCTTTTTTGCACTCCATCATACCTGCGCCAGTTTTTTCGCGGAGGGCTTTTACATCTGATGCTTTAATATCCATCATTAAACTCCGTAGCTATTATTTGTAAAGTTTGTCTTCATCGACAAGGTCATCTTTTTCATCAGCTTCAACATCTTCTTCTTTTGTTTCTGTTGGCTGATAATTTGAATAATCAACGATTTCTTCATCTTCGTTCTTAACAGCAGCATCTGTCTGAACATCATCATCGTCATTAAGATTTTCAATGATTTTAAGACCTGCATCATTGTCAGCTTCAATTACAGCATTTGCAATGATAGAAGTAAAGAGAGAAATTGCACGAATAGCATCGTCATTACCAGGAATAGGGAAGTCAATTCCTTCTGGATTACAGTTTGTATCAACAACTGCAATAATCGGGATACCCATTCTTCTAGCTTCTGCAACAGCAATCTGTTCTTTATGTGTATCAATAATGAAAACTGCTCCTGGCAATTCTTTCATTTCCTTGATACCACCAAGATTTTTTTCAAGCTTAGACTTTTCTTTCTGCAAAGAAGAAACTTCTTTCTTTGTAAGATTATCAAATGTGCCGTCAATTTCCATCTTTTCGATTTTCTTGAGGCGCTGAAGTGATTTTTTGATTGTAGAGAAATTTGTAAGCATACCGCCAAGCCAACGGTTATTTACATAATACATACCGCAGCGTTCTGCTTCTTTCTGAATGGCCTGCTGAGCCTGTTTTTTAGTTCCTACAAAAAGAACTGATTTGCCAGAAGAGGCAATTTTGTGAACAGCATTATAGCTGTCTTTGATAGCAGCAATTGTTTTCTGCAAATCAATGATGTGGATTCCATTGCGCTGAGCGAAGATATATTTCTTCATGCGAGGATCCCAACGTTTTACCTGATGACCAAAGTGTACACCAGATTCAAGCAAACTCTTCATGGTTACAACTGCCATGATTAACTCCTTCCCGGCATTAAAAAATGCCACCAAACTCTGTTTCTCGTAATGCAAAAGCATCCGGAAGATCGGTCATATCAACAAACCAACAGTTTATTAATATTCCGGCAGACTCATTCTAAAATAGAATAACCCTGCGAATTCAACATATCATAAAGATTAGAAATAGGCAAGCCTATAACAGAACTCATTGAACCTTGAATTTCTTCAATAAAGCATGAAGCAAGTCCCTGAAGCCTATATCCAGCTGCAACTCCATGCCATTCTCCAGTTTCTATATACCAATTTATTTCGTTATCTGACATTGGCTTAAATTTTACCTTTGTTACATTTGTTGCCGTTACAGTTTTTTCCGAACGACCATTATACAAGGCAATTGAAGAAATTACAAAATGCTGATTTCCCTGTAGCTCCTTAAGATATTCAAAGGCTTTCTGAGCAGATGAAGGCTTTCCATAAAGTTTTTGATTATAGCAAACCAAAGTATCCGCACCCAAAACCCACGGAACAATCCGCTCTTTAGGAAGCATTGCAAGACAGCCGTTTACTTTTTTCACCGCAAGATATTCAGGAACTTTAAATAAATCAATTTTTTCATCAAAACTTTCATCTACATCAGGAATAATTACCTGAAAAGGAATGTTAAGCATTTTTAAAATTTCCTGTCTTCTTGGCGAAGCCGATGCCAAAATAATTGATTCCATATTTTCCTCGCTTGACTTTTTCAAAAAATATCTTTAATGTCATTTCATGCAAAATGAGAGATTAGCTCATCTGGATAGAGCGTTGGCCTCCGGAGCCGAAGGTAGCGCGTTCGAATCGCGTATCTCTCATAAAAAAAGCTGTCTGATTTCAGACAGCTTTTTTTTATGAGGGGTAGTACTACCCCTCATAACGGCGAAGTCAAGGCTTTAAGCGTTAGCGTGCCTTGTCTCGACGTATTCAAGGTTTTGCACAAATCTTAAAAAGAATAGAGTCAAGGCTTTTCACAACAGCAAACCTTGACTCAATATATACAAACTACAAAGCAAAAAAGTATTTTTCAAACAATTAAAACTACTTCTTTTTATTTTCTGACCTGAATTTATTAAGCAGTCTCAAAGCCTTTTCCCTTATATCAGTAGGATAACGTGGTTCTGCATAAATTTTACTGATTGATTCCATCATTACAGCACGATCTGTAACAGTTGGAGCAAGTCTTTCATAGGCATTTAAAACCTCAAGAGCCATACTTCCTGTTGGAGTTACCGCCATATTATGCCTATTTGCAAAAGCAATTACATTTACAACTTCATCATTTTCGTTTATGCCAATTACTCCAAGAGAACGAATTGCAGCTGTAATAACCATAGGTTCGTTATCATTAAGGGCAATTTTTACAAGCGTACTTTTTGATTCCTGAGTAGGAACTTTTGCCAGCAAATCACAAGCCTTCTTGCGAACTTCTGGAAAATTATTCATAACACGGCCATTAGTCTTACTTTGTGTAGTAATACCTTCACCTGCAAGCTGGTCAAGTGCAACTGTCATATCAGGAGTAACACGCCCGTCATTTACAGCCTCTTCAAGATACTGCAATGCAATCATTTTATTTTCACGCTGATCAGAACCTGCAAGCTCAGTTATAATAACATCTTCTGTTGTACTGAAATATTCACTTTCAACAGAAGTTTCCTGCTGAGCCGAAATATACATACAAAAGAGCGCACCAAAAACAAATCCTGCTGCCACTTTTTTCACTAACATAACATCCTCCAAACAAAAAAACGCCTTTTCACATTTATGCATCAATATATCGGCAGATTTTATAAAAAAAATTACAAAAAATTATATAATTATGCAAAATATATCAGAATCTAAAAAACTAGTAAATGGATTCCTGTAAATTCATTTTTAGATTTCAGTCAAGAGGAGGCAACTGAACCATCCATTTTCCATTCACCTTTACAAAATTGTAATACACAATTTCAGTTTCATTTTCCTTTACCTGAACAGCTTTTACAGATTTTGAATTTATATAGCGTATATTTTCAACCGTATGACCAACCCTCGACGGAATAAACACGTAGTTAAAATAATCAAAAAGATTTTTTACTTTTACATCTTTACGAGGTAGACGGGCAGAAGCCTTTGCTAAATGAGAAGGATTCTTCCAATAAGTGATTGATGCCGGCTCAACATAAGAACACCATTTATCGTAATTTCTTTGTGTCATTACAGCATCAAGATCAGTAATAATCTTTGTTATAGCTGCTAAATCGGCTTCATAAGTATTTACCGTAATTGTTTCACCAGAAACTCTTTTTACAGCCTTATCATATTCAGAATCTTTTTCATCAACAGGCTTTTTAGTCTGAACAGCTTCATTTGAACCTGAAGTTTCCTTAGACTCAATAACAGGCATCGAAGCTGGAGCAGAAGGCTGCGACTGAGCAGATTCTGTTGACTTACAAGAAACCATAATCATGGTAAAAAACAGAAAAGAAAACAAAAAAAATCGTGTAAAATATTTCATGCTAAAAATAATACAACGCTTGAGCATTTTCGTCAAACTGATTAGTATTAAAATAAATGAATACAGTTCTTTTTCCAGGCTCATTTGATCCTCCAACATACGGGCATCTGAGCATAATAAAACGTGCAAGCAGACTTTTTGACGGCATTGATGTAGTTGTTGCTGTCAATCCTGAAAAGAAATATCTTTTTTCAGCGGAAGAGCGGGTAGACATGCTCGAATCTCTGTTAAAGGAATATAAAAATGTACAGGTTCATGTCTGCAACACACTGATTGTTGACTATGCAAAAAAAACAGGTGCAAAAGTTCTTATCAGAGGCATCCGTAACACAAATGACTTTGCATACGAATTTGACCTTTCTGTAATGAACAGAAACCTGAATCCTGAAGTTGACACACTTTTTGTTCCTACTGAACAAAAATATGCCATCGTCCGCTCCAGTTCCATAAAAGAATTGGCACGGTTTGGAGGAGACATCTCAGAAATGGTTCCTCCAATTGTAGAAAAGGCACTTTACAAAAAGTTCCCTAAATCATAAAATTGCAGAACTTTCCACGCTATCCTGGAATATTTGCAAAAAGCAGGAGTCATAATTTACAACCGTCTATGATTTTTCTGCATTTTTTGGCAGTTTGCTAAAAAAAATGATTTTATTTTGACATTTTTTTAAAAAGTGTTTGACAAACTTAATTTATTAGGTATAATGCATTGACACTCAGGTTAAATCTGTTGTAGTATTTTTCCTGTTATATCGAAAATTATATCTTATAGCGAGGTTTAAATATGGCAGTACCTAGAGCGAAAACTTCTAAAGCCGTTACCCGTAGACGCAGAGGCGTAAATATGCACTTGAATGCACCACACCTTGTTGAATGCAGCAACTGTGGCAATCTTGTAATGCAGCATCATGTATGCCCAAAATGCGGTTTCTATCGGGGTCGTCAGGTAATTACACCTGAGACAAACGCATAATCAACAGGAGACCATTATGGACGAATTGTTTGGCAAAATCCAGAAACTTATTGCAGAAAAACTGGAAATTGATGAAGGCAAAATTGCTTTGGAATCAACATTCCGTGGTGATTTAGGTGCTGACAGCCTTGATACGTATGAACTTGTTTATGCTATCGAGGAGGAACTGAAAGTTACAATCCCTGACGAAAAAGCAAATGAATTCGAAACTGTAAAAGATGCATACGACTTCATCAAAGCTGAACTCGCAAAACAGGGTAAGTAAAATCCTGTAAACGTTTAATTAAACACAGGCAACCTGGCATGGTCGACCTGTGTTTTTTTTTGAGAAAAGCTCAGGTCTTATAAAAAAAATGAAAGATATCAAATCACTTTTCAGGCAGCCAAATGTGTCGTCTGAACGGATTCAAAAACTAAAAAAATTCTGTAAGCCACTTCACCTTAACTTCAAGGATTTTTCGCTGTTAGATTTAGCTTTTCATCACAGATCCTGTTCAAATGAAGTAAAAGGGTTCAGGCATCTTAATAATGAACGTCTGGAATTTCTAGGCGATTCAGTACTGGGAATGGTAACAGCAACATATCTGTACAAGAATCTTCCTGAACATTCAGAAGGAGAGCTTTCAAAAATAAAATCCAGTGTAGTTTCTGAAAAAGCCTTAGCTCCCATTGCATTGAAATTCGGCATAGATAAAATGCTGGTACTAGGGAAGGGGGCAGAATTAAACAATGAAGCAAAAAGCCCATCTATACTGGCAGACTGCATGGAAGCTATAATCGGAGCCTACTATCTTGACCATGGCTACGAAGACGTGGAAAAATATGTACTGTCATTTATTCGGGAAGAAATTCAAAAAGTTTTACATAATCAGGGAATCAAAGATTACAAGTCCATGTTACAGGAATATTTTCAAAAAAAATATCAAATGTGCCCTGTATATGAACTGGTAAGCAAATCTGGTCCTGACCATGATCAGACATTTTCAGTTTGCGTTCACTTAAATGACACTGTTTACGGGCCTGTAAATGCAAAAAGCAAAAAACAGGCAGAACAAAATGCTGCAAAGCTTGCATGGGAAACTTTAAACCAAAAGTAGGGTATCATGAAAAAAAATTTTTTTTTAGTATTTGCTGTTATAATGTTCATAAATTCTGCTATTTTTTCATTTGTAGTGGAATACAAACACCCTGACAGTGCAGTAAATGTCAGTTCATTCGGAGTTTTTTCTACTGATTTTGATACGTTTGTAAAGCCAATGTACTATTCTGATACAAGAACCTCAGAACATGTTACAGCTTATGCCGGAATTTCACAGAATTTTTATAATGCAGGCGTTTCTGGAATGTACAACGACTTCTACGGTTCTTTAATTTTCTGGGAAAAAGTTGCAAACTACAGTGCCTGGCCTCACAATCACACAAATCTTGGATTAAGTTTTACAGTTGCACGCAATAACTGGGCTGTTCAGACAAGATATCTGGATTTCTGCTATGGAAAAGGCCGTGCTTATATAGATCCAGGAGTTACTGTTGCAAAAATTTTTGAAACAGACAGTTCCTATAAATTAAGAATTTCTCTAGCTCATGATTTCTTTGTCAGATACTGGAAATCTGCAAAAGAAGATGCCTTTATACCAAAAACCTCCATTGCAATTGATTACAGTGAAGATTCTTCAAGAGGTTTTGGATTGGAATACAATTATGTTGCATACCTTACAGGCTCTAACAATAAAACCGATGTTTCAAGCTGTCCTGATACCCACAGATTTTATGCATGGGGAGGACTTGCCTATGACCTTGATGAAAATATTACTGTCGGATTCAGACCTTCATTTCTTTTTGTGCTTAATGGAGCAAATCCTGTAAAATCAACCTACAACTGCTATTCTGAATACTGGAACAATGAATTCCATGCACTTCTTCCGCTGTCTGTAAAATATGCCTTTAACAGCAAAATAGACCTGTTTGTTTCAGTACTTTTCGGACAGTATTATGCTTCTTTTGACCATTTGGGCTACACAGGAACTGGAGGAAGCAATTTTCATGGCTGGGTAACAGAAAATGGTCTTGGCATGGGAATAAATGCCCGTCTTTCCCCAAAATGTACAGTTCAGATAGGAAGTCAGTTTACGGCAATACAGGAAAATGACAGTGATCCTGAAAATCCTACTTACAAGGCTGCATTCTACAAGTCAGAAAATGTTTCAGCTTCTAATATAGGTGAGGCACCGATTTCTGCTATAATACAGCTTTATTTTTAACATACTGAAAACAAATTTTACTGTCAAAACATGAAAATTAAAAAAAATAATAAAAAAAAAGATTTTTCATATTGACACTTTTTTTTGTTTTTGATATGTTAATGAACGTAACGAGGTGATACAAACCTGCTACGTAATGCGGTAGTCATATAACGGCTCATTATCTCAGCCTTCCAAGCTGATGACGAGGGTTCGACTCCCTTCTACCGCTCTTCAAAAGCTCATCATTGCGATGAGCTTTTTTTTTGTTTTACCCCAAAAACTATAATTCATTGAGTCATTTCGAACATCAGCATCGCCAGCTCGAACTTGTTTTTTTTAGACAGTCTGGGAGGGGGGGGAATATATGCTGCTGAAATAAAATTCAGAAAGAAAAGGCAAAACTCAAGATCTGCAAGATTTGTATAATTTGCCTGCTGATAGAAAAAAAAAGTAAAAACAGTTAAAATAAGCCCATGACGCAGACAGAACAAAAAACTCGAGCAAAAAAATTCAGCGAAGAATGGAAAGACCGAGGGGACGAAAAACAGGAAACTCAGCGTTTTTGGATTGGGCTTTTGGCAGATGTTTTGGGCGTTCCCCAGGCAGCATCTTATATTGAATTTGAAAAGCGGGTAAAACTTTCCCACACAAGTTTTATTGACGGCTATATTCCCGAAACAAAAGTCCTTATAGAACAAAAATCTATAGACATCGACCTTGAAAAATCTTACGCCCAGTCCGACGGCACAATGCTCACACCTTATCAGCAGGCAAAAAGATACGCTTCGGAACTTCCTTACGATTTGCGCCCACGATGGATAGTCGTTTCCAATTTTGCAGAAATCCGCATTCACGATATGAACCGCCCGGAAGACGAGCCGGAAATTCTTAAACTGGAAAACCTTGAAAAAGAATTCTACCGCCTTGAATTCCTTGCAGACCGCACCAGCGAAAAAATCCGCCGGGAAGAAGAAATCAGCATAAAAGCCGGTGAACTTGTAAAAAAACTGTACAACGCCCTTATTACAGAATATGCAGAACAAACAGCAGAAAGCCTTCGCAGCCTGAACATTTTGTGCGTCCGCCTTGTATTCTGTTTTTATGCCGAAGATGCAGGACTTTTTGCCACCCGCACAAGTTTTGAAGATTACATAAAATCATTCAATTTGCAGAATGTGCGCAAAGGACTCATAGACCTTTTTAAGGCACTGGACACGGAACTTAAAGACCGGGACAAATACGACGAAACCATAAAACCTTTCCCTTATGTAAACGGCGGACTTTTTAAAGATGAAAAAATTGAAATTCCAAACTTTACTCAGGAAATTGTAGATGTTCTTGTAAACGACTGTGCAGTTTTTGACTGGTCAGAAATAAGCCCTACGATTTTTGGAGCAGTTTTTGAAAGCACCCTGAATCCCCAGACCCGTCGAAGCGGCGGTATGCATTACACAAGTGTAGAAAATATCCACAAAGTGATTGATCCGCTTTTTATGGATTCCCTCAATGCCGAATTTGAAACGATACAGAAAATCACTCAGAAGAAAAACCGCGACCAGAAACTTTTGGAATTTCAGGACAAACTTGCAAGCCTTATGTTCTTAGACCCAGCCTGCGGAAGCGGAAATTTTCTTACAGAAGCCTTCCTGAGCCTTCGCCGCCTGGAAAACAAAGTGATTTCTTCCCTGTTCAACGGAGAAACAGTCCTTGGATTTGATGAATTTATAAAAGTAAAAATCAGCCAGTTTTATGGAATAGAAATAAACGATTTTGCCGTAACAGTTGCCAAAACAGCTCTGTGGATTGCCGAAAGTCAGATGATAGCCGAAACCGAAAAAATTGTAAGCCGCCAGATAGATTTTCTGCCCCTCAAGACAAACGCCTACATCGTGGAAGGAAACGCCCTGCGCATGAACTGGAAAACCCTAAAACCAGAAGACGGCAACAACCTCCCCCAAGACGGTCTGTTTGCCGGAATCACCACCCACGTAGACGGCAGCGAACACCACTACGATTATATCATGGGAAACCCGCCGTTTGTGGGATATTCTTTACAGACAAAAGAACAGAAAAACGACCTTGAAAATTTGATGAAAGATTTTGGAAAAAATATTGATTATGTAGCAGGTTGGTATTACAAGGCAAGCGAACTTATGCAGAAGAACAATACAAAAACTGCGCTTGTTTCAACCAATTCCATAACACAGGGTGAACAGGTTGCTGCTATATGGAAGCCACTTTTTGAGCAGTTTAATATTCATTTTGATTTTGCCTACAGAACATTCCGTTGGGACAGCGAGTCCACACAAAAAGCCCATGTTCATTGCGTAATAATTGGATTCAGTAGTAACAGTCATTCTGAACTCGATTCAGAATCTTCAAAATTTATTATAGATGAAGACGGAACTAAAATCGAAGTAAAAAATATTAACGGATATTTAACCGATGCTCCTGTAGTATTTATAGAAAACAGAAAAAAAACTTTATGTAATGTCCCAGAAATGCAGAAAGGAAGCATTCCTGTAGATGATGGTAATTTTTTCTTTGAACCCGATGAATATAAAGAGTTTATAAAGAAAGAACCTAACGCCAAAAAGTATATTCATCGATTTTATGGAGCAAGAGAATTTTTACACAATGAAGAACGATGGTGTTTGTGGTTAAAAAATATTTCTCCGAAAGAGATAAAATCAATGCCAAATGTTTTGAAAAGAGTTGAAAAGGTTCGGCAGTTTCGTCTGCAAAGTACAAAAGCAGCTACACGCAAATATGCTGATTACGCTGTCAGATTTATGGAAATAAGACAGCCTGAAACAGAATACATAATAATCCCATCTCACTCATCTGAAAACAGACGTTATGTTCCAATCGGATTTGAAAACCCTGAAATAATATGTGGAAATGCAAATTTGATAATTCCAAATGCCAATCTTTATCACTTCGGAATTTTAACTTCAAATGTTCACATGGCATGGATGCGTGCAGTTTGCGGTCGTCTTGAAATGCGTTACCGATATTCAAATACAATCGTCTACAACAACTTCCCCTGGCCATTTTCAGAAAAACAAACGGATTTGTTCGCGCCTAACGGCACTCACCCAAAGGCGAAGAACGTTAGTTCTGAGCAAATCCGTTTGTTAAAAACCAAAATAGAACAAACCGCCAAAAAAATCCTGGACGCCCGCGCCAAATACTCAGACTCCAGCCTTGCCGACCTCTACGACGAAACCGTAATGCCCCCAGAGCTCCGCAAAGCCCACCAGGAAAACGACCGCGCCGTCATGCAAGCCTACGGCTTCACCCCAAAAATGACCGAAAGCGAAATAGTTGCCGAGTTGTTTAAAATCTACGAAAGGCTGACAAAAGGAGAATAAAAGCAAACGGATTTGTTCGCATCTAACGATGCTCACCGAAAAACGTTAGTTCTGAGCAAATACGTCACTTCGCGCCGTTTGCATGAGAGAAAATTATTTAATACGCCGCTCTTGCATCTTGCGCATCCGTGTTTTAAATAGGTTCAATTTCGAGTTTCTCTCGTGGCAAGGATAGTAGGGGCACCAAAGGTGGCCACTGGACTGAGCGAAGCGAGGGAAGCGGCTGGAGCGATAGCGGAACCCCGGATAGCCTGTTTTTTGCGAAGCAAAAAGCCACCCAAAGAATACGTCGAGTCAAGGCACGCTAACGCTTAAAGCCTTGACTTCGCCGTTTTGAGGGGGGGGTGTACTACCCCCTCAATAAAAATTTAAAACTCGACATTTGTCCTAAATAAAAATTGAATGTACAAAAAACCAACAAAACAAGCATAAATAAGTGCGGATTTATTAAAATATGCTATATTTATAAATATGGAGGTAATGGAAAATGTCTTATGAAACTGTAATTGAACAGGTAAAAGCAACTCCAGTTGAACTTTTGGACGAAGTTTCTGTGTTCTTGAATTTTTTGCAGTATCGTTCAACTCAAAATCAATCTAAACAGAAAAAAATACCCGATGAAACATATAATCTGTTGGCTGGTACTGCAGCAAGTGCCGTAACGAATTCAGCGCGAGAAACAATTTGGGAGCAGATAAAAAATGACACGTGGTGATTTATATTGGGTGGATTTTGGTGTTCCTGTTGGCAGTGCTGCTGGTTTTCGCCGTCCTGCAGTTGTTTTACAATCTGATGAATACAACGCTACGGCATTGAATACAGTTGTCGTTGTCCCCTTTACAAGTAACCTTAATCTTGCCGATTATAAGCCAAATGTTTATGTAACAGCAGAAGATAGCGGACTTTCCAAAAACTCTGTTGCAATAATTCCTCTTGTAACAGCCTTGGACAAAACATGCTTTATCGAAAAGATTTCATCATTGCCATCTTCTGTTGTAGATGAAATTTACAACGCTGTTATAGAAATTATACATTAATGCCCTCGAACTCCAAAAAGTCCCTGAAAGTAAAAATAACAAACGGATTTGTTCGCATCTAACGATGCTCACTAAAAGGCGAAGAACGTTAGTTCTGAGCAAATCCGTTTGTTAAATAAAAATTGGAATGTACAAAAAACCAACAAAACAAGCATAAATGAGTGCGGATTTATTAAAATATGCTATATTTATAAATATGGAGGTAATGGAAAATGTCTTATGATACAATGATTGAACAAATAAAAAACGTTCCTCAGGAATGCCTCGCTGATATTGAAAACTATATTCAATTTGTTTTGTATCGATATAATCAGAAATTTAAAACTGAAAATAAAACAAATCTATCTAAATATTTTGGATCCGTAAGTTTTAACAAAGATGGTCTTTCAATTCAAAAGGAAATGAGAAATGAATGGAATTGACTTTCTGGCTGATACAAATGCATTAATCTATATTCTTAATGGTGATTCATGTATGACCCCATTTTTACAGAATGAATTGGCTTTTTCTGTTATTTCAGAATTGGAACTCTTGTCTTTCCATGGAATAACATCTGAAGAAGAAAATAACATAAGATTGTTTTTGCTTAATTGTAAAGAAATTCCTCTTACAGATGAAATAAAAGAAAAAACGATAGAAATTCGAAAAAAATATAAAACAAAACTTCCTGATGCAATAGTTGCAGCTTCTGCAATTGTGAATAATCTGCCACTTATTACAGCTGACAAAGGATTTTATCAGATAGAAGAATTAAACTTAAAATTGATTGTTCCAGCGATGTAAAAAAATAACCGTAATGCCCCAGAGTTCCGCAAAGCCCACCAGGAAAATGATTGCGCCGTCATGCAAGCCTACGGCTTCACCCCAAAAATGACCGAAAGCGAAATAGTTGCAGAGCTGTTTAAAATCTACGAAAGGCTGACAAAGGGAAAATAAAGACAAACGGATTTGTTCGCGCCTAACGGCACTCACTAAAGGCGAAGAACGTTAGTTCTGAGCAAATACGTCACTTCGTGCCGTTTGCATGAGAGGAAATTATTTAATACGCCGCTCTCGCATCTGGCGCATCCGTGTGTTAAATAAAAATTGGAGAGGAAAAATGATTTTATACGAAGAAGAAACTGGGAAAATTTTGAAAGCGTGTATGAATGTGTTCAATGAACTGGGAAATGGATTTCTTGAACCTGTTTATCAAGAAGCACTGGCTATAGAATTTAGATTATTGGACATTCCATTTGAACGAGAGAAAAAACTTAACATCGTATACAAAGGACATATATTGGAGAAAGAATATTATGCGGATTTTGTATGCTATAACAAAATAATCGTCGAATTGAAATGTGTTTCCAGTTTAATGAATGCACATAAAGGGCAGGTAATTAATTATCTGAAGGCAACAAAAAATAAAGTTGGATTATTGATAAATTTTGGCGGAAGTTCTCTTAAGTGGGAACGACTAACAAACTTAAAAGACAGCGAAGAATGTTAATTCTGAACAAATCCGTGTGTTAAAAAAAATGACAAACGGATTTGTTCGCGCCAAACGGCACTCTCCAAAAAGCTAAGAACGTTAGTTCTGAGCAAATACGTGTGTTAAAAAATTGAAATGTACAAAAACTTAAAAAATGATAGTTAAATTTAACAGCTTACTGTATTTTTAATTGATTTTACATAAAATAGTATGTAAAATATTATGCAGGAGGTTTTTATGGTAACATTTGCCCGTAACGAAATTGTTTCAAGTTCTCAATTTGTACGAAACTTTGCTTCTTTTTTGCAGAGAATGACAAAATCAAATGACGAAAAAATTGCAGTTATCAAAAACAATCAGATGCAGGCTGTTATGATTCCCATTGACGAATACGAACGGCTTGCAACTCTTGCAGAAAAAGCCGAGCGTAAAATTATTTATGAAACTGTTCAGGAAAGAAAAGACACACCAAGGTCCGAATATATTTCCTATGAAGATGCAATGAAAACAGCAGGATTATAAATGGAATACAAAATCGAATTTCACCCTGCAGCACTGAAAGAATTTTGTGAACTGGATGGAAGCATAAAAAAACTTGTAAAAAAACAGCTTGATAAACTTAAAACCTCACCATTTTTAGGTGAAGAGCTTGGAAATAAAAACGGTTATGATTTAACAGGCTACAGAAAAATGTATGCCTGCAAAAAACAGATTAGGATTGTATATTCTGTCATTAACGATTTACTTTTAGTTCATATTATAGCAATCGGAAAACGTGAAGACATGGAAGTTTATTCAACAGCGTCTGAAAGACTGAATGCCTAAAACGGTTAAAGTAAACAAACGGATTTGTTCGCATCTAACGATGCTCACGGAAACAGCGAAGTATGTTAGTTCTCAAGCAAATACGTCACTTCGTGCCGTTTGCATGAGAGGAAATTATTTAATACGCCGCTCTCGCATCTTGCGCATCCGTGTGATAAATAAAATGACAAACGGATTTGTTCGCGCCTAACGGCACTCACCAAAAAAGCGAAGAACGTTAGTTCTGAGCAAATCCGTTTGTTAAAAAAAACAAACGGATTTGTTTTACTTTGCAAAGCAAAGTACTGCCTGCCGGCACTTGCTTAACAGCTAAATAATATGACGATAACGGGCAAGGGATACGGAAAGCGGCGAAGCCGTTCCGAAGCGTAGCGTAGGAATGGAGCGAATAGCGGAACTTGGAGCAGCCCGGTTTTTTTGCTGGTGAGCCTGCCGAACCAGCAAAAAAATGCCCCCAAATTTTTATTTATAATGTATAATATTACGAATATGAAGCGTGTTTTTTTTATTTTGGTTGCAGTTTTGAATGTAAATTTATTTGCTCAGATTCGAGACGGAATTTATCAGTTTGACAATCAGCGGATTTTAAAAAGCATTGATCTGGAAAATCATTATTCTGTTTATGGGGTAAAGGCAATTCAGGATATTGTAAAAACTTCTTCTGGAAATGCTGTAAAAATTACAAACGGAACCTTTATAGATCCTGAAAATTCACTTTTGCTTTCCATTAAAAATGACGGAACTATTTCCAGTCCGGAAAACACAACTATAAAGGGGGCTTATAAAAAAGGCAATTTTTCGTATTATGGTTTTTATGAAGAAAACAATCAGACAATTCATATAATTTGTTCTGGAAAATTGACAGGATATAGTAAAAAAGAGCTGGCTTCTAAAGCTTTTAACGGGGAATATCATACAACAGATTCAGGAACAAACCGAAAGCAGATTGTGACTGTAAAAAACGGTCTTTATTCATGGAAATATGAAGATGAAAAAGATGATGATTTTCGAGGCTGGCCGTGCATAATTCAGGCGGACGGAAGTTTTTCTTATTCAATGGAATATACTGTAAGAAGCATTTTTGAAAATATCAGTAATTCAATCATTACTTCAAAGACTTTGAATTCCGGACAATTGAATCCTAACGGAAATATTTCTTTGAAAGTGCTTACAACAAATACTGGCTCCGGGGATTTTGGTTCTGGGGAGCCTGTTTTTTATTCTGCAGCTAAAGCCTCAAATGAAATTAGTCAGCAAAGTGATCCTGAAATCTATATTTCTGCCGGGAAAAAGAAAACTGCCGTCAGTTTGTCTTCCGATAAAATAGATTATCCTGAATGGTATACCGAAGAACTTGAAATTACTGAAGGTTACTATAAAGCCTGTGCGTATAAAAAAGGCGGTATTGATGGCAATGCGACGCAAAAAATAGCTGAACTTACAGCGCTTTCTCAAATTTCTGCATACATTGGAACTAATATTCAAATAAATTCAACTGCAACTGTTTCAAGCGATTCTACTGATACGGAAAAATATTTGTACAAAACTATGGATAAGATAATTTCCAGAAAAATTGATTATGAATTATGTAATCTGCAGAAAAATGAAAATCAGGGCATAACTTTTGTGCAGATTGAAGTTAAAAGGGACCTGGATTCCAGAATGAATTTAAAATGAATCTGTGCTTTTACCTTATTGGAAGCCCGGACGGAAATGACTAAAAAAAATAATGCCAGATGAGTTGTTTTAAACCATAATAGTAACACAGTTTGAACCAATATAACTGAAAAAGGGTTCTAAATGCAGAACACTCAAAAGAAAAAGATTAATATTTCAGATTTTTACATTATTCTGGCAGCTGCTGATTTTTCATACTCAATCTATAAGTTTATACGTCGATTAACAGGTGGGTGGCTTACTTCATCTGAACTTTTTATCTATTTGGTAAAGTCAGTTTGTTATCTGCTGCCACTTATTGTATTTATTTTGGCTATGTCCGTAAAAAGTGTTGTTTTTTAGCTGACTTTTAGAAAGTTTGCACTATGTTATAAAATGCAGAAGGTGCTGATTTATAGCTACTTGTATTTTAATATTTAAAATTGGAGGGGGAAATTATGGACAGCAAAGACTTTGAAAACATTTATAAATCCTCAAATCAGACAGACACGAATACAGTATCTAGTAAACAAGAAATAAGTAATAGTCGAAATGAAAAGATAGAAAAAGTAAATTTAACAGAAGATGAAGAACTTGATAGGTGGTATGAATCAGAAGCTGGTGACCCAAATATTTTTGTTGAGTATAAAAATTTCACTTGGCAACGTTCAAAAAGCAATGAAACTGTAAATGATACAAGAGAAGGAAAAGGTGGTTTTAGTTTCTATTATGCAATTCATGTATTCGACGACCCTTATTCCATAACTTTACCAGATACTGGACATGAAGACCAAGATAATGGAAAGCGAGTAAATACTATTGGGTTAGCCCCAGGTCAAGCTAAAACTCTTGTCGTAACAAATGCTGACCTTGATGATGATGGAAAACTAAGGATTATTTCTGCAATTTTAGCAGACAGTACAAACAAATCAAAACTTTATGATACTTACTGGAAGAATAGGAAAATTAAATCAAAGTTTCCTCCTATTCAAAAATTGAAAGACAGTCTTAATAATGAAACATTCTTTGTAATTCGAAAAGCGAAGGGAGAAAAGTTTGACCCAACTTCATACGCAAAAGTTGTATCAAGACTTGATTTTGATTCTGCACCAATTGGAGACTATGCAATCTACAATGGGCAACCAGTCTTTATACAAAACTTCGGAAGTAAATCAAAATGTGAAAGCATTCAAAAAATGGTAAAGTATGAATTGAACCATTTTGGTATAGGAAAAGATTGGTAAAAACTTCCACAGGTTATAAACTTGGAATTGCAAATATTATACTTCTTTCCATTCAGACAGAAGTAAATGTTATTGTTGCAATTGCAATGCACAGAAACCTGTCTTACACATCAGGTGAACATGCCATTGGAACTGCATTTGTTGCATTTATTCTGATTTTGTTTAAGTTAGCAGTGGATCTTATTTTTCTTCCTGTAATTCCAATTTCCATAGCGGGCATTGTAAAATGCAGTTCAAAAAAAGAAATTGAACAGGACAGAAAGAAACGGCTTTTAGGAAGAAAAATCAATATTGTATGCCTTGTGACTGCGGTTTCGGAACTGGTGTTTTTGTGGTAGTTTTTTTTTAGCGGCAGTTGAATAAATGCTGGTATTATAATAAAATTTGTTTATAAGCAGATTGAGAGACATCTGATTTTTACAACAGGAAATTTTAAATTTATGAATGATAAAATCTTTTACGAAAAAGGTCTTCACTTTGAGTGCAAAAGATGTTCTTTTTGTTGCGGACATTCTCCAGGATTTGTATATCTTTCCTATAGGGATTTAACGGCTCTCTGTAATTTTTTCAAAATGACAATAAAAGAATTTGTCAATCTCAAATGCCGGTGGGCAAATTATTATTACGGAGCACAGGTTCTCTCTCTTAGAGAACAGAAAAACTATGACTGCATTTTGTGGAATAACGGATGCACAGCTTATGAAGCAAGGCCTGTACAATGTTCAACTTATCCGTTTTGGGACTGGATGGTGGAAGATGAGAAAACATGGAATGACTGTGCAAAAGATTGTCCTGGAATGAATAATGGAAGATTGTGGACTTTTGAAGAAATTGAAAAAAACAAGATTGCATACAGTTCAAATGTTCCCTTAAAAAAAGAAGAAGTTGAAAAACTGATTCAAAAAGAAGAAGCCGACAGACAGAATCTGATTGCAAATGCACCTACGCCAGATGGTAGCGGTGCGTAGCAGACAGCAAAGCTGGCCGAGGCGAACAGCCGAGCCGCGAACAGCTGGATTATTCCAAAGCCTGCCGTCCAAAAAAGATATATTATAATATTTATTATAAAAGTGATTTATTTTCAGGATTCGTTTATGAAAAAAAATGTTTTGGCATTTGCCGTTTTATTTTGTCTGTGTAATGTTTTTGCAGTTCAAACGAAAAATTCAGGATTTTCGATTGAGCCTTTTGCAGGGCTTAGAAATGGAAAAGTCGGTGAATATGTTTATGCAAGAAATTCTAAAGACAGTTCCCGCTATCATTTAAGTTATCTTGAATGGGAGACAAAGCCTTTATTTTTTGCGGGGCTTCGCGGAAACAAAAGCTGGAATGGGGCAGAAGCAAACCTCTATTTTAAAGTATATTTTCCAGGTAAATGCGGAACTCTTGAAGACAGCGACTGGTTGCAGGATTATGGCTATAATACAGGAAATTCGTCGATTAAGACAAATTATTCGTTTCATGACAATAAACTGAAAAAAGGTTATGGTACAGGAGGCTCTTTTTCAACGGTTATTTTTAGAAATGAATTTTTGAATATTCTGCCTACATTGGCTTTCGATTTTGAAAGTCTTTCCTTTGAAGGATATGACGGAACTGCATTTTATGGTAATCCAAATGGCGGAAATTCTTTATCATATTATCCTTTCCATTCAGATAACTCAACAAAGATAAATTTTGATGGCAAGGTAATTACCTATACGAGATATGACTTATATGCCTGGGCTGGTCTTGGAATAAAGGCTTTTCCGATTAACAGAACTGTAATCGGTGTATATGGATTTGTTTCTCCTTACGCTTTTGCTTACGGTATTGACGATCATATACTCACCGGAAAAAAAATGAAAAATTTTACGGACGGATACTTTTCTGCTTATAAACTGAATTTATTTTATCTGCACAAATGCTCTGAAAAGATTTTTGTAAAATTTGACTGTACATTTTTGACAACAAAGGAAATGAAAGGAAACCGTTACGTAAAAAATAGTTCTTCAGATTCCTATAAAAAATCGATTTATGAAGATTCTGACGGTTCGGACAGCCGTTATACAGAATATTCAGTTTCTGCAGTAATAAAACTGTAGCTCGGAAAAAGGCGGTATACAATGAAAAATTTATTCAAAATTTCAGTTATTTTATCTGCTCTTTTGATAACAGAAGCTTTTGCACTCGGCCTTAATCAAACTGAAAAAAATGCTGTTTTTTCTGAATCTGAAACTGATGCTGGCAAAAAAAGCATTGTCTTTGCTCCTGTTTTCAAAACTATTGCAATAAATTCTAAAATGGACAAATTTACGATTTTTTCGTATGGCGGAGAAGCCGGATATGTTTCTGTTTTTTCTGATGAAAACTGGACTTTTAAAATTTCGGCAGGGATTTGTTTTGCTGATTCTAATTATGAAAACAAAGAAGGAAAAAGAAACCAGGGAAAGACTCTTTTTGGCGATGCAGGGTTTGGAAAAACCTTTTATTTAGACAAATATTCATATTTTTCGCTAATGGGAATTTTTGGAACCAATTACATTACGCTTTCAAGTCCTGATTTTATGTTTTCAGGCGAAAAATATTCTGTTGACTATAAAATTTGGGAAAATAATGCCGGAATTGAGGCTGACTTTAGAAAGAAAATAAATTCAAATCTGGAATTTTACAGTTCAGCAGCCTTGAAATATGGACTTGGCGGCATAACAAAAGTAACAACCAAATGGAAAGCAAGAAATCATTACTCAAATTTAAATGAAATTTTATTGTATGACAATAAAAGTGGCGGTTTTGAAATGAAATTTTCAGCAGGAATTGCATATAGTTTTTAGTTTTTTGGAAAGGAACTAAAAAATTGGAAAACAGTTGTCAAAATCTGCAAATAAAGTCTGTAAATAAAAACCTGTCATAAAAAAAACAGCTGGCTGAAAATTTCGAGTTTTGCCGTTTTGGTATAATCCTGAAATTTTCAGTCAGCTTTCTATTTTTAGATATTTTTTTTATTTGATTTATGGCTTGACGAAATGCTGATTAACACTTGAACCGATTACTCAGCACTTCCCGGCAAATTGCCCCAAGTCATTGACTTACGGACAATTTGCTACATTCAGTGATTCCTTAGAATACTGCAACAACTTCGCCGTTAGGATAAGTTTTGCTGATAAAGTCTTTTACTTTCTGACTCTGCAAAGCTTTGATAAGTGCCTGAACAGCAGGGGATTTTTCATTGCCAGCTTTTACTGTAAGAATGTTTACATAAGGAGAATTCTTTCCTTCTACAAACAAACCGTCTTTTGAAGCTGTAAGTCCTGCAGGAATTGCATAATTTCCGTTTATTACAGAAGCATCGAAATCATCAAGAGTTCTTGGAAGTGATGCAGCTTCAATTTCGCGGAACTGGAATTTTTTACTGTTTTCCTTTATGTCAAGAGGAACAGCAGTGAGACCTGCATTTGAATCAAGTTTGATTAAACCTGCTGACTGAAGCAAAAGCAATGCGCGACCTTCATTTGTAGGATCGTTTGGAATTGCAATTGTTGCGCCATCTGGCAAATCTGAAAGTTTTGTATATTTTTTTGAATATACGGCAAGTGGTTCAACATGGATGCCTGCTACATTTACAAGATGGTAACCTTTTTCCTTGTTGAAAGAATCCATGTATGGAATGTGCTGGAAATAATTGGCATCAATCTGACCTGATTCAACGGCTTCGTTTGGAGTTACATAATCTGTAAATTCAACAACTTTCAATGTGTAGCCTTCTTTTGCCAAATCTTCAACAACAAGATTCAAAATAGCAGCATGAGGTTCTGGAGTTGCCCCAACTGTAATAGTTTTGGAATCTTTTTCTTTTTTTCCACCAGCAAAAAGTGCAGCTGCGGCAAGCAATGCAACAGCAGAAATCAATAATTTTTTCATAAACCCTCCGATTCGTAAACTGTTATAAGCTGAAAATATCACCAATAAAACAGCTAGGCAATAGGTTTTCATATACTATTTTTTTATTCAGAATTATAGGAAAAAACTATAATATGCTTTTATTGTAAAAAAAGAGTTTTTACTGTAAAGTAGTTTTCATGAATATGGAAGCGTTCGTTTTAGGTTGCAGCGGAATGATGCCTCTGCCTTACCGTCATTTAACTTCTGTTCTACTGAGACGGGAAGGGGATCTTTTTCTTTTTGATGGTGGAGAAGGAACTCAGGTTTCTTTGCGCCGCCTGAATCTTAAATGGAAAAAAATCAATGCAATTTTTGTTTCACACACACATGCAGACCATGTTACAGGTCTTCCAGGAATTCTCATGCTTTCTTCGCAAGTGGACAGAACCGAACCTCTTTACATTTTTGGTCCCCCAAGAATTGCAGAATACATTGAAACCAGCAGAAAAGTTCTGGATATGTACATAAATTATCCTATAATTGTAAAAGAAATTACGGCTCCAGACGTAGTTTATGAAGGAGATGGATTTTATGTACGGGCATTTCCTCTGCAGCATACAAAAACCTGCGTAGGCTATACTCTTGAAGAATTGGATAGACCTGGGGAATTCAACCCTGAAAAAGCAAGAGCCTTGAATGTTCCGTGTGGTCCTTTATGGTCAAAACTTCAGTCCGGCCAATGTGTAGAAGCAAGCGACGGCACAACTGTAACACCAGAACAAGTGATGGGTGAAAAGCGTAGCGGCAGAAAGTTCAGCTATGTAACCGACACTTTGTACCTTCCTTCAATTGCAAAGGAAGTATATGGTTCTGACCTGTTGATTTGTGAAGGAATGTTCATGGATGATGTTGCAGATCAGGCAAAAGAAAAAAAACACATGACAGCCAGGCAGGCAGCAACAATTGCAAAAGACTCAGGTTCTAAAAGAATGGCTCTGATTCATTACAGTCCGCGGTATACAGACAAAGATTTGGAAGGTCTTCTAAAAGAAGCACAGGAAGTTTTTCCTGATGCAGAACTAACAAAAGACCGAATGAAATTTGACATACCATACGTTGACTGATTTTTAATATTCCCCTAAAGATGAATTTTTTATCCTTGCTGGCGAATGTGCAAAGCTTGATGTGCAGGACTAAAAAAGCATCTTTGGAAAAATTGATTTTCAGGTAAAATTTTGATAAAGCTTGAACATTTTTCAAAATCGTATTCTTCAAAATCTTTAAAATCCTCATTTTTTTCGGCTGGAAGTTCTGAACCTGCAGGTTTTTGCGTTGATGACGTCTGCTTTACCGCAGCAAGTTGCCAAATAACAGGACTTTTAGGTTTAAACGGTGCCGGAAAATCTACCGTATTGAAAGCTGTGTGTGCATTTTTTTATCCAACTTCAGGAAAAATCTTCATTTCGCCAGATGACAACATGGAAAATGCATTGGATACTGAAAAAAATGCATCAGAAATAAAAAAACTCATCGGTTATATGCCAGAAGAGCCTCTTGTTGACAAAGCCCTTACAGTTTTTGAAGCTTTTAAATTTCATGCAGAAGCAATGGAAATAAAAAATGCCGGCAGACTGAAAGAAACTGCACAATTGTTTGAACTTCCTGAAATTTTTACCAAAAAAGTAAAAATTCTTTCAAAAGGTGAACGGCAGCGACTTTCCCTAGCGCTTGCATTAGTGCATAATCCTCCAGTTCTTGTGCTTGATGAACCGACAAGTGCGCTGGATGTGATGCAGGCTCATAAAATAAGATATATTCTGAAAAAACTGTCTGCTGAAAAAACAATTTTTATTTCTTCGCATAATATGAGCGAAGTTGAACAGCTTTGTTCAAAAATAGGAATTCTGATTAATGGAAAATTGGTCTGCCAGGGCAGTCAAAAAGAAATTCTGGAATTTACAGGAGAAAAAACACTGGAACAGGCTTTTATAAAATTAAAAGAAAATTCTAAAAACCTGCAATTTCAGGAAAAAAATCAAAGGCTGTTATAGGGCAGTGCCAGAAATCGCTTCTGGAGTTAATCAGCACATCTCTAGAAATTTGCTGTGATTTTTCATGGCGCAGTAACGGAAAAAAATGAAAAATTCAAGTTTAGTTTTAATAAAAAGAAATATTTTCTCATTTTTGATTTATCCTCAATTTTATGTCTGTGCAATAATTCTGACAGTTTTTTCGACAGCATATTTTTTTGTTGCTTCAAAATTTTTTATAAGGGGAGCAGAATTTATACAGCTTGAAAATTTATTTTCAATAATTCCATATATTTTTGTACTGATTATTCCTCTTTTATGTACAAAATTTGATTCAGGCTTTGAAAATTCGCTTCCAGTTTCAACAATTAACATTGTTTTCTGCAGATGGATTTCATGCTGCATTGCCTTGCTTCTGATGTTGCTGCCTGTAATTGTTTTTGCCATTTCCCTTAATTTTTTTACTTTTGTTGACTTTGGTCAGATTTTTACAGGATTTTTCATTCTGAGCTTTTATGCATTTGCCTCTGCTGCATTTTCAAATTTCATTTTTGTGCTTATAAAACATGCTTATGTGGCAGTTTCCTTTGTTTGTCTAGCCATAACAGCTTCAATTCACAGCCTGCTTTTTTATGTTGAAACTTCAAATTTGCTGGCTGCTTTTGTGCATTTTTTTAGTTTCAAATGGCATTTTGACAGCGCACAAAAAGGCATTTTTGATACCAGAGAATTTTTATTTTTTGTAATTTCAATAATTTTTTTCTGTACGCTCAGTGCAATCCTCATTGAAAAAAGGAAAGGATGTAAAAATTTAGGAAAATTAACCGTGATTTTTCTGATTTTTTGTACAGCCTTGTTTGCAAATTCCATGCGTTTTTTTAAAAGATTTGACCTTACAAAAAATAAGCGCTACACAGTTTCCAGCTATTCAAAAAAATTGATTTCTGACAACCTGAAAAACAGCCAGACAGAGTTTAACGCTCATGAAAAGATTAGGATTACCTTTTATCAGACCAAAACGTTAAAATCACTTTATCCTCAGGTAAAAAACATTGAAGATTTTTTGAATGAATACGGAAAACTTTCAAAAAATATCACTATAACAACCATAAAATTTGATGAAAACTCAAAAAGCTCTAAAAATCTGAAAGAAATTGAAACAAAAAGGCTAAACACCTTAGGAATTCAGCCACAGCAGATAAAAATTATAAAAAACAATGAACAGCAGTTTACAGAAATTTATTCGGCAATCGTTATTGAATATCTGGACGAAAAAGCTGCAATACCGTTTGTTTTAAGCGATGATACACTGGAATACGACTTAGACTGTCAGATTCTCAAACTTTTGACAGGTAAAGAACGATTTGTCTATCTTGTAAATGGAAGTAATATGGATTTTTCCAAAGATTTTTCATATATAGTTCCATGGCTTTCTGCACAAGGCCTTAAATGCCTAGTTTTAACGCCTGAGGATTTAAATTTTTCATCAGGATTTTTGGATTCAGCTGATACTTCAATTCCAATGGCAATTTTAGGTTCTGCTGCATTTTCGGAAGAACAGACAGCTTCGGTTGAAACTTTCATATTAAAAGGCGGAAAAGTTTTTGCAGCAGTTTCGCCATATTCTGTCGACATAAATGCAACATGGTCTGTCAAAAAAGAAGAATCGCCTTTTCTGCAGATGCTTTCAGGATTCGGCTTTAATTTTTCCGATGAACTTATAGCTGGAAATGACTGCGTAAAAATTTCAATGATTTCAAATGACAGCAAATCTCAAAAATTAGACTATCCGTACTGGATTTATCTTGACAGGCAGGATTTTGCACCAAATGGAATGACAGGGTTCTGGCTGTCTCCGCTGATTTTCTCAAAAGAAAACATAAAACCTATTTTAAAAACCAAGTCTGACTGCACATCCGTAAAACCGATTTATTCAGGACAAGAAATATATGTTGATACAAACCCTTTTACAGCAGCCAAAAACATTTCAGCACAAAAAAAACAAGCTTTTACCGTTGCTGCCGTTCTGAATGGAAAAGCACAGGGAATTTTTACAGGAAGCTCAACGGAAAATGCATTTTTAACAGTTTTGTCAAATCAGTATTTTGCATCTACACTGCTTTTAGGCTATGCAGGAGGAGAGACGGGAGACTACAGAAACCTTCAGGTTCTTTCAAATTTTATTCTGCAGATAAGGGGTGAATCTGAACTTGCACAGCTGCTTGCAAAAAGTTCTGACAGTCATCAGATTTTCAAAATAAATCAGGAAAAACTTTCGGCTATACAAACAGTTTTTATTCTGATTTTCATAGCTTGCATTCCGCTTGCATTTATTTTTTTGAGGCTTGCCGTTTATATAAGCCGGAAAAACATATCTTGGAAATTCTGGAATACTAAGTCAAAAAATACTGAAAAATAAAAAGCTGGAAAAAAAAATGGAAATAAATCGAATTGAAAAAAAACTTGCACTTTCCTCGCTGCTTTTGATGCTTTTATTTGCAGCATCATTCATGCCGTTTTTTAATTCAACAAATAAGGAAAAAATTCAAAAAACAGCCATTTTAAATCCAAAATACAAAAACATCGTTCAGTTTTCTATTGAAAAAAAAGGAGGATCTTCGATTTTTTTTCAAAAAGTTGAAGATAAATGGCTCGGAAAATCACAGAATTCTTCCATGCAAGAAGAATTTTCAAATATTTTCCCTGTTGAAAAAAAACTTGTAAGCAAATTTTTAGAAAACTGCCGGAAAGTTCAGGAATTTCATAAAATCTCGCAGTCTCAAAATGGCATAAAAAAAATGGAGCTTTCTGACAATAAAACATCTGATTTTTCGCTGAAATTTATTGAACCAGATGGCAAAACTCTATGCGAAATTCTTTTTAACCTCAAAAATCTAAGGGAAAACAGGATTTACCTGCGCTCAACAAGCACTTTTTCTGTTTTTGAATTACAGGATGAAAATCTTACACCTTTTTTAAATGCCGACGCAGATTTTTGGGCAGACCCTTATATCATTCCACAAAATATTTTTGGAACTGTTTCTGAAAACGACATTCAGTCTGCCAGTCTGTTTATTCAAACTGAAAAAAATCAGGAACTAAAAAGAATTCCACAGGAAAATTATAGAAAACTGCTGCAACTGCATCACGGTCATCTTCTTGAACAAAAATACCAGACTTCGGAAGAACCTCTAAAAGAAGAATCACTAAAAAATCCTTTGAAAGCACAAATCAAAGTTGAACTCGGAAATACAAAAGAAATTTTCATAAATGCAGAAAAAAAAGACAAAAATACTTTTGTACTGAATTATTCTTTTCCACTGGAACAACATCACATAAATTACAATGTATGTTTAAGCGAATGGACATTCAGCAGGATTCTTGAACTTGCAGAAATCAATGAATAAAACAGGCCAGCAAAAATACAAACGCATTGTAGAAAAAATGGCAGGCAAAACAGGTAAAAATTGAATGAGTTTTCAAAAATGTCCGTCTCAAAAAAAATCCTGCTGCAAAAGCATTAAAAACGGCAGCCCAGCCCATGTAACGATGGGAAAATGCAAAAACTGCAACAGGAATTATTTCCAAAATTAAAACAGAATTTTTGAATGTAAAAATTTCTTTTAGAAATTCTGGAAAATAAAGTCTGTAGACGATTTCTTCATAAAAACATGTAAACAGAAAAGTAAGCAGAATAGCAAACGGATTTGACTGAGAAAAATCAACATCTAATCCATTTTTGTTCCATCCGAAAGACCGGCAAAGGTAATTCAAACAGGCAAAAGTAACTACAAGGCAACCAAAAGTTTTAAAAAAAAAGGCAGAATTCATTACATTTTGTAAAAAAACAGATTCTTTTTTGACTGAACGGTTATCAAATTTATGCTGGATGTACAGAATTACAGAAATCAAAAAGCAGATTATTACGTTCCATGAAAAAGGATTTTTTATCTGAACGTCAGAAACTGGATTTGCAAAAAGGGGAGGAATGAGCAGAAATCCTGCAATAAAGGCAAATTCCATCAGTTTGTATGGGTGGCAATCTTTCTTAAGATTCATTATATTGGTAATATATAAAAACGGAGTTATTTTGTACATTGTATATTGTATTTTCACGGCATTTTTTTTACTACCCGCATTGATTTTTTATTTTTCCAGAAAAAAAATCAAATTTTTCACCACAGGCTGTGACGCTGGATTTAAATTAGATGAACTTCTCCTTTTATGGAATCTTGCTGTAAAATGCATGATAACAGATCCATGTACTCTTTTTTGGTCTGAAGAAACTATGTCAAAATGCATTGCCAGAATAATCGAGGAAATAAAACAGTCAGAAAATCAAGAACAGGAAAAACTTCAGAATTTTCTTTCAAAACTTTATGAGTTTAAAACCAAAACTAAGATATCATATTCATTAAAAAAAGGTTTGTCCTCAACTGTAAGCCTGAGCAACGGTCAGAAAATCATAATTCTTTTCAAAGACCATGGAATTTTCAAGTCAAAAATATTAAACAATGCCAGGGAACTTACGGTAAAGATGCCTGTAAATCAGGATAAAGCAAAGTCCAAAAATATCATTTGGGAAAATGCAAAAATCAGCGTATATTTGTGGCGAAAAAATGATGCAAACTACATATTTGATACAACCGTACTTGGTTCTGGAGTTTTTAGAGGCGAACCGGTACTGTATCTGCATCATACTGATAAATTGGATCGTCTTCAAAAGCGAAAAACAATCCGTGCAAACTGTCACATACCTGCAACTCTGTTTCTTATGATAAAAACACAGGATGGAAAACTCAATACTTATTCAGAAAAAGGTTACAACTGTTTTCTTGAAGACATTTCAGAATCTGGATGTTTGATACGAATCGGTGGAAAAGGTGTTTCTAATATAAGAGTAAAACTGTATTTTATGATAGGTTCAGAACAAATCATAATGCAGGGGCTTGTAAAATCTGCTGAATATAATGAAAATCTTAACCAGTCAAGGCTTCATCTGGAATGCAAAAAACTTGACCCAAAGATAAAAAATATCATACTGACTTTTGTGTACAATATTTTGCCAAACGAAGAAAAGATACTGTATGATGCATTAAAGCAGTCTGAAGAAGACAGTCAGGAATCTTCTGATTCAGAAGACTCTGAAAAGAATGAAGAAGAAGTCTAAAAATTGCAATCTTAGAAGAAATTTCCTGAAAAAGCAATTTTTAGATGTACTTAATAAAAAGTTAAAAAATGCCGAAAAACAAAGGGAAGTCGATTTAGTCGATTTTTGAATTTAAAATAAAGCTATCAGAAATTTGTACTTTTTCTGACTGTTTTAAAATGCAAGCAAAAATTCTGCATAAAACACAGGTAAAAGTACATTAACTGGAGGAGAAAATGAGGTTTAAAAATTCAGCTGCAATGTTTTTTCTGTCAATTTTCATGTCAGCAGCTTTTTGCCAGTCAAACGAAAACAACATCAAGTTCTTTATAAAAGGAAACATCAGCGATAAAATTACAGCATTAAAAAATGCCTCTGGTAGAGAAACTGCAGTTCTTGCTGTAAAAACCGTAGATTTTATACTGCAAAATTTGGAAGATACAGGTTTTGATGACAGAGACATGAATAACCTTGCAATTACAGGAATTCTTGCATTGCCGGCAAACATTGTAAACACAGACAATACGATTCTTACAAAGCTTTACAAGCTTTTTGAACTTTCTCAGGACAGTACGATAAAAATTGCAGTTTTAGAGAAAATTGTTCTTTTTCAGGAAACAAAACCTTCTGCAGAATCTGTCAATGTCCTAAATAACTTTCTTTCTGAAAGCATAGAAAAAAAACAGTCGGGAGATGTTCAAAAAAATGCTGTAATATCTCTGGGCAAAATAGGTAACGGTCAGTCTTTTTCAATTTTGTATGACTGTCTGCAAACAGAATGTTTTTCTCCTTACAGCAAAGAAATTTTGGAAGCACTAGGCAATCTGGCTGATAAATCTCTTTCTGAAATACTTCAGATTCTAAGCTCTACAACAATTGACAGAATAACAGAAATTTTTGACTTAATAAAAAATAATTCAAAAATTTCTGCATCTTTTAAAGCAGAAATTGCAGAAAACATTTTGTCAGAAGCAATTAATAATACAGAGGAAAATGAAAATCCTGAAGTTCAGAAACTTGAATTTGATGCATTCTGCATAATTGTTGAAAGCAATTGGACAAGAGCTTCCTCACTGATTAACAGTTATTTTATGACTTCAAAGACAGCCTTTGAATCTTCAAAAATGAAAGATAGTCAGTTTGTAAAAATAATCGAAGGAGTTTCACAGCTTGCAACTGCAGAAGTTTCACAAGTTCTTACAAATTATCTGACAGAATTAAACAAACAAACCGAAAAAGGAGGAAAGGTCTCGGAAACAATAATTCTTGCACTTGTAAAAAGTCTTGGCGAACTTGGCAATAAAAATGCATTTGACCAACTTCTGCTTGCAACCTATCTGGATTATCCGCAGGCCGTAATTGCAGAAGCAAGAATTTCTCTGACAAAACTAAAATGGGAAAATTAAATGTACAAAAAGCTTTCTTCAATTTTATAAAAAATCCAATTATCCTCACATCAATTTTTTGTGCAATTTACATTTATTCCAATCAAGAATCTATTCAGTCCAAAAGAGTTTTTTCAAGCGGACTGAATAGATCAACTATAGAAGTTTTACAGGGAACAATAGTTTCAAACCCCGTAAAACAAAAAAATCAATACAAAGTAACTTTTGCTCCTTCAACAGTGTGGAATAAAAAAGGCTATTCTTCCAGTTGCAAAGGAACCTTAACCGCATTTATACCTGCAAATTTTGTAGAGCAGTGGTATCCTGGAAAACTTTTTACAGACAGCAAAACCGCTGAAAAATTAAAATCAGATATGAAGGCTCCTGTAGAAAACGGTTGTACGGCAACACTTTATGGAACATTTTCAAAAAAAAATGATTTTTTTGCGGTTGCTGTAAAAACAGCTCCCTTTAAAAACTCTTTGCCAGGAAAGATTCATTCATTAAGAGCAAAATGCAGGCTGCATTTCAAAAGGCTGATGTTTGCATGGGGCGAAGCTGGCGGACTTCTACTGGCATTGATTTCAGGCTCCAGAGAATATACAAACGATGAACTAGCCGAATCATTTAAAAACGCAGGTCTGTCGCATATCATGGCACTTTCAGGAATGCATCTGTCGCTTTTTTCTGGAATAGCAGGATTTTTAGGTAAAAAAACAAAAAACAGAAAGCTCAGCATGCTCCTTAGATTTTCATTCATAACGCTTTTTGTCTGGTTTGCTGGCTTTTCACCTTCATTATTCAGGGCATTTTTATGCAGCATGCTTACTTTGGCAGCTTCATTTTCTACAGCAGAACAGCCAAAGCCTTTACGAATTTTAGCATGTGCCTATCTTATTCACATCTGTTTAAGACCATTGGATTCTTTTTCACCTGCATTCATACTTTCTTACGGAGCTTTGTCTGGCATTTTCGTTGCAGGAGAGTTTATTCAACCGGTTCTGTCAAGAAACCTTCCGTCTGAAATTTCAGGCAATCTGGCATCATCTATTGGAGCTCAGTTTTTTACATCCCCTTATACAATTTCCGTTTTTAAAGTTTTTGTACCATCATGCACATTTGCAACGCTAATAATTTCGCCTTTTGTAACTGTTTTCATGTACCTTGGAATAGCATGCATTTTTACCGCATTGCTGATACCTTTTCTTACACAGCCATTTAGTGCTATTATAGGAGCACTTTATGGAATAATCAAAATTCTGGTGGTTTTCTTTTCAAAACTGCCAGCTGTACACCTATAATTTAAGGGCAAAAAAAATGATGAAACATCCGGATTACAATTCACCAACCGAGCTTAAAAATTTTCTGGAAAGCAGAAATATGGCTATGCAAAAAAAATTCGGGCAGAATTTTCTTGTAAACGGCGATGCACGGAAACTGATTATTGACACACTCCAGATAAAGCCGGGCACAAAAATCTGGGAAATAGGACCTGGACTTGGAGCCATGACATACGAAATTCTACAGACAGGAGCAGAACTTACAGTTTTCGAAATTGACCATGGATTTGCAGCTGCTATTACTGAGTTTTTTGCAGACTATAAAGAACAGGGCAAATTCAAACTGGTTGAAGGCGATGTCCTCAAAACTTGGAAAAAAGAACTTCAGGAAAACGGTAAACCAGATTATTTTTTTGGAAACCTTCCGTATAATATTGCAGCCTCCCTTGTCGGAGACACAATCGAACATGGCGTCAGGTTTGACAAAATGCTGATTACAGTTCAAAAAGAAGTTGCACAAAGAATTGCCGCCCAGGCAGGTTCAAAAGACTGTTCATCATTTTCAGTGCTATGCCAATGGGCATACAACGTAAAGCCTGTAGTTACGCTGTCAGGCGGCAACTTTTGGCCAAAACCAAATGTTGATTCAAGGGCAGTTTTGCTCACACCCAAGCAGGAATTTCCAGGCTGCAGCGATCCACTGGTATTCGCAAAAATGCAGAGGGCATTATTTTCTGCAAGAAGAAAAACAATCAAAAACAACCTTACAAACTTTTTAGGAAGTTCTGAAAAAGCAGCAGAAGCGATTGCACTTGCAGGTCTTGCAGAAAATGTACGGGCAGAAGCGTTAAAACTGGAACAGCTTCTAAAACTTTCAGATGAAGTCTGCAAAGTAAAATAATTTTTAAATATTTTCAGGTATTTTCAGGGAAAAAAATGGACAATTCAAAAGAAATTATCAGACAGCAGCTTGCACTGCTGAAACAGGAAATAAACGATGCAGAAAAACAGTCAGGACGCCCTCAAGGTTGTGTAAAACTACAGGCTGTGTGCAAATTTCATCCTGTTCAGTCAGTTTTGGACGCAATTTCATGCGGACAAATTCTTTTCGGTGAAAACAGAGTACAGGAAGCAAAAGAAAAATTTGAAGAAATTGAAAAAATAGGGTGTAATTTTGACCTGCACATAATCGGCAGCCTTCAGCGCAACAAAGTCAAAAATGCCGTAAAAATTGCATCATGCATTGAATCTGTTGACAGAATTGAACTTCTGGAAGAAATTGAAAAGCAATGTGCAAAAACAGACAGACAAATTCAAGTTTTATTTGAATTTCATACAGCTGAAGATTCAAAATCTGGCTTTCAAACTCTTGAAGAACTGGAAAAAGCTCTTTTATTTTGCGCCGAAGGTAAAGCTCCGCATGTAATTCCTAAAGGATTTATGACCATGGCTCCATTTACAACCGATGAAAAACTTATTCATGATTCCTTTTCAACAATGCGGGAAACAGCTGAAAAAATGAAAAAAGAATTCTCAAATTTTGACCTGTGCGAACTTTCAATGGGAATGTCAGGAGACTTTAAGATTGCCATTCAGGAAGGTTCAACCCAAGTGCGCATTGGAACAGCAATATTTGGTAACCGCGATTATCAAAATGCATAAAAAAACAGCATATCCTTTTCGCAGGATATGCTGTTTTAAGGAAGTGATGATTAACACGTACTTCCCGTCAAATTGCCATAAGACATTGACTAAAAGTTTTTCCTATAAGCCCATTCCAGAGATTACAGTTTTACCCCATGTAGGACTCTTTCCATTTATAGTCTGAACACCGCCGTCCCTGTAGCCATGAACGCAAATGCGCACATATCCAGTTTCGCCAGCTTCAAGCTTTTGGTTTATAGCAAATTCCATTGAAGGATTGTCAGAAGTTCTTGGAGAGCTGAGTTTTTTATCTGCAATATTATCAAAAATAACAACAGCATTTTCAACACTCTCTGCGGTTTTGCGGAATGTAACATAAGTTCTCAAGTTAGAAGTACCGCAGTTACCCCAATTAATCTTTACATTTTCAATGTTCAAGGCTTTTTCAGCATAAACAGGAAAATCAATATACCAGTCATCTTTTTTAGGATCATTGTCAGCAGCAGACAAACTTATTCCCTGTCCTTTAAGTTTGCTAGAATTATGTTTCCATGTACCAGTAATTCCATCAGAATCTTTCATAGCAAGAATAACATTCCTTGCTCCTGCAATTTTTTCATTTGAACAGACACCTGCAAGATTTGCCTCTGTATTGTCAAGCCATGTAATGTCAAAAGCATTTTTTGGAGTTGGAACAACTTTCAGCTGAATTGAAGATTCAAAAGCAGATTCATCTTTTGCAACAGCTTTTACAGTTAAAACAGATTCTGTTTCAACATCGCTGACTTTTAGCAGACCTGTCTTTGAAATTTCTGCAATTTTACTGTCAGAAACAACCCAGTCAAAATCAGCATTTACAGCATTTTCAGGTAAAACAACAGCAGACAGCTGCAAAGTTTTGTTTCCACGTACGAAATCAACATTATCAGCAGCAGAAATTTTTATTTCTGAAACCGGTACAAATTTTATGTCAGATTCACTTACAACAGAAATTGCTGCAAAAGACGACTCTTCCAAAGCTTTTATTGTAACAGTGTTTTTTCCAGGCTTATAGACAATATAATCTTTTGTATCATATTTCAGGGAAGAACCAGTTGCAAAACTATAATAAGCTTCTCCCTGACCATCTGCATAAATAATGCCTTCACCATTTTTACAACCTTTTACAGAAACAACACATGGACCTTTTACAGAAACTGTAAGTTCACTTCCAGCCTTGCCTGTATAGCAGAATTCTTCAGGAATATATTCAAAACCTGCTGAGTTTACACCAGAAAGTTTTGGTTCTGTTAAAGAATAATTACTATATTTTACCTTTTTTTCGCCAGGCAAAACATCCTTTGAAACATCTTTTGAAACTTTCCATTTATTTACCTTAATAAATTTGTCAACATCGAATTTTACTTCAGGCAGCTGAACAAATTTTTCAAAAATTACGCTGTAACCTCTGTTCAAAATTGCCCGTCTTCCGGCATATTCTCTTTTTGCAATTTCTCCAGAAATAACACCTATTGTTTTTTCCATGCCAGAATATTCAGCTGCAAGAGATTCATCAACTTTCCAGCCGACAAAACTCTGATTTTTCGTTCCCATAGCCGCACTTTTCTGCAATGCTCCTGCAAGTTTTCCATCAACTTTCACATTCACAAAAGCACCATTGTTGTAATAATTTTTGTTATTTCCCCATGGATTTCTAAAAAGGAAAGTTTCCTGACCATCTTGAATTTTCAAAGTTGAATTAAAAATTACAGCACCCTTACCAACCTTAGTGCTTACAGTTGCACGAGGAGCAAGAACATAAGACGCATGAGTTGAAGCATATTCATCATAAACAGAAACAATTTCACATTCTTCGTAAAGGGCAACTACGCCAGAAGTTTCCATCCAAATAAAATCAGTGTCGCCTTCAATGTAGCATTTATAGAACCAGCCGGTTCCAGTAGTACGCATTGTATCCTGATGAGATTTAAAAGAACAGTTGTAAGCAGCAACATAGCCCGTTCCATCGTACCCCAAAACCTCAGCCTGAGCGTCGCCTTTTACATCTTTACGACTCAAATCACTAACTAAACTCAAATTTTCAAGAATTAAATTACCGTTTCCCTGAAATTCAAGCAATTCCCTGTTGCGCATGGCTCCCATATTATTACCACGGCCTTCAATTATAACGTCAGCACCATATTTTTCAGATGTTTCGCCTATAATTTTTACAGTTGCATCTCCTGTATAATTTATAAAATTTTCCCTGTAAGTTCCTTTCTGCAAGCGGATAGTATAAAAATTTTTTCCCACACAATCATCAAATGCAGCCTGAATAGTCTGATAAGACTTTTTTCCGGCAGGACCTTCCATTGTAATTCCTTCTGCCGCAGCATTTACAGCTCCTGCTGTCATCAATACCGAAACTAGCAGAACCGAAATTCCTGTTTTCAACATAACATACTCCCATAAAAAGCCAACAAGGATGTTTCAATTCCTCATTTACCTTTTAAGACATTCTCAAAGAAGTTTGCAACGCAAACCTTACGCAGATAAAGCCGTTTTTTCAGAGATTTATCTTACATCTTTTTCTAAAACCATTAAATTATAGTGCATAAATTGCATACACACGATATTTCTATTCTGTCCTTTTTTTTGATTTTTCCGTGGCCATTTTTGCAAGGCACGCCTTGCAAAAAACAGGCTTTCCGGTGTTCCGTTTACAACTCCAGCCGCTTCCTTCGTTCGCCTTCAGGCTCACTACGTCCAGTGGCCGCTTCGCGCACCTCCAATCCTTTGTCCGCTGGCAAAAAATACAAAACTTGAAATTCAAATGTTTTTATGCTAATTTTTGCTAATGAAAGAACTTGAACTTAAATATGGATGCAATCCAAACCAGAAACCTGCAAAAGTTTTTATGGACGCAGGAGATTTACCTATAACTGTTGTAAATGGCAATCCAGGTTACATCAATCTGCTTGATGCACTGAACGGCTGGCAACTTGTGAAAGAATTAAAAGAAGCAACAGGCTGTCCTGCAGCAACTTCATTCAAGCATGTTTCCCCCGCAGGTGCTGCAATCGGCAAGCCTCTTACGGAAACCCTCAAAAAAATTTACTTCGTTGACAGTTCAATTCAACTTACTCCACTGGCATGTGCTTATGCACGGGCAAGAGGTGCTGACAGAATGTCATCTTTTGGAGATTTTATTTCACTCAGCGACAAATGCGACAAAGCAACCGCACTTCTCATTGCAAAAGAAGTTTCTGACGGCATAATTGCACCAGATTATGACAATGAAGCACTTGAAATTCTAAAGAAAAAGAAAAAAGGCAGCTACTGCATACTGAAAATCGATGAAAACTACATTCCTGCACAAACAGAAGTAAAACAGGTTTTCGGCGTAAAATTTGAACAGGGACATAATTTTCTGAAATTAGACGAATCAACTTTAACCAACATTGTCACTGAAAACAAAAATCTTACAGAAGAACAAAAACATAATCTGCTTATTGCTCAGATTGTATTAAAATACACACAGTCAAATTCTGTCTGTTACGTAAAAGACGGTCAGGCAATCGGAATTGGGGCAGGGCAGCAGAGCAGAATTCATTGTACTCGTCTTGCCGGTCAAAAAGCTGACAACTGGTGGCTCAGACAATCCCCAAAAGTCCTGAACCTGAAATTTATTGAAGGAATAAAACGTGCAGACCGTGACAATGCCATTGACGTATACATCAGCGACGAATACGAAGACATTCTGGCAGACGGAAAATGGCAGAATATTTTTGCAGAAAAACCGGAAATTTTTACGGCTGAAGAAAAAAAGCAGTGGATTGCACAAAACACAGATGTTGCACTTGGCAGTGATGCATTTTTCCCATTTGGTGACAACATAGAAAGAGCTAGAAAATCAGGCGTTTCAGTAATTGCACAACCAGGTGGCTCCGTGCGTGATGACAATGTAATTGAAACTTGCAACAAATACGGAATCGTAATGGCCTTTACAGGAATCAGACTGTTTCATCATTAAAAAAAATTCCAGGCAGAAGTGAAAAAGCTCCCAGTGTTTTTATTAGTATTTTTGATTTTTCCTCTATATGCAGAAAAGGCAACCCAGGATGTCGTACCTTACAGCAAAGAAGAATTTTCCCCTGTAATGCACGACATACGTAGGGCAGAAATAATAACGCTTGGCTCTCTTCCTTTTGTAACTCTGCTGACTACAATTTCCTATTCAATGTTACGCTACTGCAACAACGGATTTGACTCTTCGTACGTACCTAATCCACTTGCAAAAACTTCAGAAGCAGCAAACCTGAATACAAGCGAACAGAAAATGATAATTCTTTCATCAGCAGGGATAAGTCTGGCTCTTGGCCTCACTGATTTTTATTTCAATCATTCAAAAAAACAAAAAGAAAAGAAATCCATGCAGGAAAGCCCGGTAACCGTCAAGCCTTTGCAGTATTCACAGACATTTGAAAACAAACTTGACCAAAATTCCCATAAACAAGATTACCGTAAAAATGTAGAATATCTGTACGGAGGTCTGGAAAGTGCCCTGTTTTAATTTTCAAATTCCACAGGATTTTGCGCAAAGCCTGCGCCTTGACAAATACGTTTCAGAAAATCTTGAAAACATGAACCGCTCAAAACTGAAAACAGGAATTTCCGAGCTTCAGATAAATGGAAAACCTGCAAAACTTTCATCAAAAGTAAAGGCAGGCGACAAAGTTAGTTTTAACTGGCAGGACAACATTCCAGAAAATATAGAAGGAGAAGAAATTCCTCTAAACATCATTTTTGAAGATGCCAATGTAACTGTTGTAAATAAAAAACAGGGCATGGTAACCCATCCGGCAGCAGGAAACTGGACAGGCACTCTTGTAAATGCACTTCTTTTCCATTGGAATAAAAAATCCGTATGTACAGAGAATTCTTTCAGAACAGGAATCGTTCACAGGCTTGACAAAGATACCTCAGGAATCATCATTACTGCAAAAAACCGGGCAACAGAAGAATTCCTTCAGGAACAGTTCCAGAAAAGAAAAGTACAGAAAGAATATATAGCCATAGTTTGCGGAAAACCACATCACAGAGGCGGAATCATTGCAACGCAAATAATAAGGGACCCTGGCAACAGAAAAAGATTTAAAGCCGTATCACAAACATCCGAAGGCAAATTTGCAAAGACAATTTACCATTGCATTGCCTGCTATGGCAATTATTCTCTCATGAGATTCAGACTAAAAACAGGACGTACACATCAGATAAGGGTTCATGCAAAATTTTTAGGCTGTCCGCTTCTAGGCGACCCCATCTACAACGGAAAAAAAGACAAACTTTTTCCAAATGCAACATTGATGCTCCATTCAAGGCTTTTGAAAATCAGAATCCCAGAGAAAACTCAGCCTGTAACATTCAAAGCAAAAGTTCCAGAACGATTCAAAAATGTTCTTGAAATTCTACATAAAACTTTCCCAAAAGAAATCATTACAAAATGAGCATTACAATGACAAAAAAAGAACTTTGCATAAAATTTCTAAACAAAAATGAATTCAATAATGAAAATCCTTTCCTTGTAGTATACAAACCGGCAGGACTTCCGACAGCGCCATTAACAGAATATGACAATTTCAATGCTTTTGCACAAGCTGCACAATATTTTCCGCAGCTTAGGCAGGTGCAGGGGCGGCAGAACTGCCAGAGGGAGCATGGGCTTTTACACAGACTTGATACAGTTACCTCAGGCATAATTCTCATCGCTGCAACACAAGAAGCATTCGACTCATTACTGAAATCCCAAAAGGACGGCCTTTTTACAAAATATTACAGAGCAATCTGCAAAAATATTGAAAACAACAGCGAACTTTTAGGAAATTTTCCACAAAATCATGGCATGCATCAGATGCTGCTTGAAAATCATAAAATAAAAATAACCAGCAGATTCCGTCCGTTTGGTGTAAAAAATGCACAAGTCAGACCTGTAACAGACAGTTCTGGCAAAGCAGCTCTGCAAAAATGTTCAAAAAAAGAATATACAACAGACATTTCCTTAGAAAATTTCTCTGAATGCCGGCAAAATAAAAGCTTATATAAAGCTGACTGCAGAATAACAGAAGGTTTCAGACATCAAATCAGGGTACACCTGGCATGGGCAGGCTTTCCAATTGCAGCAGATCCGCTATATGATTCAAGTTATAACGAACAGGCAGAAAATAAATTTGTTTTTGAAGCCTACAGAATAACTTTCCCTCATCCAAAAAATAAACAACTAATTTCATTCAGTTTGCCATCTTTGGATTGACATAAAATAAAATAACTTGTATACTGCTTGTACATTGTTGCCCAGATGGTGGAATTGGTAGACACGCTAGTTTCAGGTACTAGAGCCTTCACGGGTGTGCAAGTTCAAGTCTTGTTCTGGGCATTTTAGACAGCTTCTGGCTGTCTTTTTTTTTACCAAAGAGTTACAGGAATTAACAGTAATTATTGTGGCAACACAGGTTACCAAAGCAATAACACATTCATAATTTGACTTACCTTACATACAGAAAAATTATTGCAGCAACAATTCCCGCAAGAGCGCCAATTGTAAATAGATAAATCCAGACAGGCAAAGAAGCATCCCCTGATTTTACTTTTTTATTAGAGAAAGAGGGGGGATTAATCTTACTGTGTTCAGAATCTGCATACCCGCAACTAGGGCAACCCTTTGAAAAAGAATCAGCAATCCCGATAAATCCACAGGAAGGACATCTTACAGAAGCAAAAAAACGCCCGCAATTTCTGCAGAATTTTGCATTCTGTGGAACTTCTGCACCACAATTTTCACAAAAAAATTTAGCTTTCCGGCTTTTCATACTTTTGACACTATTCCTAATATTAAATTATCCGAATTATCATCAACAACAGCTTCAATACAAAAAATGTTGTTTCCAACTTTTAATACAGCATCCTTTATTTCACTGCCTTTTACAGGCAAATTTTCACAAAAATCAGGCTTAAATTCCAGATTTTTTTCTGAATAGCATACAACTTTGCCAGACATAATCCTGCCAGTTACAGGATTTGTAAACATAATCGAAATATCGCTGCAATTTTCAGAGTATTCAGCAGAATCTGCATCTTTGGAATCTATTTCACAGCTTTCAGCAAAATTCATCAAATTTTCATCAGCCTGAGATTCATCATAATCTTGATTCTGGCTCAAAATAGAATCCACTGTAAGAACATTTTCTTTTTCACAAGTTTTCATCAAACTTGACTGTTGTGCAGGCAAAGGAGAATCCAAAGTTTTTTCAGAATTCAAGCAATCCTGATTCAAATTTCCTTCATAAATATCATCCTGCCTGGTTAAAATCTTTCTAAGCCTGTCAAGCCCATCTACATTATATGAAGAAAAAATACCTCTAACACCAAGATTTGCAGCTTTTTTGACTTCTTCGTCAGAAAAATTTTCATCAACAAAAAGAACAATTTGAGGTGCAACTTCGCAAATTCCGCTTTGTGAATAAGAAGCAAGAGCTTTCCAATGCCTTGGGTATTCTATGGCACTGACAAGAATCAAATGTGGCGAAATTTCTTCGATATTATCAAGTGCCTTTATTAGCCAACGGTACACAATTACATCATATCCAGCAGATTTTAAGACAGCTGAAAATCGCTCAATTGCAACAGCATCATCTGCAACAATCAGTGCTTTCATTCACGCCCCAGATTATCAACATTGTATTTATAAATCTGCCATATTCCATCTCGGCGAAGCAAATGATATGTATAGCGCTTTTTCTCCCTATAGCCATTATTCTGGAACCATTCCAAAACATATACACTGCCTTCAGTTGGAGAATAAACAGTTTTTTCAATTTCAAAATACGAAGGAACGGCAACTATGTCAGAGTCAATTTTTGACTGCATCAAGTCGGCTTTATAATTTTCAAGCATACGGCTGCGTTCTACTGCAGAAGAACTCTGATATTTAGCCTTTGCAGAGCGTGAAGAATTTTTCAGCATTTCTTCAATATTCATATAAAGAAAAAACTGATCCCACAAAGCTTTCTGACAAGCAGAAATCGTCTGCTCAACAACCTGATCTGGAGAAATAGGCTCCGGCTTCAGTAATTCTGAAGATTTTCCTTTTACTGGAACAACAACAGAAGCCGAAGCAGCTGGAGCTGGCTTTACCTCAAGAGTAAGCCTGTTGGAAGTTAATTTTTCTCCAAATCCGCCAGATTTATACAATTCAGGATAAAATTCCATTTCCAAATAATAAATTGACGGCTCAGAAATCTGGATATATTCCTTGACATTCTCTATAAACGAATATTCTTCTCCAGATTCCAAAGCAATATCCCTATAATAAACTGACTGACTTGTAGTTCGAGCATTTATCAAAGAATCTGTATAAGGAAGGGAACTATTTTTAATATTTAGAACTTTAAAATTCAAGCTGAAAAGACGGTTGTCAGCAAGTTTAAAACGCAAAGTTTCTGCACCATGATTGGCAATTGTGATATGGACGTAAACAGGATTAGTTTCAGTTTCATTTGGATAATACATCGTACGATCATAAAACCTTATGGAAACCTTGGCATTTGAAAAATTCGACTGAGCGTTTTGAGATTTTTCCTGTGCAAAAACAGTCTGTGCAAACAAGTTGCAAACTGCTATAATAAATAACAATGTTCGTTTCAACATTACATCTCCCATTTACATCTTTGTAGAATTATCGGTTAGTTTTTATGAATACATTATTATCAAATTCAGTTTTTTCAACACTTGAAAAATGGTCAACTTTAAAGAATATCATAGCAGAAATTCAGTCAAAAAGCCAGAATTTTCCAGTAGAAATAGAAGGTCTGCAGGGGGCAATGCACAGTTTTTTTACAGCTGAATACCTTCAGGCAAAGCAGGCAAGGCTTTTTAATGGCATACAGTATATGGCAACAGGTCGTTACTCTCAGCCAAACAAACCTCAAAATAATATCATTATGTCTACTTCTTTAGACATAATGATAATTGTTCCAACTGAAAAAGATGCAGAAGATGTATGTACAGATTTAAAATCGGCATTTTCACAGGAAATTCCTATATTCAAGCTCCCCTGGTGGGGAATTGTTGCTTATCGCTCTGCTGCAAAAGGTGCTCTGGTTTTTGGAGAACGAGCAGGAGTTCTTGCACAGCTGGCAGCCGGTAACAGATACAAAAACTCAAGCTCAAAGCCCAGGATTTTTATCATCCCGATACGTTCTCTTCTAACTCCAGTTCCACCGCCAGAATATATAAAAAACCTGTCTATTTCTCTAAAAGTCAACCAAACAATTGATACAGCAGCACTTTCAGAACAGCTGACAAAAGCTGGTTATTTAAGAGTCCCAAAAATTGCAGCACGAGGAGAATTTGCACTAAGAGGAGAAGTTCTTGATATTTTTCTTCCAGGAGAAGAAAATCCACACCGCATTCAATTCGATTTTGATCAGATTGAAAAAATAAAAATATTTGACCAGATTACACAAACTTCAACAGGAACAGCAGATTCTCTGGTAATTTACCCCATGAAAGAAGTTTTATGGACAGACGAACTTATAAATACGCTTGAAGAGAAATTAAAAAATCTTGAGGCCGACACAACAGATTCTGCAGAAAGCCTCGATCACAAAAATCAGAATGAAATTATCAGGCTGCCACTTACACCGGAAGCAAAAGCAGCCCAACAAAAAATGATTGAAGAACTTAGAACAAACCGGGAAAGTGAAGGTGAAGAACTTTTCTATCCAATTTTATGGGAGAAAAAACACTGCATAACAGAATACCTTAGCGAAAATTCTGAAATTTTCTTCTATGACTATGACAGACTGAACAATTACCAGGAAAGCCTTGACAGAGAATATATCGGCATGTACCGTAAAACACGGGCATCTGCACCAATCCTCTTACCACATGAGATTCTTTTCAGATTTTCAGATGCCATTGCTTTTCATGATAAAAATATTTTTTTCAAATCCCTTCATACACAGGAAGATGAAAAAAATACATCTGTTATAAAGCCAGATCATTTCCACATAGACTGCGATCCGTCTCAAAGTTTCTTTGCTAATATAAATTACTTGAAAGAGCAGATAGGCGAGCAGCAAAATGACGGCTGGAAAATCTTCATCTATACAGACAATGAAAATCAGTCTCTAAGAATCAACGAAATTTTAAAGGAATTTACTTCTCCTGAAATAGCAAATTCAAAACGAGGAATTACGCCTGTTACGCTGCTGCCATCTGCAATCTCTGAAGGATTTTCAATTCCTCAGCTAAAACTCCGAGTCATTCAGGAAAACGAAATTTTCGGCAGAAAAAAACATTTTCCAAAATCTCTGCACAAAGTAAAAAGCGCCGCCATAGATTCATTTGTCGATTTAACACCTGGAGATTATATTGTTCATGTAAATTTCGGAATCGGTCTGTTCAAGGGAATAGAACGGGTAAAAACCGTAAACAATGAACGCGATTACATAAAAATTGAGTATGCAGACGAAGAATTTGCATTTGTCCCGATTGAACAGGTAAATCTTGTTCAAAGATACATTGGAAGCGAAGGCAATCCACCTCATATTGACCGAATCGGCAGCAAAAGCTGGGAAAACAGAAAAAACAAGGTAAAAAAAGCTGTTGAAGATCTTGCCCAAAAGCTGATTGATTTGTATTCACGCAGAAAAATCTCAAGAGGATTTCCATTTCCTAAAGACACCGAATGGCAGGCCGCATTTGAAGCAGCTTTTCCTTACGAAGACACACCTGACCAAATCACTGTAACACAAGAAATAAAAGCAGACATGGAAAAACCTGTTCCAATGGATCGTCTGGTTTGCGGCGACGTTGGATACGGCAAAACAGAAATTGCAATGCGAGCTGCATTTAAAGCCGTAATGGGCGGAAAACAGGTTGCTTTTCTTGCTCCGACAACAATTCTTGCAGAACAACATTACGAAAACTGCAGGGAACGATTTGCAAATTTTCCTGTAAAAATCGCACAGCTTTCAAGATTTGTAAGTCACAGTGAACAGAAAAAAATTCTGCAGCAGGTAGCAAACGGCGAAGTAGACGTATTGATAGGAACTCACAGAATAATCCAGAAAGACGTAATATTCAAAAATCTAGGATTAATGATTATTGATGAAGAACAGCGTTTTGGAGTAAAAGACAAAGAAAAGCTGAAAGTAATGAAAAATAACGTTGACTCACTTGCAATGTCAGCAACTCCAATTCCGCGGACATTGCACATGAGCCTTTTAAAAATCCGTGATATGAGTCTGCTGACAACTCCGCCACACAACAGACAGCCGATTGAAACTGTAATTTCAGAATACGATGACGCACATGTAGTTCAAGCCATAAGACGCGAAACAGAACGTGGCGGTCAGATATTTTATCTGCACAACAGAGTTGAAAGCCTGCAGGAAATCAGAATAAAACTTGAAAAACTCATGCCTGAAATGCTTATTGACATTGCACATGGACAAATGACAAGTGATCAGCTGGATGATATTTTCAGAAGATTTAAAATGGGAGGCTTTCATATTCTCATTTCAACAACAATCATTGAAAACGGAATTGACATTCCAAACGTAAATACAATTATCATCGACCGAGCGGACATGTACGGTGTAAGCCAGCTTTACCAGCTTAGAGGACGAGTAGGGCGCAGCGACAGAAAAGCATACGCATATCTTTTCTACCCGAAAAACAAAGCTCTATCCGAAATCGCCATGAAGCGGCTGCAGGTCATCAGCGACTTTACAGAACTAGGAAGCGGATTCAAGATTGCCATGAAAGATATGGAAATTCGAGGAGCTGGAAATCTTTTGGGGCAGGATCAAAGCGGAAACGTTTACTCAGTAGGTTTTGATTTATACCTAAGACTATTAAACGATGCGGTACAGCGCCTTACAATGGAAAATTACACAGAACGTACCGAAGTTCTCATGGAACTGGAGTATACTGGATTCATTCCTGATACATACGTTCAGAATCCGCAGACAAAAATGGAAATTTACAAAAAAATAGCTTCCATACAGGAAAAATACGAACTTGACAGTGTATACAGCGAATTAGAAGACAGGTTCGGTCCAATTCCTGATGAAGTTTACAGTCTGCTTTCACTTGCAGAAATACGAATTATTTGCCGACAGCTTGAAATCAGTATGCTGAAAGAACATGCAGGTATTGTGCGGGTAACGTTCGATAAAATTGCCAAAATCTCAATTGACAAAGCACTAAAACTAATTCAAACAAGCGGCGGACGGGTAAAATTTGACAGTTCCCATCCAAACCAAATAATTCTTTCTACCGGAAAAATAGGTTTGAAAGAAAAAAGCGAATTTATCCGTGAAAAACTCTCTCAGTTAGTCTAAAATTTTAGACATATTCACAATTTTCTTTGTTTTTTTTTGAATTAATGCTGAAAACAAAGAAAATTGCTGCTCAAAGCTGCTAACCAAGTAATTTTTACGGCTAAGTTTCCATTCTTTGCGTAATACACAACTCTTAATAATGCATATTCTGTCTACCAAAGTGTAATAATACAACATACATTAAGAAGCAATAGCGTTTGCTCTTATTCTCCCCCTGCAAACTCAATCTGCTACTACTTTAGGAGTTCTCCAATAATTTCCATGAGTTTTGAAATGTCAACAGGTTTTGCAATATGCCCGTTCATACCAGAAGCTAGGGCATTCTGCTTATCTTCTGAAAAAGCATTTGCCGTCATGGCAATAATCGGAATCTGCGCTTTTTCTTTTTCTTCAAAAGAGCGAATAATTTGAGTTGCCTTGTAACCATCCATGTTGGGCATCTGAATATCCATGAGAATCAAGTCATAATAATTTTTATCAGCCCTTTCAAGTTTTGCAACACAGTCAACACCATCTACAGCTCTGTCAATCTTAAATCCTGCCTCAGATAGCAAGGTTATTGCAATTTCTGCATTCAAATCATTATCTTCTGCCAAAAGTATTGATTTTCCATTAAAAGTTTCATTAAGTATGGATTTTTGATTTTTCTTTGCAACTTCAGCCTTGGTTGAAATTTTTAGTGGCAAACAAATGGTAACACAAGTCCCCTTTCCCAATTCACTTTCGATTGATATAGAACCGTCCATTAAGTCCACCATTTTTTTCACAATAGGCATACCAAGACCAGTTCCCTCAATTCTGGATTCAGTTGTATTTTTTTCACGTGTAAATTCCTCAAAAATATGCGGCAGAAAATCCTTTGAAATTCCTATACCTGAATCCGTCAAAATACTGCGGTAAATTGAATATTCAGGCTTTTCACAGGGCAATTCAGTCAATTTAAAATCAAGGATACCACCCTCAGTCGTGTATTTTACAGAATTACTTAAAATATTCAGAAAAATTTCCCGTAATTTTGTAGTATCACAAAGAATGTTTTCATTTTTTATATCAATATTTTCATTGAATTTCAATTTTTTCGACTTCATCTGATTTTCAAAAACCGAATAAATAGAATCGCTGAACTGAAAAATATTACATGGCTCTTCTTCCAAAACAGATTTTCCGCTTTCAATTCTTGCCATCTCAAGAACATTATTTATAAGGGAAAGCAAAAAGTTACTGGAAGAGCGAATCTTTTTTATATAATCTTCACGTCTTTTTTCATTACCCTGATGTTTCTGCAATAAATCTGTAAAACCAATAATTGCATTCATTGGCGTTCTTATATCATGCGACATATTGAATAAAAAAGAAGTTTTTGCCTTATTTGCATTTTCAGCTTCAATAAGAGCCTTCTGCAATAAATCTTTCTGTTCAAGTTCTTTTTTTACTATTTCATCAACATAACGGAATCCTATAATAAAGGTATTTTTAAATTCCGAAGAACATGAAGTTAAAAAATGGGTCTGCACAGCATGCTTTTCACCATCCAAAATGCAAGTGTATGAACAGGAGAAAAAACCATGTTCATTAATTTCTGCTAGAACTTTTGAAAGCCTTACTTCCTGAAGTACAGTCTGCTTTTCCTCTTCAACAACGTACTTTTCGACAAATCCAGTCCATAACTTCTTATAGCAGTAATTTTTCTTTCTGTCTTTTTCATGAATTAGTTTTCCATTTATTTTTACAGCCATCGAAGTGTCTGTAGTCAGATTATAAATAACAGCATACGGAAATTCCCGGCTTAGAGCTTCTGAAACTGTCATTTGAGTCTGAACTTCACGTTCCGCAATTTTCTGGTCTTCAATATCAAGAACAACACCGTAAAAAGTCATTGGAGTACCATCTCCACGCCTTGTAAGCTTTCCCGAAGAGCGAAGCCAGCGGTATCCCCTATCCAATGTGTTTACCCTATATTCTACATCAAACTTTGACTCCCCTGTTTTGTCATTTACAGCATCCATAAAGGCTTTTTCAATCTGTTCCCTATCATCCGGATGAACCAGATTTTCCCATTCATCAAAAGTTATAGGAGCCTCTTCCTTGCAGTTATAACCATACATCTGGCAAAATTCATCGCTGACAACCATTGAAACAGGATTTCCAAATTCATCAAATTCTCGCCTATAAGTTGCAGAGCCAAGCAAACCATGGATAGTTGTTATCATTTCAACAGATTTTTCGGCTTCTTCAAGAGCGAACTGTCTGGCTTTTTCAATAGAATCTTTTTCCCGCTTAGTACTAGTTGCATAGATTACAAAAGCAATGACAATAAGTGCAATAAAAATGAAAATTAAAACAAATACTATTACAATATGTTCTTGCGCAAAATCCAGTATAGAATATTCTATGTATCTGCCAACATATTCGTATGTTGCTTTATAGGCAAAATCATTATCCAGAGAAGAAATTCCTCGATCAATTAACCCGAGAAGAACGTAATTTCCTTTTTTTACGCCAATGCAAAAATTAACACTTTCAGGGAATATTACTGAATTCAATGCAGAATAACGGACATTTCGCAACAGCCCCTTTGTTCTCAAACCATTTAAAATTACGGCATCAGCTTTTCCAGAAGCAACCGCATCAAGACAGTCTTCAATTGATTTGCATAAAATGAGTTCCGCATCAGGATATGCAGCCTTTGAAAAAATTTCCTGAAGTTTATTGCAAGTGTTTACGGCTATTTTTGAAATTTTTAAATTTGAATAAGATCCTTTATATACAATATCAACAGATGATGCTATTACAAGTGAGCTTTGATTTATCCCACTTTGCTCAGACTGCCAGATGTCTCCATAAATTGGAAATCCCACATCAATTTCATTATGCTTCAAAGCCGTAATAATATCTTCATAGTTTTTAAATCCTTTATATTCACAAGAAATTTTCTCAGAAAGTCCCATATTTTCATTCATTTGAAAAAACAGGTCTTTTACTATTCCTCTTACATTGCCGTTTGCATCTGAAACTGAATAAGGAAGGTAATTTTCAAGATATCCTATCCGTATTTTTTTATGAGAGGCTACCCATTTTTTTTCATCATCAGTAAGAACAACATTTACAGCCTTACTCTTATAATATTTCTGTCTCAGTTCATAAATAAATTTAGGGGAACGAAAAGCTATCCGTTCAAGTGCGGAATTCAATTCTTGTAATAACTGCGGCTTATTTTTTGTAACACAAAGATAATAAGGACTATAAGACAACTGAATAATAGGAATTAAGCCAAGTTCTGTAGAAATATCATTTTCACTTCCTGCTATTCCGTCTAATTTTCCTTCAAATAAATCTCCGTAAAGACTGTCAAAACCTTCATACAAAACAATATCTGCATGAATATCACTTTCTGCAAGCCATCTTTTCAATTCTGCAGTTATTCCGCCATTACGAATTGCTCCGATTTTTTTTCCATTGAATGAATTTATGTCTTCAGTCTGCATTGCAAAATCACTTGCACGGATATAAATGTAATGTCCATCTCCACCCATCTGAAACTTGGGATAATAAAACAATTCTTCCTGAGCATTGTTATAATAAACACCGGCATACAAATCAATTTCGCCTGCAATAAATTTGTCAAACAACTCTGCCCTAGTTCCATAAACATATTCATATTTCCAACCTGTCAGTTCACTGATTTTTTGCAGATACTCATAAGAATAACCTTTTTTTATGGAACCAGGTTCTGCACCTTCCTGAAAACCTTTACTTTTATAATAGGCAATCTTCACTACCTTATAATTTTCATTAAACACAGAAGTTTCAGGAGTCTGGGCAAAAACATTAATACAGCATGAGAAAACTACTCCCAATAATAATACAGAAAGGCGAGATTTTAAACTTTTAAGAACAAATTTACTAATCATAGGAGGAACTTACCTATAAGTATAACATAATAAATTTGTATTACAAAAAAAAATTTTTTTTAAACAGAGTTTTCAGTGTTTTTTTCAGTTTCATCGGAGACTTGGATTTGTAAAAAACTTCGCCGATTTTAGATTTAGCAGTAAAACTTAATCAAAGTCAAATTCAAGAATTTGGCAGTTTTTTATGCTAAATGCCGAATACTGTTCATTTGTAAGATTATTGCAGAAATAGGATTTTACAGCTCTGGCAACACCATTGTGGGCAACCAAAAGATAATTTTTGCCTGAAGAATCATTTTTTAACTTGTCAAGCAAAGTATAAAGCCTGTGACATAGACGAGCCATAGATTCACCTGTCCCAAAGCTGTCAAAATAAGTTCTCACAGCCATTCTGAATTCTTCTGTATCTCTAGTTTGTTTTTCCCAAATTCCAAAATTCTGTTCAATAAGTGACGGTTCAATTTTTACAGGAATTCCTGTAATTTCAGAAATATGCCTGGCAGTTTCACTTGCTCTGCTTAATGGAGAGCAAAGAATTTCATCTATAGGAATTTTTCTTTCAAGAATCATTCGTCCTGTTTCTTCGGCCTGATGATGACCATGCTCAGTCAAAGGAATATCAGTCTGTCCGCAAATTTTATTTTCAACATTCCAAAGAGATTCACCATGTCTTGTATAATATAATTTTCTTCCCATAAAAAATCCTTAAATCAGCATCAGCAAATATTATGCCTGCAGAAATTATTACAAAATTATTTTTCAGCTGAAAATCTCTAATTTTCAAGAAAATCAAGCTTTCTATAATTAATGCTCATAAGCAGACCAATGCAAATCATTGCAGTCCACAAAGAAGAGCCTCCATACGACAAAAAAAGCAGCGGAATTCCAGTTATAGGCATAATTCCCATTACCATACCGACATTTACAACAAAATGAAAAAAGAACATTCCCAGGATGCCTGACGCAATATAATAGCCAAAAACATTTTTAGAACTTAGCATTATAAAAGTAATTCTAACCATGATAATCAGGTAAAGGACAAAAACCAAAGAACCTCCCGCAAAACCAAATTCCTCTGATAAAATGCTGAAGATAAAATCTGTACTCTGCTGAGGCAAAAAACGATAATGGCTCTGCGTACCATTTAAAAATCCCCTGCCCCAAACTCCTCCTGCTCCAATAGCAATCTTAGACTGAATTATATTCCAGCCTGCACCAAGAGGGTCACTGTTCGGGTCAATGTAAACAATCAGGCGTTTCAACTGATATTCCTTTAATATTTTCCCCATGCCATAAGAACCAATCAAGGAAAGAGTCAGAATAGAAAAGATGAAAGTTATCCAGAAAAACTGCCTGTTATGCTTAAAAACAATAGTTCCCGCAAGCCCAATAAAAGTAATCAAAGTGGTCGTCATTATTACCAGAAACCTGTACTTTGGATTTGTCAAAATCGAAATAACTTTATATGACTTGTGCACGATTTCAGACTGCCACACCGGCAGCATCGTAAAAAAGATGCTCAAACAACCTGTAAAAGAAACGAACAGAATGAATTTTAAAGGAACACCAGCAACAAAGCACATTACAATAAAAATCGGAATATAAACAGAAGCTGTTCCTAAATCAGGCTGAATAAGAATCAATGCAAACGGCAAAAACATTATGCCTATGGCCCACAAAAATCTTCTCAGTGAATTTTCATTTCGTGACTGAACAAAATAATTTGCAAGGTAAATGATATAAAAAATTTTGCAAAATTCTGACGGCTGAATTCCAAAATTGGCAACACCAATCCAGCTTCTGGCTCCATTTACATAGCGTCCAAAAATTTTTGTATAAACCAGCAGAAGAATCATAAAAAGTGCAATCCAGTTTAAAAAACGGACTATACGCCTGTAATCGTACAATGCAGTTATTATCAAAAGTACAAGTCCAACAGAAGCCCAAATAATCTGCTTAATATACTCAGTTGAAACTGAAATTCCTTCAGAATTTATCCCAGAAGAATAAATAAATGAAATTCCAAGACATACCAAAATCAGAACACAAAATAACAATATATAATCAAAATGAGCAAAGAAATTTCTTTTCATCTTTAATCCTGCCTGTTTTTAGGCTTCATCAAATATCTGAATCCTAATGCATTTACAGCCTCGTCATAAGTCTGATTTGCAAAAATTCCCTGAAAAATTATATTAGTTGCATAGGGAGCCCACCATTCCCAGCCGTTTACAGCTTCAACAATAACGGCAACCACAATTCTGTCCTCTTCAGGTCCATCCCACGGTCCATAGGCAACCATCCAGGAATGCCAAGTTTTCTGCTTTATATCCGTAACTTCCGCAGTTCCTGTTTTTCCAGCAGTTTTTACAACTTTGTTATTCATAGGATATTTTCCAGATCCATCTGTAATTGTATATCGAAGATTATCCTGCATTACAGTCCATACATCTTCCGGAATTGAATGCGATGTAAAGAGAACTTCAGGTTTTACCTCTGAAATGATTTCACCTGTTGCAGGATCCCGAATCTCCTTCAGTAAATGAGGTCTATAAATCACACCTTTATTTGAAACCATAGCCATCATATCTGCAAGTTGTAACGGAGTAACCAGAGTATAGCCCTGCCCGATTGAAATTGCCATTGTATCTCCGCCCATCCATTTTTCATGATAACGGCGTTCTTTCCACTGCGCAGTAGGTATAAATCCAGAAGATCTGCTAGGTAAATCAATCTTTGTATCCTGACCAAGCCCAAATTCTTTTGCATAGTAGGCAATACTGTCAACACCCAGAAAGTCACGTCCGACTGTCCAGAAATAAATATCGCAAGACTGAGCCAAAGCTTCCTTTAAGTCAAGAAAACCTTGTCCCGGGTCATTTTGCCAGCAATGAAAAACCCGTCCGCCATAATTCATAAAACCTTTGCACTCTATTTTTTTATCAGGAGGAAAAGTTCCTTCAGAAAGCAATGCTGTAGACATAATAACTTTAAAAGTTGAAGCAGGAGGATAAGTTGCATTTACAGCACGATTCAACAGAGGATTATTTTCACTTTGCATGAGTTTTACATATTCACTGGAAGACTTGTCCGTTGCAAAAATATTTGAATCAAAATACGGATAGGAAACCATTGCAAGTACTTCGCCAGTAGCAGCTTTCAAGACAACTGCAGCACCAACTCTTTCACCAAGTGCTTTTTCGGCAAGATTCTGAATAGTCTGGTCAATGGTCAAAACCAGATTTTTTCCCATTACAGGCGGTTCAATAATCGGATTATCCGAAATGATTCTGCCTCTAACATCAACCGTTTTTCTTTCCCGACCAGGGATTCCCTGAAGCAAAGAATCATACTGTCTTTCAATACCCGTTTTTCCAACAATGCTGTTTGCCTTATACCCCTTGTTGTACATTACATTCATTTCATCTTTTGTAATATTTCCAACATAGCCGATAATATGCGACAAAGAACCTGTATAAATATAGTTTCTGGCTGGCTTGCTTCCCCATGAAACGCCAGGCAAATCCGTAATATTTTCTGCAATATCCGAAATTATAGAAAAAGAAACGTTAGACTGAATTTCTATCGATGAAAACGAGCTTCTTAAATTCTGTGGAATTCTTTCATCAATTTCTTTTTTAGGAATTTTCAGATACCTTGAAAGGCGGTCTGCAACAGTGTCATAAAGACCAACAGGAATTTCACCTGGTGTCATATTCACGGCAAAAGAATCGGTATTAACAACCAATGGCAAAGTAAAATTTCTGTCAAAAATTTCTCCGCGCTGAGCCGGAATTGTATTTACCTGGCTGGAAATTGTTCTTGACTGAGAACGGTATATGTCGCCTTCAACAACCTGCATAAAAAACAGCCTTGCAAAATACATGGCAAATGTAATACCGATTATCACCCACAAAATGAAAACCGTAATGATTTTTTTTATAGGGCGGTTGTCATTGAATAAATTGCTCATACAGCAGATGACCCCATATCCGAATAAACTGAATCAAATATTGACATAAATTTAAACATGACAGGAGCAAAAATACAGTTAAAAAACAGTTCTGAAAAAAACAACTTAGAAAACAGATTATAAGAATTTACAATATTCGGATAAAAAAAAGAAATAAAGCTTATCAAAAAGCATTTTGAAAAAGTTCCGCAAAAAGCAATCAAAACAGGCAAAAGCAAAGTTTTTATGTTAAATGTTTTTGGAAAAAATCCAGAGATATATCCGATTACGGTTCTAAGCAAACTGTTCAAGCCAAATGGGCATCCACTCAAAAAATCAATGATTACACCCGATGAAAAACCAGAAATTACCCCCATACAACGTCCATGTGCAAAAGAAACATACAATGAACAAAGAAGCAAAAAATCAGGCACAACAGGCAGGAACATGATATTAGAAAGTATTGCCGATTCAAAAAGGGCAAAGCCCAAATGACAGCCTAAAACAACAAAAAAATATTTCAGCATTACAGCCCCTCCCTATCGTTCAGTTCGTTTTGATCCACAACAAGAACTTCTTCCAATCGTAAAAAATCAACGGCAGGTGTCAAATCAATATTCAATGAAGAATCATAATCTACAACTGTAATTTTAGAAATTGTTCCAATAGGAATATCTTCCAGATAATTGTCATTTTCACCTGATGTAACAATAATGTCACCAAAATGCAATTCGTCCAGAACTCTTTTTCGTATATACTGAAGTTTTAAAGGACTTGAATAAGAACCTTTTCCCGTTACAAGACCTATATCCCTTGTATTCTTAACTCTCGCCGAAATCGTACATTTTATATCATAAACAGGCATAATCTGACTTGTATAATGACCGACACTTACAACCTTACCGACAATTCCTGGATTTCCACCTTGAATTGCAATGACAGGCATATTTTTTTTTATTCCATGTATGCTGCCCCGGTCAATTGTAATTGCAGAATAAAGTCCTTCCATATCCCTGCCAATAATATGCGCAGGAATATTCTTCTGGTCAAGCGAAACGGAATAATCAAGCAAAGCTCTCAAACGTTCATTCTCACGCCGAATTTCAACATTTGAACGCTGCATAAATTCGTAATTCTTAAGTTTTTCTGTCAATGCTTCATAATCTTCTTTTAATTTTGACATTTGCTTTATAGCATTGATGTTGTTATTCACCCCTGAAATGACATAATGAATGCCATTTTCCATAGCAGATAAAACATCAAATCCAATCTGCTTAAAATTCAAAACAAAACTTCTCGAACTGAAAGCAAGCATAATAGCAGAAAAGAGAAAAAAGACTATAAATAAAACTTCTGAAACAGCAATATAAAATGAATGATTTTTTTTTGCAGACATTTTTTCAATGCTCTACTAATTCAGATTATCATAAATGGAGCGGTCACCAGACATATCCCTAAACAAATCAAAAGCTTCGCCTGCCCCCATTGCAACACATTCCAAAGGTTTTTCAACAAGAATTACAGGAACACCAGTTACTTTTGAAATCAGCTTTGGCAATCCTTTTAGCATAGAACCACCACCTGTCATAACAATACCGCGTTCAACAATATCAGCTGCAAGCTCTGGTGGGGTCATTCCCAGAGAAGCCTTTATTTCTTCAATGATTTTTTCTACAGGTTCTTTCAAAGCTTCCCTTACTTCAGCTCCAGAAACTTCCAAAGGCCGAGGCAAACCAGTTACAGCATCTGTTCCTTTGATTTCCATTTTTTCATTAGAAATATCAGCTGTCGCATTTCCAATTTCAATTTTCAAACGTTCAGCAGTCTGCTGACCAATAATAAGATTATGAACATTTCTAATGTGCTTTACAATTGCTTCATCAAATTTATCACCGCCAACCCGGATTGAAGAAGTATTTACCATTCCGCCCAAAGAAATTACACTTACTTCCGTAGTACCGCCACCAATATCACAAACCATGTGACCTGCAGGTTCATAAATAGGAATTTGAGCACCAATTGCAGCTGCAAGAGATTCTGCAATAACTTCAACCTCTTTTGCACCAGCTTTTAAAGCAGCCTCAATAACAGCCCTGCGTTCAACTTCTGTAACACAGGAAGGAATTCCTATCTTCATACGCATAGATTTTATCAGCTTGTGGCGAGGGGTAATCTTGTTAATAAAGTACTTAATCATTTTTTCTGTACTATCAATGTCAGCGATAACACCATCTGCAAGAGGTTTGATTGCAGTAATATTACTAGGTGTTTTCCAAAGCATTCGTTTTGCTTCTGCACCAACAGCAACAACTCTCTTTGTTCCTTTTTCAACTGCAATGACAGAAGGCTCATCTATAACAATTCCCTGCCCTCTGACATATATAAGCGTATTACATGTTCCTAAATCAATTCCTATATCAGTAGAAAATCTATCAAAAAACATTTTTCCTCCCCCGCATTTTTATTTATATTCGGATATTTTTTTTAAAGCATCAGGATGATTTATCTGCAAGCGCAAGGCCTTTCGCCATTCAGCCCTTGCCCGAACTAAATCCCCCTGCTGTTCATATACTACACCAAGTCCATAATGAGCGTCAGCAGAATTTTCGTTTTTTTGCAAAATTGCTTCAAATTCTTTCCGTGCAGAAGAAAAATCTTTTTCTTCGACATAAATTCGAGCTAAAAGAAGCCTGCTTCTGAGGACAAGACTTTCATCATCATCCTGTGTTATCACCCTGTGAAGATATTGCTTTGCAGCCGATTTTTGACCAGCTTTGCTGTACTGTTCTGCAATCGAAAGCAAGAGAGAATCTGATTCCCTGACTAGAAGAGCTTCAGTAAATGCAGCTATACTCTCAGAAGTTTTTCCCAAAGAAGCATAACTCAAACCCAAATATTCAAAAATATCGTCAGATTTATAACCAGAATCTTGAGCTTCAACAAGATAATTTACAGCCAGATCCGCATAGTAATAGTATGAAGACAACGTATTCTTATAAAAATAGCATTTTCCAAGCATATATTTCAGCTGAGGAATGACAGACTTTCTTGCAGACTGAAGCGCAACCCGTAAATTGAATATAGCCTCGTCCAAATAATCCCTTGCAACAGAAGAATCTACCTGACTTACAGACAGATAAAAACCTGCATAACCTTTAAAAGTCAAAGCCAGATTATTGTAAGGCTGTTTCAAAAGTTTTTGAGTACAAGCTTCGTAAACTGCAGCATAGTCATTTTCTGCCCATTTTTTATAAATATAAGTTGAAGAAGTCTTATTCTTCACAGAAAAAGTAAACAAACGAACAATAAAAAACGAAAAAACAGCCACAAGTACAACAACTAAGGCTGAAAGAAAGAGACGCGGAACAAATTTATTTTTACGTTTTACAATATCTCTACCGTTTTTTGAACTTACAAACATAAAATACCTGAAAAAAAACAGAAAGGACAATAAGCCGGGTTCTGTCATCAACTGAAATCAGCTGACATAATCATCTATCCAAAATATGAATTGCTCCATACCTTCAGCAGTCTACCCGCGGCCATAACCCAGAAATATCATCAGCCGCTTATTTGACTTTGCTCCAAATGAGGTTTACCAGCTGCTTTTGTTACCAAAAACACGGTGAGCTCTTACCTCGCCTTTTCACCCTTACATCTGATAAAAATCAGCTGCGGTTTATTTTCTGTGGCACTATCTGTCAAAAAAAAGATTATGCAAGATTAAACAGTCTTTACATCGCTGCAAAAACTACTAAGTTATGCAATTACAATTTTTTGCCCGGTTATTACCCGGCATTTTCTCTGGAGGAGCCCGGACTTTCCTCATACCCGAAAAATATCATTACTCAACGGATAAGCGATTATATCCTTTCTGTTTATTCTGATACTATAATAGAAAAAACAAGGGAGTGCAAGAAAATTGCACTCCCTTATCACTGAAAAAAACTAAAGAATTTCTAAAGTAAAAAACTAGTTATTATCATCTTCTTCAGGTTCTTCTTCATATTCCTCATCATCAACTTCATCGTCAATGACATCGTCTTCCAAATCAGAATCTTCTACAAGGCTGTCATCATCCTCTTCTTCATCCTCTTCTGAATAATCTTCATCCATAAAAGCAAGAGTTCCGGCTTCTGCCATTGAGAAGTAATTGTCAACATCCTCGTCTTCAACTTCCTGATAATAAAGAATACGGCTGCAATATGGACAGAACAAAATCTTTTCACCATCATGAACTTCATTTGCAAACTGGGCAGGAAGAATCATATGACAACCTTCACAAACACCTTTTTTTACGGCTACAATACCTTTTTTATTGCGCTGAATAATACGCTGAAATTTATAAACAATCTCCTGATCAATTCCTGGAGTAAGTTCTTCTTCCTGTTTTTTCAAATCTGAAAGTTCATTCTTAATAGATTCCAATTCACTATCAAGAGCAGCCTTACTTGAATTCAAAGCATTTTCAGAAGAATTTATCATCTCTTCATCAGCTTTTAAATTCTCCTGAAGCACAGATAATTCTTTTTCCTGAACTGCCAGTTCCTTACGAATTTCCTGCTCTTTTGCTGTAGCTTCCGTAATCTGTTTATCCAAGGCTTCATATTCACGATGTGTGGTAATATTATCCATGCCAGCTTCACCAGCTTCACGCTGTTTTTCAGCTGTTTCAAGGTCAGCCCTTAAAGCCAAAACCTTTGAACGAATTTCTTCATATTTAGCATTTCTTTCAATATATTCTTTTTTCAGACGTGTAAGCAACTCATCCTGAGAACTCAACTGCTTTGGAGCATCTTCAATTTTTTCTTCAAGCTCATATCTTTTTACTAAAATATCCTGAAGAGATTTTAATTTGTCAAAAACTTCTGTCATTACCATGAAAAAGAACCTCTTGGTCTAAACTAAATTATTATAGTTGATAAATATACAAAATTTGAATACTTCTGTCTAGAAGTAAAAATCCAGACAGAAGCAACAAAAATATAACTAAACTTCCATAAAATCGCGCAGTTCACTGGCTCGTCTTGGATGGCGAAGCCTGCGCAAAGCCTTTGCTTCTATCTGACGGATACGTTCACGAGTTACATTAAAATAAAGACCAACTTCTTCCAATGTAAGTGAATAACCATCATCAAGACCAAACCTCATCTTCAAAACTTCCTGTTCCCTTTCTGGTAAAGTTCCAAGAACTTGACGAATCTGCTCCTGAAGCAAAGTATAAGCTGTCTGAACTGCAGGATTTTCAACTTCCTTATCCTCGATAAAATCTCCCAGCAAAGAATCTTCTTCTTCTCCGATTGGAGTTTCAAGAGAAATAGGCTCTCTGGCAACATTCTTAACCTGCTTTACACGAGCAACAGGCCATCCTAGCTGCTGTGCAATTTCTTCATCAGTAGGCTCCCGACCAAGTTTCTGCATAAGCTGGCGGCTTTCGCGTACAACCTTATTTATCTGCTCAATCATATGAACTGGAACACGAATCGTTCTAGCCTGATCGGAAATACTTCTTGTAATAGCCTGACGAATCCACCATGTTGCATAGGTTGAAAATTTAAAGCCTTTTGAATATTCAAATTTTTCAACAGCTTTTATCAAACCAATGTTACCTTCCTGAACCAAGTCAAAAAACTGCAAGCCACGGTTTGTATATTTTTTTGCAATGGAAACAACCAAACGTAGATTAGCATTTATGAGACGATTCTTAGCCTTTTCCATCATCATGCGGCCACGCTCAATTTCCTTAGACATTGCAAGGATTTCAGAAACATTGTTTTCAAACTCGTACTCAAGGCGACGAAGCTTTCTATCAATTTTCTGAATCTGAGTGTAAATCTCCCTGATTTCGTCAGCACCCATGCCAAGTTCTTCTTCGATTTTCGCAGCTTCAAATTTTATTGAAATTTTGCGACCAAGGCTACGTAATTCCGAAGGATTAGAAACACGAAGTTCCCGCATCTTCTTTTCCTGCTTGTTACGAAAATCAGAAATTTTTGCAGTAGCATCAATAAATTTGGCACTAATATATTCAATTTCCTCTGACTGAATGTCAATTCTCTGCAAGTCAGGAAGAATTTTTTCTCGAAGAGCCTGTATATTAGGGTTTTCAAAAATTCTGCTGGTTTGCTCAGTTTCAAAAAGCTGACGTTTCAATGCCATATATTGCTTCATATCAGGCAATACAGGCTTCAGATATTCACTGTAAAAACTCTTCAAACGGCGCTTTTCTGCCATAATCTCATTGATTTCCTTGCGCTGGCGTCCAGGTTCATGAGGATCAATTCTTGTAAAGGCTTTTTGTGCAACAGCAAAAAATTCAGGAATAAGTGCACCAGAATGCTTTATAACATCCTTTATAATGTTTTCACCAGCTTCCATCTGCTTAGAAAGCATTACTTCCTGCTCTGCGGTAAGAAGATTTTCCTTTCCAATCTCGCGCAAATACAGACGAATCGGATCGTCAATACTAGATTCCTTATCACTGTTCACAAGATGCCGTTTTTCAGAACCTTCAGAAGCTTTTTCAACATCAACGTCATCTTCTGAAGCTTCATCATCAAGAGCATCTTCATCATCAAGAGCGTCGTCATCATCACTGTCTTCACTCATGACAACTTTGACTTCATTTTCTTCAAGTATCTTCAGTACAGTTTCCATTTTTTGAGATGCAACATAGTCCTGTCCAAGTATATCAACAAGTTCATCCCAAGAAACAATTTTCTTTTCTTTTACGTAGGTAAGTAATTTTACGATTTCTGGCTCTAATTCCAGTTCCTGATCCATTGAAGTTCCTTTTACTATTACTGCTTTAATTTTTGATCAATATTCATTTTTTCAGAAAGCAATTCTTTCAGCATTTCTTCATCCTGAACAGTCGCAGGTTTTATCTGCCTGATTCGATTCAGTAACTTTTCACGATGCTTTTCAAGCTTTTTTCGCTTTATCAAGCGTATTCCATCCTGTACAACCTTACTTTCGGTAGCGGAAAATTCCTTAGCCTCTATTACTTTTGTAACAAGCTCTTGTAATTCCTTATCGTCACAGCGATTTAATACACCTAAAAAAGTTAAATCATCAGCCCTAAAAGACTCTTCCAGTGCAATGAATATTCTTTTTGCCGAGGGGTCTTCAAAATCATTTACAGAAAGCTCATTTCTGACTTGCACAAACTGATGCAAATCAGCAACAATAGCGAGAACTACACGTAATTCGGAATTTATCTTGACTTTCCGGATTTCCTGGACTTGAGTATTCAAGCCGCCTGCCATACGTTCACGGGCCTGTTCACGATTATTGAAATCTCTCCTGACCGCCTCCGGACTCAAATTAAATGTCTGTATCAGTTGTTCCAGACAGGATTCCTTTTGTATGTCAGACTGAAGCGCATCTATATACTGAAAAAAGTCAAGAGCTGCCTTAACTTTTCCGTCCGATGTTTCAACCGGATAGTCTTTCGCCAGTTTAGACAATATAAAAGTACTATCAATTATAGCACAATTCACATCATTTGTCAAGGTTTGAGAACCATATTTTAACATTATTTCTGCAGGATCTTTACCACCTGACAACTGAATAACCTTTACGGCAAGCCCTGCCTTTCTGCAAAGAAGAATGGCTTTTACAGTTGCCTTTTGCCCTGCTTCATCCGAATCAAAAGAAAGTAAAACTGTATCAACAAATCCACGGATTATCTTTATATGCTCTTCCGTCATTGCAGTTCCAAGTGTTGCAACCGCATAATTTAATCCAGACTGATGATAAGCTATAACATCCATATTACCTTCGCAAAAAATTACTTTTTTATTTTCACGAATAGCTTTTTTTGCAAAATTAAAACCAAAAAGGGTTTCCCGTTTTTTAAACTGAGGCAAATCACCAGAATTCAAATATTTCCGCTGATCTTCACTTGAAGGCGGAAGCACTCTTCCTCCAAAAGCAACAACCTGATCCTTTCTATTAAAAATCGGAAACATCAATCTATCTGAAAAAAAAGCATAATCAGGATATTTAGAGCTGAACAACCCAGATTTATTTAAAAAATCCTCACTAAAATTCTTTTTCTTAAGAAAAATTTTAAGCCATTTTCTATCAGACGGAGCATACCCAAGCCTGAATTTTTTTATTGTTTCAGGCGAAAGACCACGTTTTGTAACATAATCAAGTGCTTTTTTACCAGAGTCTGTTTCCATCAGAAAATAATGAAATAAAGAAGCTACCCTGCCGTACAAATCGACCATCTGGTCAAGCTCCTGATTTTTTCTTAAATCTTCAGGAACCTGACCACCCGCACCAAACTTTACTTCTACACCTGCTTTTTTTGCCAGCTGAATAACTGCATCTGGATAGGAAATTTTCTCCATTTCCATTATAAAACTTATTGCATCACCCTTTGCGTGACAGCCAAAACAATAGTAAAAATTTTTATCTGGCTCAACATGAAATGAAGGCGATTTTTCATTATGAAAAGGACAACAACCCCACCAGTCTGCCCCGCGTCTTTCCAAACGGGTATACTCTCCAATTACAGATACAATATCAACCTTGGATTTTACAGCATCAATCGTTTCCCTTGAAATAAGACCTGACATTATTCTTTATCTCACAGATTTTGTATACAGAACCTGACCTTCAGCAATATGCTTTTCAAAATCAGCAGAAAAAGAATGTATTCCTTTCTCTGCATCAGTAAGCCGGAAATAATAATAATTCGTCTTTGGAGTTTCTGCCACAGCCATCAAAGCGGTCATACCAGGATTAGAAATAGGTCCTGGTGGCAAACCAGCCCACATATAAGTATTATACGGACTTTTTATTTTCAAATCGTCGTAAGTAATCACCTTAGGATGAGGCTTTCCTTGAATTTCTGTAATTATATATTCGATTGTTGCACAGGAATAAAGCCCCATATTTCTTTTCAGCCTATTCTTAAACACACTTGCAATCAGCGGAGCTTCAGAAGCAACCCTATATTCTTTTTCAACAATACTTGCAAGGACAATCTTTTCATTAAGCTGTTGATTAGACAGCCCTTTAAAAGCCTCAATTTCTGCCATTTTTTCAAAAAAGTTGTCAGCCATAATGCAAACAATCTCTTTACCTGTCATTTCTGGTGTAAGAAAATATGTATCTGGAAAAAGATAACCTTCAAAAGAGCTTGCAGAAATATTATATTTTTTCAAAAGTTCAGGAGAAGACGCCGCCTCGATAAAATCAGAACGGGAACAAACCCTACTCTGTTCAATCTTTCCTGCAATTTTATTAATCGTCAATCCTTCTGCAACCACAAGCTTTATATATTCCTGCTGACCAGAAGACAAAAGACTGAATATTTCACTCAATTCAAATTCGCTGCTAACCTGATATACTCCGCTCTTCAACTCAAAACTGGATGAACTTTGAAAACCATGCATCGCAGACTTATCAAGAAAAGGAAATCTTGCCGCAAGATAAAAAACTTTTTCATTATTAATAAGCCCCTTTTCTTTTAACAGATGAGCCGCCTGACGAACCGTCATTCCCGAAGGAATTTCAATGCGTTCTGTATGACCTGTTCCATAAGAATCTACAGAACCACAGGCATCAACCCAAAAAAGATACACCCCACAAATAAAGCAGACGAGCACACTAGCTAAAATTTTCAAAACAAGCGATATTTTTCTATGCATTTTCAAATTACAATTCCACGGTAAGACCTTCAGTTGCAAGGAACACCTGAAGTTTTTCTTTTTTTATGAAGTCAACATACCACAATGCAGACTGCAGGATTGAATGCAATTTTGCATCATCATAGGAAGGCTCATGATGAAAAAGATATAACTTCTTCACATTCCATTTTAACGCAAAATCAATTACAGAACAAAAAGCTGAATGCCCCCAATTTGCTTTTTCAGAAGCATCATCTATCGTATACTGTGCATCAAAAACCAGCACATCAGCATTTTCAAAAACAGCTCTTTTTTCTTCTATATCGGAAAACTCATCCTGCTTCAATTCAACATCAGTTGCATAGACAAATTTCTTACCATTTTCCAAAAAAGAAAATGAATAAGAATTTCCAGGATGGGACATCTTGCAGCACATTACAGAAATACCATCTACATCAAACGAGACACCTGTCTGTACACAATGAAAAGTAAATTTTTCACTGATATTCTTCCACGGAACAGGAAAATATGGATCTTTCATCTGCCGTTCCAGAATTTGTTCCACAGCGGGAAAAGTTGAATAAACATCAAACTTTACAGAAGGATTATAAACCGGCTCAAAAAAAGGCAACCCCTGAATATGATCCCAATGAAAATGTGAAAAAAACAAATTATAATGCAAATCTTTCGGTAATGCAGATTCTTTTGACATCACCTTCATACCAGTTCCTGCATCAAGAATAAAAGTTTTTCCAGAATCTGAAACAAACTGCACGCAAGGAGTATTTCCACCGACCGTACCAAAAAGCCATTTTGGCAGTCTGGCTATAAAACGTTCACGGGTATCAGAATTTTTTATATCTTCTGCCGTAATACGCTGAACTACTGCGGAAATTTTTTTCTGAATCTGCTGCGGGGTTAAACATACAGAACACGAACCTCTTACACCCCAGAAATGAATTAACAACTTTTTCCCCTTATATTCTTTTTATATTTTTAGCAAATCTTAAAACATGTGTCTTCAAGAGATTTCCCCACACAACGCATAACTTTTCAAGTAAATGCAGATAAATCATCTAACAATTACAAATTATGTTAATAAATTTTTAAAAGCTACATACGTAAGAAAAAAAAGACTATACACTAGATTAAAACATCAAACAAGCTTTGTCAAATCAGTTTTTTCTATAAAAACAAAAGGGCAAAAAAAAAAGTGTTAAGAACAACTCTTAACACTTTACAATGGGGAGTGAAGGATTCGAACCTACGAAGGCGGAGCCAGCAGATTTACAGTCTGTCCCCTTTGACCACTCGGGAAACTCCCCAACTCTAAAGCCAACTCAGGGATTCGAACCCTGGACCCCGAGATTACAAATCACGTGCTCTAGACCAGCTGAGCTAAATTGGCGTAGCGAACGATATGAATACTACATGAAATACAATTTCATGTCAACACCTAAAGTAAAAAAAATGATTTTTTTTCACTTTTTTTTATAAAAAATTTATTAAAATTTTCACAAAACAGCAAAAAAAATAACTCCGCTAAAAAAAAGGAGCTGCCCATTCCTTTGGACAGCTCCTTTTAAATAATTTTCAAAAAAAACTATTTATAAAAAACTTCTGCAACAGATACAGCGCAGACTACTGTTCAGGTCGCAACCTTCGGTTGCTTCACGAGTTTTCACTTGCTCGCCAAAGGGCTCGCATTTTGCTAGCGCAAAAACGTGAAAACTCGCACGGCTGCCCCGTTGCTAAATTTGTTTATATGTAACAAATTGCTTAGAAACTTCCTGCTACTGCTACAGCACAAGCAACGGTACAGCCTACCATTGGGTTGTTTCCCATTCCCATAAAGCCCATCATTTCTACGTGAGCTGGAACTGATGAAGAACCTGCAAACTGTGCGTCTGAGTGCATACGTCCCAAAGTATCTGTAAATCCGTAAGAAGCAGGACCTGCAGCCATGTTATCTGGATGGAGAGTACGACCTGTACCACCGCCTGATGCTACAGAGAAGTATTTTTTACCAGCCAAAAGGCGTTCTTTTTTGTAAGTTCCTGCAACAGGATGCTGGAAACGAGTTGGGTTTGTTGAGTTACCAGTGATTGAAACATCAACATCTTCGTGCCACATAATTGCAACACCTTCACGAACATCATCAGCACCGTAGCATTTTACGATAAGACGGTCAGGATTGCTTCCGTAAGGAACTTCTTTTACAACTTTCAAAGCTTTGTCAGTTCCTTCACCGTTGAAGTAGTCAAATTCTGTCTGAACGTAGGTAAAGCCGTTGATGCGTGAAATAATCTGAGCAGCATCTTTTCCAAGACCGTTCAAAATAACGCGAAGCTTGTTCTTGCGAACTTTATTTGCATTTGCAGCGATTTTGATAGCACCTTCTGCAGCGGCAAAAGATTCGTGCCCTGCAAGGAATGCAAAACACTGTGTTTCTTCAGAAAGAAGACGTGCACCAAGATTTCCATGTCCAAGACCAACTTTGCGGTCATCAGCTACAGAACCTGGCAAACAGAAAGCCTGAAGTCCTTTACCAATGTTTGCAGCGGCTGTAGAACCTGTTTTATCACCAGTTTTTTCTGCTTCTTTAATAGCAATTGCAGAACCTAAAACATAAGCCCATTTTGCATCTTCAAAACAAATCTGCTGTGTTGACTGACAGATTTCATAAGGATCAAAACCACGGTCCTGACAGAGTTTGCGTGCAGCCTGAAGTCCTTCTTCACCTTCTGCAAAACCATATTCTTTAAGAGCCTTATTTACCTGTGGGATACGGCCTTCGTAATCTTCAAACAATGACATATATTCTTCCTCCGTTCCTACACTTAGTTCTTGCGAGGGTCGATAAGTTTTACCATACCCTGATCTTCAGTTACACGGCCATAATGTGTACGTGCACCTTCGATAGCTTCAGCAGCTGGTTTTCCAGCCTTAAGAGCATCCATCAATTTTCCGAAGTTGATACAGTTATAACCGATAACCTGATTATCTTTATCAACAGCCATAGTTTCTACATAACCTTCTGTCATTTCAAGATAGCGTGGACCTGTTTTGCGTGTTGCAAACATAGTTCCAACCTGAGAGCGGAGGTTCTTGCCAAGATCTTCAAGAGAAGCGCCAACTTTAAGTCCGTCTTTAGAATATGCCGACTGAGTACGACCGTAAACAATCTGCATGAAAAGTTCACGCATTGCTGTGTTGATGGCGTCGCAAACAAGGTCAGTGTTCAAAGCTTCAAGAAGAGTTTTTCCGATAAGGATTTCTGAAGCCATTGCAGCTGAGTGTGTCATACCAGAACAACCGATAGTTTCAACCAAAGCTTCTTCAATGATACCGTTTTTAACGTTCAAAGAAAGCTTGCAGGCACCCTGCTGTGGTGCACACCAACCGATTCCGTGTGTAAAGCCTGAAACATCTTCAATCTTTTTAACCTTAACCCATTCGCCTTCTTCTGGAATTGGGGCAGGTCCATGATATGCGCCTTTAGCCAAAGGACACATATGTTCTACTTCTGCTGTGTAGGTCATGGATTTCTCCTTAAAAAAAATTTCTTATTCAAACATGAATCTCAAAACGAGAATTTCAACTCACTAATTATATTTTCTTTAGTAAGAAAATACAACGTTTTTACAGGTTATTTTTTTATTTTTGTTGTGAAGCAAAATCAGGACGCAACTTTGCAGCCTCACCAAGATATACGGGCTTAACCGTCGAACCATCTTCCATGTAGGCCGTAACAAGAACTCTTACCATCATTGGTAAAGAATTCAACATCTGAGGTTCTTTTGCTGCAAACAAAGCACATTTTGAAACATCAATTCCACAATTTCCACGTCGTAACGCAGTACAGGCATTCAACGCATTCAAATCATCTGTCATAGTAAAAAAAATAGAAACAAGATCGTCCGAAGAAATTTTATTTTCATGGAAAATAAGCCTGCACATTTCTTCTACATTTTTCGTTATGGATTCTTCGGTATTTTCAACGCTTACAGCACCTCGGATTCCATAAAGTCTTTTTGAACTCATAAATTCCAACCTAAAATTTATTTTATTGCAAAGCCTGAAGACTCTGAAGAGTTTCAAGCGAAGTACCTGTTTTTATAATTTCAACAAGTTCCGGATATTTTTTTAATAATTCTCCCATTTTTTCAAGCCGCTGAATATTACGGTTATCGTTTGCAATCTCAGCAGCATCTTTTGCAGCTTGAGCAGCAAGAGCCTGATTAACTTGAGAGCTGTAATCTGCAAATGCTTTTTTTGCAAATTCATACAATTTCATATCTGGCAGCGATACTGATTTTAATTTGAAATCCAAAATTTCAATTTCATTTGAAGATGCGGAATCTGCAAGAATTGAACTAAAATCCATAACTCTGGCACTCAAAGTTGAAAAATCAGAATCTGTCTGAGCACCAGAAATAACAGCCTGAGCTGCAATAAATGCAAAATCAGAAGCAATTTTATCAAGTTTTTCTTCAAGTTCTTTCTGCGTCTTTGCATTATATTTCTTTACTGATGAAACAATTCCTTCTGGTGTATAACGAAGCACAATATCAAAATCAAAAGAATAGGAAAAATCAGGAGTATTTTTAAGTTGAAGACTATAAAAAGATGCTGACGGCAACTGACCACAAACATTTTTTGAAACAGCATAGGGTGAAAGTGAAAAAATCCTTAACTCTGCGTTTGTAGGAAGCACAGGCTCCCAGCGCCATGCAAAATTCCCTGGTTCTACAGGTTTTTCCTGTATGCCGCTGGTCTTTGAAACCAAAACTCCGCAACTGTCAGGAGCAATCCTGAATTGTATCCATCCAAGATAAAAAACAAATCCGCCTGCTGCAAATAAAATCAAAACTGCAAGTATTCTTCCAAAAGTTTTCATCTATAACGTTCTCCAAATTTTCAGTAAGTCAAATACATCAGACAACAGCTTCAAACTGGCAGAGCAAGAAATTTTCAGTTTTCCGCAAAATATAAAAAATAGCAGAAAAGTACGTCTGCCTGGTTCAAAATCCTTTTTAATGTCAGCAAAACGCATTTAACACAGCAAAAGCTAAAAAACTGCACCTAAAAACAGATTTCAGGCTCTTGCTTTTTATCATACACCGCTTTACAGTATACAATTAAAAACGGCTTATCCGCAAGGTTTATATGGCAAATGATGAAAACATTCCTGAACATTTTCCAATTCTTTTCCGCCTTACACGCAGATGTGTACTTTTTTTCCTGCTGCTGAAAATTGCAGTTACATTGCTCTACATATCTGGAAATTACCAGCACTTTCTTGATTCAAGCCAGAAAGAAATTCTTTTTGTTTCAACAGTAATTTCGCTATGCCTTGCTTTTTTTGCTATATGCCTGCTCGTGGAAAGTTTTTTCTATCTTTTTTTCAGAAAAGAACACAAAATTCTTTATATCATACATATAGTAGCCATGTTCATAATTTCCTTAGTTGCAATAAGTGCCGCAGCAGGAATCTTTCTTATACAGACAATTGCAAGCGGATTTTAGGAAACAAAAAAAGGAAATTCCACTATAAATTTTAGTTTTTGGACAACCCCCTGTTTTTCATATAATTTTCTATGGAAGAGTCCGTTTTACAACAGCCGTTACTGGCAAAATAATAACAAAACAACCTTCTTCAACTGAAATTTTTACAGCTTTTTTTTCTACAAATGCTTTTTTGCTGATACGGTTGCTTATACTTGGCATCCCCTGCTTTCTGAAACACGGACTGTCCCATTCAAGTCCCTGAGAGACAATTCTGCCGTCAGTTCTGCTGCCATTTAATCTTGAAACAGCAATAACATCATCAGATTTCAACCCTGATATTTCAAACAAAGATTTTTCCGGGGCAAACCATAAAACCTGCTCCATGCAAATCCATGCAGACGGTCTTATATCCATAGAAAAAATATCAAAAATACCCAAAAGATGATCTATTCTGCCGCCAGCCCCTCCTACTAAAGTTACAAAAAGACCGTCCTTTTCAGTAGAAACAGCAAATCTATCTTCAGAGTGTGCATCATGCCCTGCAGATGAAAATCTTTTATAAACGAAATCAAGAGCAAGTTCTGTATCTGTAAAATCCTTATAAGGATTATGCCTGAGTATTTTTTCTTCTGAAAAAGATGAAAGTTTCGCCTCAAAATTTTTCAGGCTGTCCATATCACCTGAAATCAAATCTGGTGTAAAATCATAATCTCCTGCAAAATATTTACTGTAAACCAGTGCTGCATCAAATCCAGAATCAGCTGCAATAACAAAATCTGGAGCAGAAACATTCTTCCAAAACAATTGAGTATGCTCTGGCACAGGAAAATCACCGCCTGTAAAAACTACAACATGCATAGACTATAAACTTCCATTTTCAGTATAATCAGTTAAAGTTATGAATATAAATTCTATCACAAATCAGATAAAAATTCCCCACGAATTAAAGAAAATGAATGAACTTTTTGAAAAAGCCGGATTTGAAGCATACCTTGTCGGAGGTGCTGTCCGGGACATGATTCTTCAAAAAGAAGAAACTGACTGGGATTTGGCAACGAATGCTACGCCAGAACAGGTAATGTCGATTTTTCATAGGGTTATTCCAACAGGCATTGCACATGGAACGGTTACTGTTCTTTTTATGAACAGGCAAATTGAAGTTACAACTTACAGGACAGAATCAGACTATTCAGACGGACGACATCCAGACAAAGTTGAATATAGCAAAAATATTGATGAAGATTTGTCAAGACGAGATTTTACAATGAACGCAATTGCTGCAAACCTTGCAACAGGTTGTATAAAAGATCCTTTTGACGGCTGCACGGACATAAAAAACAAAATCATAAGAACAGTTGGAAATGCCATAGACAGATTTACAGAAGACGGCCTAAGACCAGTTCGGGCAATCAGATTCTCTGCACAACTTGGCTTTGAAATTGAAAAAAATACCCTGGAAGCAATTTCCAACCCGTCTGTAATGCAAAAAACTTCAGGAATTTCCATAGAAAGATTTCGCGATGAACTTATAAAAATGCTGAAAGCCGACAAACCGTCAGAGGGTTTTAAATTAATGGAAAAAACGCACATGCTGAGCCAATTTCTGCCAGAACTACAAAACTGCAGAAATGTAATTCAGTCAGATAAAAGAGGTTTCCATGAATTTGATGTATTTGACCACCTTGTCTACGCAGCAGACGGAGCCCCAAAAGAAGATTTAACTGTAAGACTTGCCGCACTTCTGCACGACATAGGAAAACCTGCTGCAAAAAGAACAGAACAGACTTCCGATGGAGAAATAATAACTTTTTATAATCATGAAACCCTTTCTGCAGAGATTGCAGGAAAAATCCTTACAAGGCTTAAATTTCCGAACAATATAGTAAATTCCGTGTGTCATCTTGTTAAACAGCACATGTTTTTTTATGAAAGTTCATGGACAGATGCAGCTGTCAGGCGATTCATTGCAAGAGTTCAGCTAGAAAATCTGGACCAGCTATTTGCCTTAAGGGTTGCAGATGTTTATGGGATGCACAACGTACCAGTCAGGCTTCATGACAGCGAAACTGGAAAAAATCTTTGTGAACTAAAAAAACGAATTGAAAAAGTTCTGAAAAAAAGTACGGCTTTAAGCATAAAAGATTTAGCCGTAAACGGGAATGATTTAATGACCAGTGGAATTCCTGCAGGAAAAACAATGGGAAAAATCCTGACACAACTTTTGGAAGCAGTAATGGAAGATCCTGAACAGAACACAAAAGAAAAACTTACTGAAATTGCATTGAACCTATACAAAAAGTTTTATACAAAATAAGCATAGAAAAGCAGATGCTTAAAATCATGCAAAAAAAATACAGCCTTATCGAATTTCGGCAAGGCTGTATAAAAAGTCATTAAAACGAATCAAAAATTCTTAAAGCTTTTTCACATCGTAATTTACAGAACTAAATGACCATATTCATTACAGAACGAACTTCATCCAAGGTCTGAATCGCAATTTCACGTGCTTTTCCAGCACCTTTTTCAAGAACTGATTTTATGTATGCAGGGTCTGCTTCAAGACGCTGACGTTCCTGGCGAAGCGGGCGAAGCTGCTCATTCAGAGCTTCGGTGAGCATTTTCTTCAACATTCCGCCGCCTCCCATACCGATTTTTGCAGCAATATCTTCTGGAGCTTCTTTCGTACAAAGGGAAATAAGCATAAGCAGATTTGCAACTTCAGGACGATTTACAGGATCGTATGTAATATTTCTGTCCTGATCTGTTTTTGCCTTTTTTATAAGGGCTGCAGTTTCATCTTCCGTAGCAGAAAGCATGATTGCATTTCCACGGCTCTTACTCATTTTCTGACTTCCGTCCAGTCCCAAAATGCTTGGGGTTTTGCTCAACAAAGCCTGCGGTTCTGGGAAAATAGGATTTTTTGGACAGAACTTTTCATTAAATCTGCGGGCAATAGTACGGGTAAGTTCAAGATGAGGAAGCTGATCTTTTCCAACAGGAACAACATTTCCCTTGCAAAACAAAATGTCTACAGCCTGGTGTACAGGATATGTATACATTCCAGCATTTACATTAGTCAAACCGGCAGATTGAATTTCTTCCTTTACCGTCGGATTCCGGCTAAGTTCTGCATTGGACACAAGCGTAAGAAAAGGAATCATCAGCTGATTTGCTTCAGGAACATAACTGTGCGGATAAATAATTACATCCTGTTTTTCAGGATTTATACCGGCAGCAAGATAATCTATAACAAGCTGTTTCGTATTCTGGCTTATTTTGTCAAAAGCATCATGGTCTGTCAAAACCTGGTAGTCAGCAATAAGAATCATTGTCGGAACGCCAAGTTCGGCAAGTCTTACACGATTCTGAAGAGAACCGAAATAGTGCCCAATATGCAAGCGACCTGTAGGCCTGTCCCCTGTCAAAACCCTGTATTTTTTGGGATTTACAGCAATATCAGCTTCAATTTTACGGCTACGCTCTACAGCAGCTTCATAACTTCCATTAGAAGAATAATCTATTTCACTAGACATAAAAAACCTCTTAAACAAATTGATGAATCAGTAAATATTTTTCAAAATACTGAGCTCATTTTTAAATTTTTCAAGTGCCATTCTGAATGCACGATACGCGATTATATCATAAAACACACCTTTGGAAAACATGACAATGAGAAAATTATGTTTTTCAAAGGAAGTGTTTTTAAAATAGCTGTTAAAATAGCTTTACTCTGCAAACTCAAAAATTTATAATTCGCTCATGTCTCAATATAAATGCGTTACCGAACTTGAAAAATGGCTAGATTCTTTTTTAAATTTTGAAAAAAAACCTGAAAAAAATATTTTTTGGCTAGATACCGTACAGTTTTTCTGCAGAAAACTTGGAAATCCTGAAACATTCTGTCCTTCAGTTCACATTGCAGGTTCCAAGGGCAAGGGGTCAGTTTCTGCCATGCTCAGTTCAATTCTTGAAGAATCTGGAGCAAAAACAGGACTTTACACTTCTCCGCACATCATTGATTTTATTGAACGAATAGGAACTGCACACAGCTGCTTTTCCGAAGAAATTTATGAAAAGGCCGCACAGGAATTAAAAAGCTGCGTAAATTCCACAAAAACAGACCAGCTTCCGGGGCAAAGGCCTGTTACATGGTTTGAACTGGTTACAATTTATGCATTTCTGTGCTTCAGGCAGGCAAAAAACAATTTCAGTGTATTTGAAACAGGTCTGGGAGGACGCCTTGACGCAACTAACGTTCTAACCCCAGAACTCTGCATTTTAATGCCAATTGAACTGGAACACACACAATTTTTAGGCAGCACACTCGCCCAAATTGCAGCAGAAAAAGCCGGAATCATAAAAGAAAACACGCCTGTAATTTCTGCAAGACAGGAAAATGAAGCAGAAAAAATCTTTGAAGAAAAGGCAATGGAAAAAAATGCTCCATTTTACAAAATTGAACAGCTGGTAGACAGATTGTCAATAGAATATATATCAAGATGTATAAAAAATAATACACTTTCAGAAAATTTATCAAGTAAAACTTTCTCATTAAAGGAAAATCAACCCTCTACTTTTCAGCATTTTAAAATGAAAACTCAGATTTCAGGAAAACTTTTCAAAAAACCTGTCTGCGCAGAACTTCAACTACTTGGAAAAATTCAGGCTGAAAACGCAGCAATTGCTGCCTGTGCCGCAAAACTTCTCTTGCCGCAGCTGGATGAAGAAATCATCGCTTCTGGTCTTGAAAAAGCCTTTATGCCAGGAAGATTTGAAACAATTTCTGACAGAATAATTTTGGATGGCGCTCACACAGTAAACAGCATAAAATTTACTATGAACACGTTCAACACGCTTTTTCCGCAAAAAAAAGCTCACCTGCTCTTTGCCTGTGCATCAGACAAAGACATGACAGCCATTGCCGAACTGTTAAAAAATCGATTTGAAAAAATAATTTTGACAAAACCAGGCTCTGTAAAACACAGTGATATTAACGCTCTAAAACTGGCTTTTGACTCTGCAGGCTTAACATACACAGCAATTGAAGACTACAGGACAGCAATACGTAAAGCTTTGGAAAATGCAGAAAAGGAAGATGCCGTACTGCTTGCAACAGGTTCATTCTATCTGGTTGCAGAAATAAAAAAAGAATTAAGCCTGAACATGCATCAGACATGGTAACTTCCAATTACAGCAGGCTTCAAGTTCCTGCTGTATGTTTAAAGATAAATTCTAGGTACGCGTTTTGAAATTCCTGTCATTATTTCATAAGAAATTGTAGAATCCAAAACTGCAAGGTCATCCGCTGTCATTGCATTTCCCTGCGGGCAAGTGCCAAAAATAACAGCTGTATCCCAGCGCTTTACATCTGCATTATCTTTTCCAATGTTGACCATGCATTGATCCATGCAAATTCTGCCACAGACAGGATACAATTTTCCATTTATGCAGACTTTTATGCCAGGTGAAAAACTTCGGCGCAAACCGTCCGCATAACCAACAGGCAGTACAGCAATCAGAGTATCTTCACTTGCAGTCCATGTGTGTCCGTAAGAAACTGACTGACCTTTTTTAAATGGTCTGACAGCAACAACTTCAGTTTGAAAAGTCATGACTTTTTTTAACTCAACCTTTCTGCCAGTTGAAGCAAGATAATTTTCTGTAATCTGACTTGGATAATATCCATAAAGGATAAGGCCTGCCCGTATCATGTCAAAATTTGCAGAAGACAGGTTTAAGGCTGCAGCAGAACTGGAACAATGCTTTATACCTGGATTTATCCCTGCCTTTTCAACAGACATACAGGCTAAGTTGAATTTTTCCAGCTGCTGCAAAGTATAATCAACATCAGTCTGCTCCAAGCTGTCAGCACAGGCAAAATGAGTACAGATTCCGCCTAAAACAAGATGGGGCTTTTCTGAAATATACAGGGCAAGTATGCCAGAACGTTCTGGCATACAGCCAATTCGTCCCATTCCGGAATCTACAGCAAGATGAACAGAAAATTCTTCAGCATTTTCTAAGGCAGCAGCCTGTTCAAACAAATCTATGTATTCTTCATCAAAAACAAGAGGTGTAAGATTATTTTTTACGGCAACTCTAACTTCTTCAGGACAGCAGAGGCTTAGCATAAGGATTGGAACTTTTATGCCATTTTTCCGAAGTTCAACTCCTTCATCAACAGTTGCAACGGCAAGAAAATCAATTCCGCAAGATTCAAGCTCCTTTGCGCAATTTACAGCACCATGTCCGTATGCATCTGCCTTTACAGAAGCACAAACTTTTATTTTTTCGCCGACAGTTTTCTTTATTTCAAAAAAATTATGGCGCAAATCAGCAAGATTAATTATCAGCTTTGTACATCTCATACGCATAATGTTATAGAAAAAAATTTTTTTTATGCAATAGGAAATCTAAAAAAAAACTATAATTTTAAAAAACAGCAGAAAAAAAATACGGTAAATTTCACGTTTCTGCGAGAAAAAAAAAACGGTTTTTCTGATACAAAAAAAACATTTAGCTTGTGATTCTTAAAAAAAGAGAATATAATTACGATATTAAATAGGATTTTGAAAAACAAAAGTTCTTTTCAAATGCCTTTACATTAAAATAAAAAAGATTTTTGGATGCAAAATATGAAAAAGGTAGTTTTCAGTTTCATTGTTGCAGCTTCAGTTTTAAGCTTTGCCTGCAAATCAACACAGAGTGTTATCGAAGAAAATGTAAAAATCACTGATGAAGCAAAATCTGTTTCTGAAAAAGATATTTCTAGCGATAACAACACAGACGATAACAACATAATTGAAAATTCTGCACCAGAAGAAAAAATTCAAGAAAAGTCAGAAGCTGAACTTTACACCAAATCTCTAGAAAAAATCACTTTATCTGTAATTTCATCACCTGGCATAGCAACAAAAGGACGTTCATTTGCAAAGCCGTTTGTTGTAAAAGTTTCTGATTCAGAAAAAAATCCTGTAGCAGACTTTCAACTAAAAGTACGCTATCCATCAGAAAATAAAAATGGAAAAATTTCCTATTCAGAAGAGGTTCTTAAAACAGGTTCTGACGGAACTATTTCATTCATGCCTTCTGCAGCAGATTTTTCATGTAATGCGAAAGCATATTTTTTCCCTGCACCAGATTCAGAAAATGAAGATCTTCAGAAGATTGCAGAAGCCAAGGGCGTAAGTGCAGAATGGAAGGTAAAAACAAACCTTATGAAACGAGGTGGACTTATAAGCCTGATTGATTACAGCCAGAAAAACATTCCTCTTAGGGAAACGGCTTCTTCTTCACTGCTACTAAAAGAGCTGATAAACAGCGGTTTTTCAGGTGTAGGAAATTATGACGTTCCTTCAAAGGACATTGATGACGCTCAGGCGGTATATAGTGGAATTCCAGAATTTGTCCGTAGTTCAGTTTCATACCTGGTTTTTGGAACAATCAAATATGCAGAACCGATAACTAAAGGCGACACAGGATTCACTTGTTCTTTGACAGCGACTGTAAGCTGCATGGATTTAAAAACTGGAAAAGTGCTTTATTCAACAAAAAAACAGACTTCCTGTACTGACATTCAGGACTGGAAAGCTATTAATATGACACGGGAAAAGCTTGCCCAAGAAATTGGACAGTCTATTATTTTCAATATGTAAGGAAAAAAACATGATTTACACTGATACAAGGGACAAAACTGTAAAATGTGATTTCAGAACAGCTGTAATGAACGGTATGAATTCTGCTACTGGCGGACTTTATATTCCTACATCATATCCAAAACTAAGTGCAGATTTTTTGAACAAAACGATTGAACCTGCATTTTGCGATGTTGCTTTCAACATGGCAAAACCCTACGTAGAAGGGGAAATTCCTGATGCAGATTTGAATCATATTATTCAGGATGCGTATCCGTTTATTTCAAAAGTTGCACCAATTGATCAGGTAACCTATATTCTTGAACTTTCACATGGTCCGACCTGTGCATTCAAAGATTTTGGTGCACGTTTTATGGCTCGTGTAATGTCTTATTTTAACAGAACAGAAAATGACCGCCTGCATATTCTGGTTGCAACGTCAGGAGATACTGGAAGTGCTGTAGGAAGTGCTTTCCTTGGAGTTGAAGGTCTTGATGTTACGATTCTTTATCCAGAGGGAAAAATCAGTCCTCTACAGGAAAAGCAGCTTTCAACATTTACAGGCAATGTAAGAGCCTTAAAAGTAAAAGGAACTTTTGATGACTGCCAGAAGCTTGTTAAAACGGCATTTACAGATAAAGAACTTAGAAAAAAATTCCGGCTTTCTTCTGCAAATTCAATTAATATTTCAAGGCTTCTGCCACAGTCTTTTTATTATATGTACTCTGCAATGGCTGTAAAAAATCGTTGCCTGCATGACAGCAAAATAGAAAATCCTGCAATCATTACGATTGTTCCATCAGGAAATTTTGGAAATCTTACATCAGGACTTATAGCAAGGGAAATGGGGGCTCCAATTACAGGATTTATGGCTGCAACAAATGCAAACCACACGATTCCCGACTGGATTGCAACTGGTTCATATAATGCCCGCTCTTCTGTTGAAACTTATGCAAACGCAATGGATGTTGGCGCTCCAAGCAACTATGAAAGAATTGCAGCAATGTATTCTCTGGAAGAAGTCCGCCATCTCTTTGCATCTTATTGGCTTGATAATGAAGGAATTATTGACGCAATCAAAGAGTGTAACAGGAAAACAGGCTATATTATTGACCCGCACGGAGCTGTAGCATGGAAAGCCTGGAATGATATAAGAAGCGGTGCTCTGGCAACTCTTGCACAAGGATGTAAAGGTGATTACACAAAGCCAGGGCTTACCGCAAACTTGCCAGACTGGGCCGATGCAGTAATAAATGGCAAAGCTGTTGGAATTGTACTTGAAACTGCAGATCCTGCAAAATTTGGGGCAACTGTAAGCAAGGCCATAGGCAGAGAACCTCCAATGCCTTCCCGTCTGGAAGCAGTTATGCACCTTCCGGATCATGCAATACCAATGGAAAACAGCTACGAACAATTTAAAGACTGGCTGATTGCAAATCTTTAGAAAAAAAATCGGGCAAGGCAAATTATCAAAAATGTCTTACCCGATTTTTTGCTGTATATTTTTATCTTCTGCTAGATTTACATATTTTTGTAAGTCTGCACAGAATCATTTATGTGTTCAATACTAATTCCTACCTGACTGAACATTTCAAGAGAATCCTGTTCATCATGATAATGGTTTTCACATACAACCCTTTTTATTCCACAGTTGATTATAAGCATCGCACAAGTTCTGCAGGGCGTCATTTTGCAGTACAAAGTTGCTCCGTCAATTGAAATGCCTTTCTTTGCTGCCTGACAGATGGCATTCTGTTCCGCATGAACGGTTCTTACACAATGCTGCGTAATGGAACCATCCAAATGCAAAGCCTTGCGCATCAAGTGTCCGACTTCATCACAGTGAGGAAGCCCTGCTGGAGAGCCTACATAGCCTGTAACAAGAATCTGGTTATCTTTTGCAATTACACAGCCAGATCTTCCACGGTCACAAGTAGCACGTTTTGCAACTGCGCGGCAAACTTCCATAAAATATTCGTCCCAAGTAGGGCGTCTGTAAGAATTTTCCAAGTTTTCTGTCATAAAAACCACCATCCCAAAAGAAAAAATCGGGTTTTATACCCTTTTTACAGCGCAAAGCACTGAAGAAATCAACATATCCTTATAAAAAATCAAAGTTTCCTGTCAGACAATCCTGCATAGCTGAAAAGCGCTTTTGTATAAGGATGTTCTGGATTTTTCATCAATTTTTCCGTTGTACCAGATTCAACAATTTCACCCTTATACATCACGGCAATTCTATCTGCCATATATGATACCACATTTAAATCGTGCGAAATAAAAAAATACGTCAAAAAATATTTATTCTGCAAGTCTTTTAACAGATTTAAGACCTGAGCCTGAATAAGAACATCAAGAGATGAAACAATTTCATCACAGACAATAAATTCAGGATGCAGCACAAGAGCCTGAGCAATTGCAATTCTCTGCCTTTGTCCTCCAGAAAGAGTTTCAGGCTTTCTGTTTTTCATGGAAGAATCAAGCCCTACACTTTCCATTATTTCTTCGACAATCTGATTTCTTTCATTTTTTGAACTGCCAATATGATGAATATCCAAACCTTCTCTTATAAGTGCTGAAATTGACATATTGCCGTCAATAGAAGAATATGGATCCTGAAAAATTATCTGGCACTTTCTGCGGAATTCTTTTTTCTGGAAATGATTAAATTCAGAAATATCTTTTCCATAAAAATAAATTTTTCCAGAATAAGAATTCAGCAAATTAAGCATTGTATAGCCCAAAGTTGTTTTTCCAGAACCCGATTCACCAATCAATCCAAAGGTTTCACCTTTTTTTATTTCAAGACTGACATTCTTTAAAGCCTGAACTTTGCGACCAACAGAATCAGAATAGGTCTTGGACAAATTTTTACAGTTAAAAATCAGTTCTTCATTCATACCGACTCCAACCTTTTATGCTTATGACAGAAAACTTTGTGTTCTGTCTGCAGCTGCGATGTTTCTGCATAGCATTTTTGGCTTACTTGTGGCCAGCGTTCATGCAAATATGATAAATCTTCGCTACGGCAATTTACAGGAGGTACGAAGCCAGAAACAGTTTCAATCGGAAAATTCTTTTTTGAAAACGAAGGAATTGCATTCAGAAGGGCTTTTGTGTAAGGATGGCATGGATTTTCAAGAACTTCCTGTGTTTTTCCGCATTCAAGAATGCTCCCTGCATACATTATAAAAATTCTAGAACAAAGCTGTTTTACAAGCAGCAAATCGTGGGAAACAAACAGTATTGCAGTATTAAAAAGAGCATTCATTTTTTGAAGCAATTTTATAATCTGAAAGCGGGTTGCTGCATCCAAAGCGGTTGTAGGTTCGTCAGCAATAAGCAATTCCGGCTCATTCATAAGGGCAGATGCTATCATAATTCTCTGACGCTGTCCACCAGACAACTGATGCGGATAAGCATGATAAAGCATGGAATTTTCCAAATTCAATTCATTCATGAGCATCCGGGCTTTTTCTTCTGCCTGATTTTTGGTCAGTCCATGAAGAATTCCAGTTTCGGCAATCTGAATGCCCGCTTTTTCAACAGGATTCAAAGATGTCATAGGCTCTTGAAAAATCATCGAAACCGTTTTTCCCCTAAAATCAGTCCATTTACTGGAAGAAAAATCAAGTATATTTTCACCGCAAATCTGGATTTTTCCTGATAAGGCTGCATCTTCAGGCTGAAGCCCTATACAGCTCAACGCAGTCATTGTTTTTCCGCAGCCAGATTCACCAACCAATCCGACAATTTCCCCTTTTTTTACGGTTAAAGAGATATTTTTTACAGCAAAAGAAGGAATTCCGCTCATCAAAAAGGAAAGTGAAAAATCCTGAATATTTAAAACATCATTGCAACTCATGATTTTCCTTCCTGTACTGAAATAAAACCATCGCTCAGCAATGTAAAGCCAATTACAAGCAATGCAAGAAAAAACGCAGGAATCAAAATAACCCATGAAGCTTGAAAAATTGAACTTTGGGCATCACTGAGCATCTTGCCAAAACTTGCAGCCGGAGGTTGAACGCCAAGCCCTAAATAACTTAAACCAGATTCATTCATTATAGAAATAGCAAAAGTCAATGTGTAAGTAACCATAAGTTCCCCACGAATATTTGGCAAAACATGCAGAAACATTATGCGCATCACGGAAGCTCCACGAGCTTTTTGAGCAAGAACCAGAGGTGAATTTCTGAATTTTATAAAACCGCCTCTTGAAATTCTGGCAAATCGAGGAACTGACATAATGCAAAGAGCGAGCAATGTCGTTGCCATACTTGGACCAAGGATAGACACAAGCATCAATGCCATGAGGATTCCAGGAAAGGCCATCTGAACATCTATGATTTTTGTAATCACAGCATCAGTTTTTCCGCCAAAAAATCCGCCAAAAGATCCCAATAAAGTGCCTGTCAAAAATCCAAAAGTTGCTGCTGAAAAACCAATAAAAAAAGAAACACGAAGAGAAATTAAAACTCTGCAAAAGACATCTCTTCCAAGTCCATCAGTTCCAAGAATATGCCTGGCAGAAAAAAACAAAAACTTTTCTTTGATTGAAACTTCGTTCGGATTATACGGCAGATAAAAAAAACTTGAGAGCATAATCAAAAAGAGAAAAGCAACTATTGAGAGTCCTATTGTAAATTTTGCATCTGAAATACGTTTTTTCATCAATGCGACCCCCTCAGCCTGATTCTGGGATCTATTATGGAATAGAAAATGTCAACAAAAAAATTACAGGCAACTACAATTACAGAAAGATAAAGTACAAGACCTTGAATCAATGGAAAATCCCTTGAAGAAATAGAGCTTGAAAGCAGTTTGCCTATTCCAGGAAGCGAAAAAACATTTTCAACAATTATACTGCCACCAAGAATTTCTGCTGTCAGCATTCCTAAAACTGTAATCACAGGAATAAGGGAATTACGGATTATATGATTTTTAAACACAAGATTTTCGCTCATTCCTTTGCTTCTTGCTGTACGGACGTAATCTTTTCTGAGCTGATTCAGCACAGAGGAACGCATATAACGCATAAGTACAGAAACAGTTCCAAATGAAATAGAAAAAGCTGGCAACAGCAAGGACTTAAGACATTCGATTGGGTTTTGGAAAAGAGGAACATAGCCCATAGATGGTAGTAAATTCAGTTTTACAGAAAAAACAATAATAAAAAAAAGAGCTGTACAAAATGCAGGAATCGAAATTCCTAATTGTGCAACAAAACTCACAGGAAGCGATTTTTTCTCCTTATCATGACGAGCCAGCCATATTCCAAGAGGAATTCCAAGAAAAACCGTTATCAGAAAAACTAAAACAGCAAGCTGCAACGTCACGGAAAAAGCACTGAAAATAATTGAATTTACGCTTTTTTGATAGCGAAAGGAACGCCCAAGATTTCCCCTTAATGCATTTCCAATCCATATAAGGTAACGCATCAAGGGATTCTGATCTAAATTCATTTCAGAACGAAGATTTTCAAGCTGCACAGGATCACTGTCCATACCTAGAATAACCAAGGCAGGATCGCCTGGCAAAACCTGAAACGTTACAAAAGTAACGACAGAAACTGCGAAAATTGTAATTAAAAAGCCGCAAGCTTTTTTCAAATAAAAAAGAAATGTATCTTCGTTCCTGAATAAATCATTCATAATACCAAGTTGAAAAATCTATAAACGTAACAGGATAGAAAGTATAGCCATGCAAATTTTTCTTTGATGCAACAATCAAGTTTGGATCACAGATGAATACAGAGGCAGCATTTTCTGTCATAATCTTCTGGCAGTCCTTATACATTGCAATGCGTTTCTGTAAATTCGTTTCAGTAATGGCAGCTTTTATGAGAGCATCATATTCTGCATTTGTAAATTTTATAAAATCTCTCTTGTTAGTTGAAACATAACGAACAAGAATGTCATTTGGTTCAAGTTTCCCATTAAATGCAATTACTGTCGACTGATAATCAGCCTTTGTATAAACCTGATCAAGCCAAGTAGCCCATTCTACAAGTTCAAGTTTTGCATGAATATTGATTTTTTCAAGCTGGCTTGAAAGAATTTCTGCAGTCCTGACATGTGGTTCGTAATTTGATGGAACTGTAATTGTAAGCTCAAATCCGTTCTCATAGCCAGATTCTTTCATAAGAGCCTTTGCCTTTTCAACATTGAATTCATAAAGGCCAGAAAGTCCATCATTGTAAAATTCTTTAAAAACAGGACTGAAATTGGTATAAAGTTCAGTTGCGAAGCCTGCCCAAACACCATCGATAATATCTTTCTTGTTTACTGCAAAATTGATTGCCTTTCTTACACGAAGGTCAGACAATGGTTTGTATGAATTATTCAATCCAAAAAGCTGAACCATATTCTGAGCTGAAGAAGTAACATTGAAATCTTTTTCCAAAAGCTTTCCGTCTTCTCCGTTGATAAAATAGGCAATATCAAGCTGATTTGACTTCAATGCAGAAACAACAGCTGCAGAATTCTTCATTATGTAAACTTCAACACGTTCAATTTTGCCAGATTTTGAAGTATCGTAATATTCAGCATTTTTGGCAAACACAACTTTTTGGCCAGGTGTATAAGATTCAAATTTATACGGACCAGTTCCAATAGGTTTTTCAGCCTGATTGTCATAACCTTCAGGTAAAATTGCAGAAGTATTAAGCGCTACAAAAGAAGCATCAGGTTTTGAAAGCGTTACAACAAATGAATATTCATCAGGTGCAGAAATTGATTTTACAGAACCAAACTTATTGGAAACAGCTTTTTTTCCGTCAAGACCTGTAAGCCTATTGTAAGTAAAAAGAACATCTTTGCTTGTAAGTTTCTGACCGTTATGAAAAACAATATTTTTATTCAAATTGAAACTATAAGTCAACTTATCTTCAGATATAGAATAATTTTTTGCAATGCAAGGAATTAATTTTCCATCTGGAGATGCTTTCAGCAGTCCTTCAAATACATTGTCAAAAATGGAAGCGGTATCAGCAGCTGCTGACTGCCATGGATCAAGACTATCAGGTTCTGAGCTGATATTGATTCTAACCACTGAAGTTGTTTTTCGTTCGCTACCAGTGCAGGCTAAAAACAAAAAAACAGAAGTAATTATAAATAATGCATATCTTCTCATGTGCGCAATCATACATTAAAAATGACAAAAACTCAAGTTTTGTATACAACAGATTGATTATTTTACAAAAAGTTTACGAAGGAATCATCCTGCAATCCCAGAGAAAACAAACAGGTTATCAAATTGCCATCAGAAACTGCAAAGCATTTTTTTTCAACGGCCTGCAAGTATTTTTTTTATTTTCTTATGGAAAAATGCTCGCAAATGTTCTGCCAGACAGTAAAAACTGTAAAAAAACTTTACAGGAACATCTACACAGCCTGGTCTGTGAATGATTTTTCCGCCAAAACCAGTTTTAAACCTGAAAAGACCATGCATCGGATGGTTTTCGTCTTCAACAGGCGGAATTCCATAAAAATCATACAAGGCAGAGCCATGTGCTTTTGCATCGTTTATAGCCACCCATTGCAAAAGATAGGCAGGCATAAGGTTTCTTTTAACATTGCTGGATGCTCCGTAAAGATAAACGGCCTCTTTTTTGCAGAACAAAGTAATAATTGCAGCAAGGCTGTCGCCTTCATTTTCTGCAATATAAAGGCGAACTTCCGGTGCATTCTTATAGTTTTCAGAAAGTTTTAACAAATCCGAATAATAAGATTTAGCATGAATTGCAATTCCATCACGATGGGCTGTTGTTTCATACAACTCATAAAAAACATCAAGAGCTTTTTCAAAATCAGGCGAATGAGCCGTAAAAAACTTTACGCAAACGCCTTTTTTTTCTGCCAGACGGATATTATAGCGCCATTTTGGCTTCATTGCAGAAAGCAAATCTTCTTTTGATTTTGTCAAATCAAGAACAGTTGTGTCAGGCGGCTGAATATCCGTAAATGCTTTTTTCAGCGGAAGTTTATTGGCAAGAGCCAGTTTCTTTATGGAAGAAACACAAAAATCCCGCTCCTGACAAGTTGAAAAATCAACAGGCAGGTCATAACGCAAAAACAAAAGATTGGACGGCAGGATTTTTTTTACAGCCTTTTCAAATTCAACTAAAAAAGCACTATATTTTTCAAGACGTTTTAACTCACTTTCTGCAGATTTTTCAGCAAAAATACTGAATTCTGGTGCAAGTGGTATATAACCAAGAGAAAAATTAATAAACGCAAAGCGAAAAACTCTTAAAAGAACGCAGACAGTACATTGAATTTTTTCACCAGAATCTGACATTGCAGAAACTGCAAAACGTTTTGCAGTCCAGCCGTGCATAGCCTTAAAGGAAGCCCAAAACGGCGACTGCAGGAAACGTTCCTGCAAATCTCTTTCTGAATTTTCATCCGATGAAAGAATTTTTATCTCAAACGAGTACACAGAATTAATGAACCTCGCCATTTACTGTTTTTTCAGTTGTAATAGCCTTTCCATCAGCCAAGAGCTTTATACCGTTAATTCCAGCATTATGCTCTTTTATGCTGATTTGAACTTTAAAGAATACATCTGCCGTAATCTGTTCGGGTTTTTCAGCGTTTACATCGGCACCTTCAAGCACAACCTTTGTTCCAGGAGCTGCCCATGGAGCTGTAAGAAGTTCAACACAGTCTTTGCCGTTTTCATCTTTATAATCAGCAGCAAGAAGCATTCCACGGCTTTCTATGCCACGCATTTTTCTTGGAGCAAGATTATCTGCAAGAATAATGTGTTTTCCAAGAATTTCTTCTTCTTTCAGATAAGGTACAAGACCACTCTGAATTACGCGTTCATTTCCACTGCCGTCATCAAGATATTCGATATAAAGTTTGTCAGATTCAGGATTTCGGGCAATTTTTACGACCTTTGCAACCTTAAGGACAATATTCTTATTATAGTGAGCAACTTGTTCTTCAGGAGAAAGCAACTCATCTTCTGTTTTTGCAGCAGGCTTGTTCTTTTTAGAATCCTTTGCAGAAGCTTTTTCATTTCTGTCTTTCTGTTTTCCGCTGAATTTTTCACGGAATGCAAGCATAGTTTTCTGATCCATCGGTGTAAAGTAAATTTCTGTCGGACCTATTTTTGAAAGCCCTTCTGTTTTTCCCAAATCAGCCCATACAAGACCAGATTTTGTTTCCATGCCAACTTTAGATTCCTGAATTGAAAGACCGAAGTAAGACATTACTTTCTGAGTATACTGTGGCATATATGGATTCATCATAATCATCAAATCTTTTATTACATAGCAAAGATTATGAATTAAACTGGCAGCAGAAGCAGGATCTGTAGTACGAGTTTTCCAAGGTTCACCAGCCTGAAACTTTTTATTGCAAAGATCTGCAATGGCAAACATTTCATGGAAAGCATCTTTCAAATTTGCCCACTCAAGCAAGTCTGTGATTTTTTCTTCACGTCTGCGAACTTCAGACCACAGTTCCTCATCAGCTGAAGCTTCAGGAATAATGCCGTCATAGTATTTATTTACGAAAAGCAATGTTCTGTTTACAAGATTTCCAAGATTTCCAATAAGTTCAGAATTCATTTTTTCTTGAAAATCTTTCCAAGTAAACTGGAAATCCTGTTTTTCAGGGCGATTGTAGAAAATATAGAATCTCCATGCATCTGCAGGGATTCCTGTTTCAATTGCATCGCTTCCAAACACACCTACTCCACGGCTTTTTGAAAATTTGCCGTCTTCGTAATTAAGATATTCTGTTGACGACATGTGGTAAAGTTTTGTCCAGTCATGAGGAGAACCCAGAAGTGTACATGGGAAAATTACTGTATGGAAAGGAATGTTGTCTTTGCCGATAAACTGGAACAGTTCAACTTTGCCCTTACCTTTTGCTTCTTCAGATTCAGAAGGCAACCACCAGGATTTCCAGTCAAAAGTCTGTCTTCCAGATTTTGCAAGTTCGTCAGCAAGTTGTTTTGTAATTGAAAGGTAGCCGATTGGAGCATTGAACCAAACATAGAAAACCTTATCTTCATAGCCAGGCTTTGGAACTGGGATTCCCCATTTTAAGTCACGAGTAATGGCCCGTTCATTCAAACCATCGCGAATCCATGCCTTTGTAACATTTACAGCATTGTCTGCCCACCTGCCCTCTACAGAAGCCTTTTCCATCCATTCATTAAGTCTGGAGGAAATACTTGGCAAATCTATGTAAAGATGTTTTGTTTCACGTAATTCTGGTGTTGAACCGCAGGTATGGCATTTTGGTTCTTTAAGTTCAACAGGATCAAGCAATGCACCGCAGGCATCACACTGGTCACCACGAGCACCAGCAGAACCGCATTTTGGACAAATTCCGTCAACATATCGGTCTGCCAGGAACATATTACAAGTTTTACAGAAAAGCTGTCTGTTCAGATGTTCCTTAATAAGACCTGAAGCATCCAAATCATTGAAAAGGCTTTGCGTAATTTCCGTACACTGCTGATTTGAAGTGCGTCCAAACTTATCAAAATTTATGTTGAACCATTTGTAGATTTTTGTGTGTTCCTGATAATAGTGGTTGCAAAGAGAACGAGGATCTTTGCCTTCTTCGATAGCCTTTGTTTCTGTTGCAGTACCATATTCATCTGTACCGCAAATATAAAGAGTGTCATACCCGCGATTACGGCAAAAACGGGCAAAAACATCACCTGAAAGCATCTGGATCAAATTTCCAAGATGAGGAATATTATTTACATAAGGTAAAGCGGAAGTAATTAAACGTCTGTTCATAGCGTTTCATTATAAATTTTATGCAATACTTGGTCAATTAAGGCAGTCATTAACGCAGCCATACATCTTTTTGATCTCCACAGAGAATAAGTTTATTCAAAAAGCCTACAAATAAAATTATCCCTAAAAAAGCAAGTGAATAAACAAGCGTTGGAAAAAATGCCGTACCGAAAAGAACCATAAACATAACAACAGGAGTCCATAAAAGAAGGCCATATACCAATGAAAAATATGCAAAACTTCCATGGCAGTTAAATTCCGTAAGTCTGTAAAAAACAGTAAAAAATCCCCCAGTTACAACAAACCAGCTGTAAAAATTTATACGGAACACAGATGCAAGCTCCTGCGAAACCTGAATGACAGCAATACTTGAAAAAGCTGGAAATGCAAACTGCATGAAAAAATCAAAAACTGCCACTAAAACTGGAAAAGTAAAGGCAGAAACTGCGGCTGCCTTAAAAAACGAGTGCGCAGAACATGAAATGCATGAAGTTTCTGTTTGTTCATAAAAAATCAGCCCAAGAGCAATGCCTGAAATCATATAAACAAGGGAATCACAAAACAAAATTGAAGTAGAAAATGCTTTTTCTGCAATAACACCATCAGCAAAAGCAAGACCCATAACCTGTGGAATATAGTTGGAAATCCAGTCGAGTCCAACAAAGACAACAGCTTTTAAAACTGGATTTTTTACAGGAATTTTTCGTCCAAGCAGATAAAATGCAATGGCCATAAGGAATTTTTCAAAAGATACGTAAATCATTAGAAGAACTTTTTCATTACCAGGTCTTCCGTGAACATGAAAAATGAATCTGTCACTTATATAATGGGCAAAAAATGCAATGATTCCTGTGAAGATGGCAAAAAGCAGAGATTTCAGTAAAACCTGCAGAATTCTACTGAAACAAAGTTTTTTTAAGGAAATTGCAGAAAATCCAGAATTAACCTCTGTACAATGGATTTCATTTTTCTTAACTGTCATAAAAACCCCCTAGTAACTAGTTACTATTTATAATAAAATATAAATCCGCACATAAAATGCCAGACCAAGTCATTCAACTTGTACTTTTTCAACATTTTCCTTGATTTTTTTCAGGCTGTCCAAAAAAGAGCTTGCTTCGCTGCTGCTTACGGTGGAAAAAAGTCTGTTCAGACCAAGTTCTGCTTTTTCTATAAAACTGTCATAAAAATCAAAAAATTTCTGTTGAAGGACAATCCGAACTGCCCTGCTTCCCTGCTCACCGGATAGAGAAATAAAACCTTTTTTTTCCAGGACAGCGGCAACTTTTTTTATATTCTGTCTGGAACAGCCTGCACGCAATGCAACTTCCGTTAAAGACGGAGGCGTTGGAAATGCAGCCACAATAATGAGAATCAAAAACTGTTTGCTTGATATTTCGCCAATCCATTTGTCAAATTTAGTCTGAATTTTGTTCTGCAAAATAAAAAGCTCTGCAAAAATAATTTTCTTTGTGTGCATGAACTCATCCTGCACTTCAAAAACCCTGTTTTTCTCCATTCTGGCTGTTTTTCCTTTACTTTTATAATAGCAACTAGTTACTATCATGTCAATAAAAAGAACTTGTCACAAAATAAACGAAATCAGCTGCATTCAGTAAAAAAAAATAAAAGAAAATTCAATAGCATTTTATAAAAAAATTTACTATTATTGTCATTATGGTTAAAAGTTTTGTAAAAAAAACGGTTTTCTTTCTGGGTATTTTAACTCTTGTACAAACCCAGGGAATTTTTTCTCAAGAAAACAAAGAACTTTCCATAAATGGATTTATGCCACCTCAAATTTTTGTTTCTACGCAAACACAGGCTTTTTTAACAGGGCATCAGTTTACAATCTACAATGGAAGGATTTGGTCAAAGGAAGATGGTCAAACTCAATGGTCTCTTTTTCTTGGCACAGGTCTGCCTTTTTTTCCACGTGGAGAAAGACTTTCCGGGCATGAATGGTTTGAAACTCCAAAAGAAATTGTTGAAATTGCCGCTGACGGTGATACAATTTTTGCATTTGACTCAGAAAATCACATGTACCGATGTTATACACAGACTGCAACCGTTGACAAACCTTTTGAATGGCATGATGATTTTGGCTGGCCAAAGAGAATTCAGCTGATAAAAGATGAAAATTTCAAAAAGGCAAGAGCCTGGGGAATAGGAGTACGTCGCCGCGACATCCTATGGTACACTGACATTTTCGGTCATGACCATCATTATGGTACGATGGGGCTTGAAACAATCTATATGCTTTCAGAAAATGGACAGGAAATTCGATTTACAGATTCTGGACTTCCCTGTTCTTTTTCAAAAACAATTCTGGGACCAGAACGCGGCAGTTTTATTGCAGAAAATATGAGCGTAAGCGGCTCAACCTTATTTCTTATCAACAATGCAGGGGAAATGTACACCCGACTGATTGATTTTGATACAATGGGCTGCGATCCAATGTTCTTTAAATATTCATATAACCCGCCAGAACAAAAATATTCAGGCACAGACTACCGCTCTAACTACACTTTATGGGGTCTGCCAAATGAAGAATGGAAAAAGCAGCCCCAAATTCCGCTGCACGGAAAGGCAAAACTTTCAAAATTCATAAGCATTTCGCAAAATGGACGAGGAAACAGTGCCAGAAGCCTGAAAGTAGCAGGTCTTTCCGATGATGGGCAGCCAGGATTTTACCAGAAGCAGATAGACGAAGAAAACTGGACATTCGTCCGTGCTGCCATGGAAATCCCTGAAACATCTTACCTTACAAATGTTGCACAAACAGGAAAAAAACATGAGTTTTCATATAAAGGCAGCATTTACAAAAATTCAAAAAAAATAGAAGGTATTTCCTGTGCCATTGAAGATTTTACGCTGACAAGCGAGGGTTCATGCAACCTGATTTTAAAAGATGATTTTTCAGGAGAAAGTGTCAGCATTCTGCTTTATCCTCTGGAACTTTGGACCTTCCTCATGCAAAAAGATCCAGGATTTGACGGTACGCCAAGAAATTATTTTGTAACTCCGTCATTTGACAGTGCCACCTTAAACACAGAAAATCCGGCTTTCACAAAAATTCTTCAGGAAATTTTCAGTGGAACAAGCCTGAATCTGTATTCTTTTTCTGCAAGCGCAACAACAAGTTATGTCCACCTCACCGGCAGAGAATCAGGGGAATATGAAATTTTCCTTACGGCAGAACCAAGTGTCATGGCACCTCAGGAATTTAAAACTAAATTTCATCTTACAGCCCCACTGCTTGAAAACAGCATCGAAAACCAGCAGCTAATTCTTGACTGTCAAAAAAAATATACGATTCTTGATGCGCCGCAAATTTCCAGGGTAATCATGGAAAATAAAAAACAGATAGAGCAGCTTAGTGCAGACGTTAAAGACCTTAAGGGATACAGTTCAAATTCTACAAAAGCCCGATGGGGATATTCTCTTGTAGAGCTAATTACAACAATAACTTTTTTAAACAAAATTGATTTTCCAAAAATAAAAACCGTAACAATGTATGGCAGCGACATTATGAAAACAAATGCCGCAACATTCAGGTCAATGGCAGAATATAGGACTTTCATTTACCCGTTTGCAGTTTCGCTGCTGGAAAAACGAATTGAAGTTTATCAGAATTTTCTTGAAGAACTTTCAGAGACTCCAAAATCCCTGCCAAACCAGATGATTTGCAATTCCTTCACTGACTATTTTGAAAAGGCAGGAATTTCTAAAAAAACAAAGGGAACCTCCGAAGTGCTTTTAATGCAGGCAGCTCTTGAAATTGATGAAAACCTTCCCCTATATGGCGGAATGCAGCTGATATTTTCAGATGAAGAACAAAATGAAACAGGCTATTCTTCTTTTTCGATACTTGTAGAATTTCCCGAATTTATAGATGCCTACCTTAAAGGCCGAAAAACAAATTCTCTCAGCTGCAGGGCAGTATTTAAAAAGCTTTCCCAAAATAATCTGAATAATCAAAATTCAAATAATGCCGATAAAAAAAACAAGGCTGAATTTTTTTTTGAAAAACATCTGAAGAAAAACGGAAAACTCATTCTGGAAAACGATGAAATAAAAATTTTGACAGCAAAAGGAAAAATTCTTTTTGTCGGTAAGCTGAAGCCTCCGGCAGAATAAAAACAGAGGAACAAATGGACTTAAAGCTGAATGAAATTTCAGACAATGTTTACTACATTTCTGACGCAACAAATGTCGGTATTATATGCGAAAAAACATATTCGCATCTGAATTTTTATTTAGTTGATACATGTGGAAGTCCAGACAGAGCTTCTGACATACTTGAGATTCTTGAAACTCTTGCAGAAAAATTCAAGTGCAAATGGAAATTGAAGGCTATATTTGTTACTCACTCGCATGCAGACCATATAAGCTGCTGTGCTTTTTTAAAAGAAAAAACACAATGCAAAATTTTCTGTACACAGGAAGAACGTGGCAATCTTGAAAAACAGACTTATGAACAGGCTGTAATATGCGGAGGCTGGCCGCTTCCAGAACTTCAGGCACCTTTCTATCAGGCAAGACCCGTACTGGACGCTCAACTAATCAAGCCGGAAAGTTCTTTGCTCCTTTGCGACGGAACAAAAATCACATTCATTGCATTGCCAGGTCATCATTTTGGCATGACAGGTGTACTTGTAAAAACAGTTTCTGGAAAAGAAGTTTTTTTTGCGGCCGACAGCATTTTTGACAGGGACAGAATGAAAAAATACTGGATTCCATTTCTGCTCGATGTAGGCTCATTCAAAATGACCTTGCGCAGAATTGTAACCCTTAATGCAGATTTTCTTCTTCCTTCACACGGAACTCTTCTAAAAAATCATGAAATAGAATCAACTGCAGAATTGAACAGATATGCAGTCCTTACAACAGAAAAAGACATCTGCACCATTCTCAAACAACCGCATACTCAAGAAGAACTTTTGAAAATCATCTTTGAGCAAAACAAAATTCCACAGCGTCTTGGACAATATGTTCTCATAGGCTGTACTATCCGCTCTTATGTTTCGTATCTGTACCGTTGCGGGAAAATTGCCTGCCAGATGAAAGACAACCTTCTGTACTGGCAGACTATCAGTCAGTAAGCACAACTGCCTGTCAAAAAAACGGCACACAGAAAGCTATTCATTCCAGCCTTCAACAATTGTTACTCCATTAGAAGTTCCAATACGGGAAGCGCCGCTGTTTACCATTTCCTTTGCAGATTCTGCTGTTCGTATGCCACCGCTCGCCTTTACACCCATAGAATCACCTACTGTTTTCCGCATAAGTGCAACATGGGCAGCCGTTGCTCCGTTAGGAAGAGGCTTTCCGTCCTTGTCCTTAGGGGTTCCAAAACCTGTAGAAGTTTTTACAAAATCAGCACCAGCTTTTTTGCAGACCTTGCAACATTCCACAATTTCGCTGTCAGAAAGATAGCAGGTTTCAAGGATAACCTTTACAGTTATTTTTCTGCCACATTTTTTGCCAGCCGAACACGCAGAATCAACAACAGCCTTGATATCTGCGAAAACATCATCAAACCGACCCTCTTTTGCAGCTCCTATGTCAATTACCATATCAACTTCATCAGCACCATTCAAAACAGCATCTTCAGATTCAAAAGCCTTAACCTTTGTCGTTGTTGAACCAAGCGGAAAACCAATAACCGTACAGACAGCAACTTCACTGCCAGCAAGTTTTTCACCTGCAAATTTTACATGTACAGGATTTACACATACAGAAGCAAAACCATATTGTACAGCCTCTTCACAAAGTTTTTCTATTTGACTTCTTTTGGCAAAGGCGGCAAGCAAAGTGTGGTCAATCATTCCTGCAATTTCATTTTTTTTCATAATTTAACAACCTCCAGATAAATTTTACCAGGTGAATCTTTTTTTAGGAAAACTTTTTCCAGGAGAACCTGAAAAACGGAGTTTATGGCTTTCAGTTGTTACTTCAGCCACTTACCTCCAGTTCCTATTGAAAGGTTCTATTGTAAAGTTCCAGCACTTTTTTGACAAAACCATTTTACTCAATGCTTTTTACGCTTGCAAGCACAATTTATTTAGGTTATATTTAATATTAAGGAAACAATTTTGACTAATAGGAGGTCATATTATGGCTTACAAAATTACAGATGCATGTGTAAACTGTGGAACATGTGAACCAGCATGTCCAGTTGGAGCTATCAGCGAAGGTGCAGGTGCACGCGTTATTGACGCTAGTGTATGCGTTAGCTGCGGTACTTGCTCAGGCGAATGCCCAACAGGAGCTATTGAAGAAGCATAATCTTCAACTTTTCCTTTACTATGGATGTCTGGCATAAGGCTGGACATCCTTTTTTATTGAGGGGGGGGGTAGTACAACCCCTCAAAACGGCGAAGTCAAGGCTTTAAGCGTTAGCGTGCCTTGACTCGACGTATTCATACAGAAGGTTTTCAACCTCTATGAACATTACTCAGAAAAAGGTCTTTTCAATGTTGAAAAAAGTTTTAACGGGTTATAAAAAATCATTCTTTTCCCTTGTGAAAATCTTCATAATAGTAGCATTGTGTATGACGCTGGCTTTTGCCATTGTTTTTCCTTTATGGAAATTTGCAACTTCATTGCCAAAGGTCTACACATACTGCATACTGACTTTTCTTGCACTGGCAGCAATTTTTCTTATTGCAAAAGCCATCAAAAAAAATTCTCTGAAAACAGTTTTACTCACTTTTCTGAATATACTGATAATCACAATAGGTTCTGTTCTCTGTGTTTTCTTTGTTTTTATAGGCTACAGATTTTACGCACTAATCAGTTTGGCAGTTTTTCTGGTCATCAAGGGACTTCTGCGTTTTGGAATAAAAGACAAGTGAAAAGAAATGCACTACTGCCATTATTTTTTCTATTTTTCCAACTTTTTCAACTGAATCAGGTCTTTGCAACGAATTCCGCCGTTACCGTAAATTCAAAACATCTTCCGCATATTGAACAGCTGAATACGAAAGATATAATATTCCGCCAGTACTGCACAGAAGTTGAGCAGGCCTACAAAATTATTGCAAAAAAAGAAAAATGCATGCAGAATTTCTACACATACACAGCAACAGCAGATGACACTCTTTTTACAATCAGTTCCCGCTGTTCAATACCGTATGAAACAATTGCAACCCTTAATTCAATAAGAAGCCAAAATCAAAATCTTACACAAAAAAAGCTTTTAATACCTGTAGCAGCAGGAATTTTTGTAAATGCACAGCCAGAACTGCCTTATGAGCAGCTTTTATATGCAAAAAACGATGCCCGTTCATTTGAAAAAAAAGAAATTTCATGCTATATTATAAATGGTAAAAAATTTTTCTTTTTTCAAAATGAACGCTTTACATCTGCTGAAAGGGCTTTCTTTCTTGATTCTTCAATGAAAATTCCAGTAAAGCATGCTGCTATTTCTTCAACTTTTGGAAAAAGAATTAGCCCGATTTCCGGCAACTGGCATTTTCACAGCGGAATAGATTTTGCAGCTGCAGAAGGCGAACCTGTAACAGCATGCCACTCAGCAACAGTTCTGTCATGTACGGAAAATGATAAAATTTATGGAAATTTTATAATACTGAATCATGGAGGAGGTTTAACAAGCGTTTACGCCCACCTTTCAGAAATCCTTGTAAAAGAAGGACAGGCTGTTTATGGTGGACAAAAAATAGGAAAAATCGGACATACAGGAATGGCAACAGGACCGCACCTGCACTTTGAAATCAGAAAAAACACAATTCCTGCGGATCCCCAGAAAATTCTTGAGCCGTCAAGTTAAGCAATAAAATTGATGTAAATAACAGAGGCTTTGCTTATCCTCAAGATAAACAAAAAGTTTAGAGAAACACAAAAAACTTTCAAAAAATAGACCTGTGTCCTCAAAAGTAAACGCAAAAATATAATGAAAAAGTTAGTACTCAAATTGCTTTCATTTGTATTTTCGGCAGCTATTTTAATCAGCCTGGCAAATGCAGAAACTTTCCGAGTTCGCAAAAATCATGTAATCCAGCTTTCATCTAGTGAAGAAATTATTTCTGCTCAGTTAGGCATAAATGAAAGCCTTACAATTTTCTATCCTGAAGAAAAGGTTTATATTCAGGGCATCGCAATAGAAGTGAAAATTCCTCAACTGGCAATTTCATGGAGAGATGCAATGGAATGGTCACTTTATGATGCCCTGACGCCAATGCCAAAAAGCGAAACGATAGACTATTCAGGAACTTCAATACAGTCAGGACTTTTACCTGCAAGAGTTTCATGGTCAATTGTAATTCCGCTGACAGAAAACAACACCATAAAAAACAGTCCGTATATTTCTAAACTTGACCTGATTCCTCAGTCAAACAGTAAATGCCTCATGTTTCGGCTGAATCAGGTTATGAAAGGAACTCCTGAAGAATTTGAAAACCTTCGGTTTGAAGTTTCTGTAAGGCCAATTCTGACAAATCTTGGAAAGCTTCAAATTGAATTGAACAGCCCAGACGGCACGGACGTTCTTCCAAAATGCAGTCTTTTTGTAGATGAAGTTCCATTTGAGCTGCAGAAAAACGGTAATTATCTGGAAAGCGGCATACACACATTCTCTTTAGTTTCTGATTTTTTCCGCAATGAGGTAAGAACGGTTCAGATTGAACAAGCTAAAACCACAAGCCTTTCTATAAATTTGCATAGCATTGAACCCTTTGTAACAATTGCAGCTCCAAATTCTACAGAAATTTATTTTGACGGCATAAAGCTTGAGCCAGAGGAAAAAACTTTCATTATTGATGAAGGCGACCACACAGTAAAATTTTCACTTGGCAATTATGAAATTGAAAAGAAATTTACAGCAAGAAAAGGTCAGTCGTACAACATCTCCCTTAACATTCAGGCAGTTGTAACGGAAGAATAGAAGTACTTCTTAAAAATTTTACTAAAGATTTTCAACATTTCAGTCGATACATAAAGTGCTGGGAACAAATCCCCTCCCACCCATGTTCCCCAGCTGCCTGATGTGGCATTGGCCGGTTTTTTATGCCGGCCCTTTTTTTATACAATCTGACTTTTTGGAAAGTACTGCTCAAAACTTGAAGCGATTACCCTGCACTTCCCGTAAAATTACCGTAAGTCATTGATTCACTGACAATTAGCTGCATTCAGTGTTTGCTTAGGTTTCTAAAGTTTAAATCATGATATTATAAAGACTTAAAATCTGACAATTTTATAAAAATCTGCTGAAAAAAAGTTTTTCAAAGTAGCCGTAATTGACTTTTCCCTGTATTTTTCCTATTCTTTACAATATGAAAAAAATCCGAAAGCTGACAATTGCCATGTTTTCTTTTCTGCTCTTCAGCACACTTGTAACTGGTGTTGCATTAGGAGCAGGCGTTGCAGCCACACTGAACATCATCAACAACGAAAATTTCACAGAATTTACAACAGCTTTGCCTACAAAACTTCTGGATATAAACGGGGAACTCATAACAGAATTTGCATCTGATGAAAAACGGGAAATAATAAGCCTGCAAAAACTTCCGCAGCACATGATTGATGCACTGATAACCAGGGAAGACAGGATTTTTTTTGAGCATAAAGGATTTAGCATAAAAGCGGTTATGCGTGCCGTAGTAGGAAAACTTACAGGACGCTCTTTAGGCGGAGGTTCAACTTTAACTCAGCAGATTGCCGGAACTCTGTACTGTGACCGTACAGAAATTTCAATAACAAGAAAAATCAAGGAATTGTGGTGGGCAATTCAAATGGAGCGCCGTTATTCCAAAAATGAAATTCTTGAACTTTATCTGAACAGAATTTATTTTGGTGGCGGAACTTACGGTGTAAATGCAGCTTCAAAATATTATTTTGGTCATGCAGCAACAGAAATTACACCGGCGGAAGCTGCAATTCTTGTAATTCAGCTTTCAAATCCTGCTTTTTACAATCCTTTTGATCATCCTAACAGAGCAATGGCCCGCCAGCAGGATGTCCTTAATTCCATGGTTGAATACGGCTATCTTACAAAAGCAGAAGCCGATGACTCATTCAATAACTACTGGCTGAATTTTGATTATACACGAACAAGCACTTCTGCATATTTTATGCGTGATGACAAGGCTCCTTGGTTCAGCGAATATGTCCGCCGGGAATTTTCCAACATGATTTATGGTGCAGAAGACATTTACACAGGAGGTTTTACAGTTAATACAACTTTAAACCTCAGCCATCAAAAAGCAGCTCAGGAAACCATGGATTATTACATTGCAAGGGCTAATAATCTTTACCAGAAATCAAGTTCAGGCCGTATGTCAGGTTCATTCAGCAAATATGTTCCAATTACAGAACTGCTCTCTCTGACATTCAACCTGCCTGGCATAAAACTTTCCGAGCAGAGAACAGAAACTGTTTCGAAATCAAAATATAAAAATGAAATAAACCCTGTAGTGGACGTAATGTCCCTGATGTTTGGACTGGAAAATGTAAAAGTTGGTATTGTTAACAGGGTAAATTCTCAGGTCAAAAAATCTGATGAAAAAACGACCATTGAAGGAACCTTGATTTCTCTGGAAAATGATACAGGCTACATAACAGCTTTGATTGGAGGAAGCAAGTTCAATCAAGAAAATCAGTTTATCCGTGCAGTTCAGGCAAAGGTTCAGCCTGGTTCAACTTTTAAACCTCTTTACTACTCTGCTGCAATAGACTCTCATAACTTTACCGCTGCAACAGAAATTTCAGATACTCCGGTAGTTTTCTATACAGCAGACGGAAAGCCGTACATTCCGCAGAATTTCAAAGGTGAATGGATGGGAAATGTTCAGTTATGGTATGCACTTGCTCATTCGATGAATGTTCCTTCCCTTAAAATTCTTGACGGTATAGGTTTTGACACAGCAATTAAACGTGCAGTTTCATTACTTGGAATTTCAAATGAAGAGTTGCCTACAAGGGCATTTGTCCCTGGCTATCCTATAGGGCTTGGAGTATGTTCTGTACGACCAATTGAAATGGCAAGAGCATTTGCAATTTTTGCAAACAGCGGAAAAGAAGTTGTTCCTATGGCAATTCGTACTGTTGAAGACAAAAATGGAAATATTGTTTTTAATCCTGAACGAGAAATTCGTGAAGCACAAAAAGCAAAAGGCGAAGAAGCCCAGATAATTTCTCCGCAGACAGCATTTACAATGGTAAAGCTTCTGGAAAATACTGTAAAATCTGGAACTTTGAGCTGGGGTATGAACAGACAGTCAACAAACTGGAAAAACAAACCAGGTTCAAAGCTTGCCTATAAAGATGAAAAAGGCCATATATATGAAATTCCTGCAGCAGGAAAAACTGGAACAACACAAAACTGGGCAGACGCATGGACAGTCGGCTTTACTCCCTATTATACAGCTGCTTTGTGGTTTGGTTTTGATAAACCTGGACAGTCGTTAGGGCTTTCCATTACTGGTTCAACACTTGCAGGAGTTGCATGGGGCGACTATTTTTCTGATATTCATAAAGGATTGCCTTACAAAGATTTTGCAAAACCTCTTACAGGTGTGCTTTCAGCAAATATATGTTCTGTAAGCGGTGGTCTTGTTACTCCAGAATGTGGAAGCAACTACACAACACAATGGTTCCTGGAAGGTACACAGCCGACAGAAATGTGCAGTTACCATAGCGGAAACTCATCTGCAAGCAGAAACATTGCATTATGGCGGATAAAGCAGGAAAGATATCAGTCAGGTGTTAAGATGAAGGAAAAAATAGATTCAACACCGCTAAAGCTTGACCTGTCTTTTCTGACAAAAACTGATTATTCAGATTATGATGATGAAGATTTGTCATCTGAAGAAGAAACATCATCTACTCAAGATGATGTATATACAGCAGGACCTGACTTTAACTTTTTGCTATACTAAATGTGTATCTAAAGTCATGCTAAAAATGTTTTTCTTATAATACAGACAGGAGATTTATGCTGGTAAATATTGCTGATATAAAGGTAAAACATCGCGTAAGAAAAGACACAGGCGATCTTGATGCATTGAAAGAAAGCCTAAGACGATATGGTCTTTTAAATCCAATAACTTTAAACAGTAAATATGAATTGATTGCCGGTGGCAGGCGGCTTGAAGCAGCAAAAGCCATAGGTTGGACAAGCATAAATGCCGTAGTTCTTGACAATATGTCACCTGCAGCAGAACTAGAACTTGAACTGGAAGAAAACAATCAGCGAAAAGATTTTTCTGATGCTGAACTTCTTGAAGGCTACAAACGGCTTGAAAGGCTGCGCAATCCTAGATTTTTTCGGCGGATATGGAATTTCATTGCAGGAGTTTTTGTGGCAATTTTTGACTGGATAAAAAAACTCTTAAAAAAATAAATAATTCTGCCATACAAATGCAAAAAAAACGGCTATTTTCTGCAATATGTTTGAAAAACAGCCGTTTTTTTATAATAGCTTTTACCTTTTATACAAGTGTAACACGTGCAAATTTCTTTTTGCCTGCACGCAGAACAAATTCACCGTCGGCATCTGCATCAGCAGTTGTAACAACAGCTTTTACATCTGTTACAGGCTTACCGTTCAGGTTTGCCCCACCCTGCAGAATCAGGCGGCGTATATCACTTTTAGTAGCACCTAGTTTAGCTTCAAAAAAGAAATCAATTACGCCAATACCGTTTTCTACAAGAGACTTTGAAATCTCTACGGAAGGCATATTTTCCTTATTTCCAGTTCCACTGAATGCAGCCTTTGCACCAGAAAGAGCTTTTTCAGCTTCTTCCTGTCCATGAATGATTTTTGTAACTTCATAGGCAAGAGTTTCCTTTGCCTGATTGATGTCTCCGCTGCAAATCTTGTCAACTTCTGCAACTGGCAGGAAAGTGAACAAAAGCATGAATTTTCTGACATCTGCATCAGCAACATTGCGCCAATACTGGAAGAAATCAAACACGCTTGTCATTTCTGGATTCAAGAAAATTGCACCCTTTTCAGTTTTTCCCATTTTTTTACCGTCAGAGCGTGTAACAAGCGGGAATGTAAGACCGAAAACTTCATGCTGCTTGTTAAGTTCCGTAGTTCCGCCAAGTTTTCTGCGGATAAGGTCTACTCCGGCTGTAATATTGCCCCACTGGTCATCACCACCAATCTGAAGTACACAATTATGCCGCTGATGAAGCATCAAAAAGTCATAACTCTGGAGTAACTGATAATTAAATTCGATAAATGAAAGTCCACGCTCAAGTCTCTGCTTATATGCTTCAAAAGAAAGCATTTTATTTACACTGAAACATGAACCTATATCCCGCAAGAAATCTATGTAGTTCAAATCTGCAAGCCAGTTTTTATTGTTGTCACTGAAAGCTGTTTTTCCGTCAAAACCAACAAATTTGTTCAGCTGAGCCTCAATGCTTTTTACATTTTCGTCAATTTGTTCATAGGAAATCATTTTGCGCATTTCAGTTTTGCCACTTGGGTCACCGATTCTTGCAGTACCTCCGCCAATCAGAGCAATTCCATGATGCCCGGCATTACGAAGATGCCTGAGGGCAAAAAATGGAACCATGTGACCGATATGCAGGCTTGGGCCTGTAGGGTCACATCCTACATAAAAAGTTATGGGACCTTTATCCATAAGTGCAGAAAGACCTTCTACATCTGTACACTGTGCAAAAAAACCACGTTCTTTTAAATTTTCTAGTGCAGAATTCATAAAAAACCTCAAAAATAGTACTGTATTCTATAAAAATGCGATGCTTTTAGCCGTGCATCTTCAAGAAATTTCTGATTTCCTATTGTACTAAAAAATGCAGTTAAACTTCAACACCTCTGCAAAATATCCAAATATAGAATTCCAATGCACTTACGCCAGATTGAAGTGGTGCTGAAAGCAGACAGCGAAGCTGGCCGAGGCGAATAGCCGAGCCACGCAAAGCTGGTCTTGCAACACAGTTCCGTCCAGAAAAAAAAACTTTTGAACAGTCCTTAAAATTTTTAAATTTTTGTGTTACACTAGGGCTATGAATTATGGATTTTTTCGTTTGTGCAGTGCAAGTCCAAAAGTTGAGGTTGCTGACTGCAAGACAAATGCAGATTTTATTATAAAATGTGTTCACGATGCCTGTAAAAAAAATGCAGATTTGATTGTTTTTCCTGAATTGTGCATAACTGGCTATACATGCGGGGATTTGTTTCTTCAAAAAAAACTTCAGGAAAGTGCTGTTGAACAGCTTTTCAGAATTGCAGAGGAAACCAAGGACGATTCCTGTATTTTTACGGTTGGGCTTCCGATTGTTCATAGCATGGCTTTGTATAATTGTGCAGCCGTTGTATTTGAAGGAAAAATTCATGGTATCATTCCAAAAACTTTTATTCCGAATTATGCGGAGTTTTACGAAAGACGGTATTTTTCTCCTGCACCTTCTGCGGATTCAATTCTTGAAATAACTGTGGGAAATCAGAAAATTCCGTTTGGTGTAAATCAGCTTTTTACACTGGATGGGCAGGACAATTTTGTTCTGGGGGTTGAAATATGCGAAGATTTATGGGTTCCGTTGCCGCCGTCAATAAATCATGCACTGGCAGGGGCAACGGTAATTGCAAATCTTTCTGCCAGCAATGAAATTATCGGAAAGGCTGCTTACAGGCGTTCTTTAACTGCAGGCCAGTCGGCAAAAATCACGGGAACTTATGTTTATGCAGATGCCTCTCATGGAGAGTCTACGCAGGATTTGGTATTTGCTTCGCATAATTTAATTTGCGAAAATGGTACAATTCTTGCAGAATCAAAACTTTTTGAAGAAAATGATGAATGTGGTACGATGATTTTTGCAGATACGGATTTAGAAAAAATCTGTCAGGAACGTCGTCGAACTACGACATTTGCCCAGTGTGCTGAGGAAAACAACAGAAACTATACTATTGTAGATTTAAAATCTTTGAATTCGTTGAAAAAGGATTGCAAGTGCAAAAAAAGCATGGAATGCAAAGATCTTTTAAGGTTTATTGAACCGTTTCCTTTTGTTCCTGCTGATAAAAATGCAAGGCAGGAGCGTTGCAGCGAAGTCATTTCACTTCAAGCGGAGGGGCTTGCAAAAAGGCTCAGACACATACATGCAAAGACTGCCGTAATCGGACTTTCTGGTGGGCTTGACTCAACGCTGGCATTGCTTGTAACTTGCAGGGCTTTTGATTTGTGCAAAATTGACAGAAAAGGGATTCTTGCAGTTACCATGCCGTGCTTTGGAACAACCGACAGAACTTATAATAATGCCTGTATGCTTGCTGAAAAAACTGGTTCAAAACTTGTTGAAGTGCAAATTGCGCAGGCTGTCCGCCAGCATTTTAAGGACATAGGTCAAGATGAAAATGTTCACGATGTAACCTATGAAAACAGTCAGGCCCGCGAAAGAACCCAGGTGCTTATGGATCTGGCAAACAAATGCAATGGAATTGTAATAGGAACAGGAGATTTGTCAGAGCAGGCTTTGGGATGGGCAACTTACAACGGAGACCACATGTCCATGTATGGCGTAAATGGTTCGATTCCAAAAACTCTGGTCCGCTACCTTGTAGAATGGTTTGCAGACGAGGCTTTTGAAAACAATGAACTCCAGCTATCCGAAGTTTTAAAAGACATTCTGGATACGCCTGTAAGCCCTGAACTTTTGCCACCTGAAAATGGAAAAATCAGTCAAAAAACAGAGGATTTGGTAGGGCCTTACGCTTTGCATGATTTTTTCATTTATTATATGCTCCGTTTTGGATTTAGCCCGGAAAAAATTTATTTTCTGGCAAAATATGCATTTAAAAATGCATATAGCGATGAAGTTATTTTAAAATGGCTGAAAATTTTTTACAGACGTTTTTTCAGTCAACAGTTCAAGCGCAGCTGCATGCCCGATGGAGCAAAGGTTGGAACTGTAAGTTTGTCTCCTAGAGGAGACTGGCGCATGCCAAGCGATGCAAGCGTAGCAATCTGGCTTGACAGTCTGGAAAAAATTCAGAAGGTTTAGCAGATTTCAGACCGTACAGCATATTTTTTTTAGGAATTTTTCATGCTTAGTTACAGACATGCTTTTCATGCAGGCAATCATGCCGATATTTTAAAACATTTTGCTCTTTGTGCAGTGCTGGAAAAACTTCAGGCAAAAAACAAGAGTTTTTCAGTTTTTGATACACATGCAGGAGCTGGCCTTTATAATCTTGAAAGTGAAATGGCCTTAAAAACAGGGGAAAATATTTCTGGCATAAAAAAACTTTGTGCCTGCGATGAAAATATTCTGCCTCAAGAGCTTTTGCCATACATCAGATTGTGCAAGGCTTATGCAGAACACTCACTCTATCCTGGTTCTCCGGAAATTGAGCGATATTTTATGTGTCAGGATGATGCGCTTGTATTATGTGAACTGCATAACACCGAAATTGAAATTTTAAAGAGCAACATGCACAGAAAGATTTCTGATTTTAAGACAACCTCTGCATATAAGCCCACATCGGAAAATGCCGTAAAAGCACAAATTCATCACCGTAACGGCTATGAAGCTCTGCTGGCTCTGACACCGCCAAAAATCCGGCGCGGGCTTGCGGTAATTGACCCAAGTTATGAAGAAAAAAGCGACTACCTGGATGCAGCAAAAACAATTGCGGCTGTCCATAAGAAATGGAACAATGGAATAATAATGTTGTGGTACCCTCTGTTAGCCCATCGCAGGCAGGAAATAGCTGCAATGAAAAGAACAATTACAGCTGCAGCCCAGACAGGCATAATCTGCGAAACCCTTGACATTCAGCTTTTGATAAACACAGAAGACAGCCATGTTGAAACAAGTCTTGAAGAAGCTTCCGGTTCTAAAACTCCACGGCTTTATGGCAGTGGCCTGTTTTTTATAAATCCGCCCTACCTGCTGAAAGAACAATTTGAAAATGTTCTGCCATTCCTTTCAGAAAAACTTGGAACAGATGGCAAAGGTTCTTTTTCCATCAACTGAAAAGAAAAACATAATCGCCGGCATGTTCAGTCATAATTTTTCAGTTTTTTAGGATTCCACAGATTCTTTTTCAAAAATTTCACTTTATTCTGGAACCATCAGGATTTTTGACTACTTCAATATGCGAAGGAATTGCAGGAAGCAAGGATTCTACATGAGAAATTATACCTACCGTCCGATTTTCTCCTATTTCTTTTAATATTGAAATGGCTTTGTCAAGCGATTCACTGTCAAGAGAACCAAAACCTTCGTCGATAAAGATAGAATCCAGCCTGATTCCACCGTTTTGAGCCTGTACAACATCAGTGATGGCAAGTGCAAGACTAATTGAAGCCATAAAGGTTTCTCCACCAGAAAGAGTTGCAGTGTCACGGTCTGTTCCTGTAAAAGCATCAGAAACAAGGAGGTCAAGTCCCCGCAATGCATTGCCTCCACCAGAACCCGAATTTATCTTGAATTTATAGCGGCCTCCTGAAATACGTTCAAACCTTGGATTTGCATACCGAATGACCTCTGCAAAATACATGCCCAAAACCCAGGCATCAAAAGGAACTTTTCTTGAATTTATTCCGCGACCTTCCAGATTTTCAGAAAGAGTTATGTATGGATTTCCCTCTTCACGGGCCTTTTCAAGTTTTTCCTGCAAGGAATTAAAATTTTTCAAGGCATTTTCTGCCAGCGTTTTTTCTTCTGTAAGAGAATTTATCAGGTTAATAAGTTCTTCTTCCTGATTCTGCAATTTTTTTAAGGAAGTTATAGAAGATTCACGCTTAAGTTTCAACTGATCAAGCGGCTGGCAATCTTTCAAAGTTTCAAGCTGAGAAGAAAGCCTTGTATGTTCCTGATGCCAGTGTTCTATTTCAGTTTTTAAAAATTCTGTTTGTTCCTCTGAAAGAAGATTGTCCAAAACTTCCTGCGCAGAAGAAAATTCTGACATGGCAATTTTTTCTTCCTGGATAGAAAGGGCTTCTTCCAGCTCATGCTGATTTTCAGCAAGAAATTTATGAAGTTCATCACAAGTTGTTTCAAGAGCTGTCTGTCTGGCAGTTAAATCAAGGTTTCTGTCATTATAGTCAGAAATTTTTTGTTCTGAGTCAGTAATTTTCTGTTTTAAACTGGTAAGTTCATTTTGGACAAACTGAAGAGTTTTTTCAACAGAATCTTCTGTAATAGAAATATCTGGAAGAATTTTTGAAATGCCAGCAAGAGCTGCAAAAATATTTTCATTCATGCCCTGAACTTTCAGCTGATTTTTTTCAAATTCAGCCTGAACTTCCTGTGACTTCTGCGTTTTTTCAAGAAATTCTGAAATTTCAGGCTTTAAGCCCGACAGAAGTTTTTCAGTTTCAGATACTGCCAGTTTTTTGCAAGAAAAATCCTGTTCAATCTCTGAAAAAAAACTAGATTCAAGAAATGACGGATATTTTTTGCACAGAGTTTCAAGCTGGTCACCAAGAATTTTCAGATTCTGTTTTATTCCTGAATTTTCTCTGGCAAGGCTTAGCTGTTCCTGAGAAAGTTTTTCAAGCAGCTTTGCCTGAGTTTCTATTTTTTCGTCAAAATTCAATGAAGAACATTTTTCAGAAGCTGGAGAAGGATGCTCGGTTGAACCACATACAGGACAAGGCTTTCCAGGAATCAGCAGATTAACTAAAGCGCAAGCCTTCTGAGAATCTTCAAATGCCTTTTTCTCTGATTCATAGTCCTCAAGACATTTTTTTGCATTTTCAGCAAGTTTTTGATTTTCCTGCACTGACTCTTCATTTTTTTCAAGTAAAAGCTGCTGGGCGGCATTTTTTTTCTGGGCATCCAAAAATTCATTCGCAGCCCTAAAAATATCTTCTGCTTCTGCAAATTCATCTTTTACATCATTCAACTTTTGAAGCACGGCACTTTCAAGATTCTGCATGGAAACAGAAAGCAAATCCTGGGGAAGTTTTTCAATTATCTGATTCTGAAGTCTGCCAAGATTTTCATTTATGTTGCAAAGGTCCTGACGGGATTTTTCAGTAATCTTTTCCAGTGATTTCCTGCTTTCCACTAATTGTTTTAATTTTTCAAGGCTCTGGCATTGGGATTCAAGCAAAAACTTATATTTTTTGTCGCCGTCTAATTTTGATTTCAACTCAAGAATTTCACCGCTTTTTTCAGAATGAATTTTCCATTCTTTTTTCAGCTCTTCAAGATTATTTTGTGCAGAAGAAAGTTTTTGCTGATTTTTTTCATTGCGTTCTGCCAGTTTTCTGGTCTGATTTACAAAATTACTCAGTTTTTCTGCGGATACAGATTTTTTTAGTTTTCCTTCTTTGATGCAGATTTGATTTTTCTGCTCATTTAACCTTGCAAGAAGCTCAGAAAGTTCAGCTTTTTTCTGAGAATTTTCAATTAGATGGCGCAGATTTTCAATTTTTGTGCTTTCTTCTGAAATTTTAAGTGCGAGGTGAATGCGTTCTTCATTTTTTTCAGCAAGCAGCGAAGAAATTTCTTCAAGTTTTTCCTGCGATACACTGAAATCTTCCTGAGATTCTAAATGTGAGATTTCCTGTTCCAGAAATTTTATCTGAGTCTGATATTCGCTGGATTTTTTTTTGGCAGTTTCCATTACAGCCTGATATTTTTCTATTGGAAAAAGCTTTGACAAAGTGTCGCGTCTGCTCAATGAATTGTCCTTTAAAAACTGGGCAAAAGCTCCCTGAGGCAGCAAAACGATTCTTGTGAATTCTTCTATTTTTAAGCCAATAAGCGACTTTATTTTTGCATCAAGCTCAGAAAGTTTGCCTTCAACCCTTACAAATTCAATTGAAGTAAACAAATCTTTTGGTGGGGAAGCTTTTTCAAGGCTAAGTTCCTGAGGAGATTTTTTTCCATTTTTTAAAATAACAGGCAAAGTACGCGTAATTCTGTAAACAGAACCATTCAAATCAAATGTAAAAGTTACACAACCTTTGTCCGATGGCATGGCAAAATTTGAACGAAAGTCTGCTACTTTATTTTTTCTTGAACCGCACAAATCTCCATAAAAAGCATACGTAATAGCATCAAAAATAGTAGATTTTCCTGCACCCGTACTGCCAAAAATTAAAAAAATCTCTCCAAGTCGTGTAAAATCAATTTCTTCATGGCGGAACGGTCCGATATTTTCAAGTATAAGATTTAAAGGTTTCATTCAGCAGTCTCCGTTTTTGCAAGCAGTTCAATGAAAATTTTCTTTTGTTTTTGCAGAAGTTCATTCGTTTCAAGCATTTCAAGCGCTGCACTTGTTTTTCCAGATTTTTTTTCAGTTGAAATTTCAACTTCAATGCCAGAAACTTCTTTTATAAACATGTCAAATACGGCACCTGGATTTTCAGCATTTGAAGTCAATAGTGTTTTTCGGTCTGCAATGCTACCACTTTCGCAGTCACTAGATTCAACTTTTCTTGTAAATGACAGAATAAATGGAAATCCCTTTCTAAGCAGCTGCATTGGATTTTCATGAGGAAGGCTGTCTGTACATTGAATTTCAACGTAGGCAGATTTCAGTTCATCCTTGACAGTTCCAGAAATGCACGATTTGTAAAATTCTTCAAAAGTTCCCGAAAGCCTTACAACTTTATGCAGCGGTTTTACAGGGACTTTTTCAACCTGAACACCTTTTTTTTCAATACAAACTCTGAGCATTACCTTTTCATCGGATTCACCAAATGAGTAGGCCAGAGGCGCACCTGAATAGCAGACCTTTCCATTCAAAAAAGCTTGATTTTTGTGAATATGACCGACTGCAGCATAGGAAAAAGGAGCAAACAGATTTACATCAACCTGTTCCGCCATACCGACAAATGAACGTTCTGAGTCTGAAACCTCAGAACCGGATGTAAAAAGATGTGCACATATAAGCGATGGCATCGACGGATACTTTTCATTATGAACTGCACTGATTTTTGCAAGAGCATGCGCATATAAATCCTGTTGTGTGCGAAGAATAATTTCAGACTTATCTTCACAATCAGATTCAGCTTCAATTGAAAGAGGTGTCAAAAAAGGCAACTGATAAACAGCAGTTTCTTCGCCTTTTTTTCCACAAATCACGGGACAGGCAATTTTTTCAGATTGAGAATCAGTACAGACAAAAACATTACTTTCTGCCAGAAAATCGGAAGCAAATGCCAGTCGAGAAGCACTGTCATGATTTCCGGCAAGGAAAAACATCTTCAGCGCAGGAAAATCTGAATGAACTTTGTTCAAAAAACTGTTAAAAATCGTAACTGCTTCAGCAGGAGGAACAGCGCGGTCATAAATGTCGCCAGGAACAACAAGAGCATCGTAAGGACACTCTTTTTCAGATTCTGCATTCAGCTCAATAATAATCTGGTCAAGAAAATATTTTTGATCTTCTAAAAGAGAATGCTCATAAAAAAACTTACCTAAATGCCAGTCACTAGTCTGCAAAAATTTCATGCAAAAATAGTACCATATCTACCTGTTTTGTAAAAGATTAATGGCATCCGTTCCAAAGCCACGCAAGCAGGGCTTATGTTTATTTTGTTTAAATAGTCTGAATTTCAAGTTTAGTTGAGAATTTACAAAAAAAGCGTAAATCTTTAAAATTTTAATCACCACAAAAAAAAATCAAAAAGAAGTACGCTTATGTATGAACAAATTTACAACTTAACCAGCATGTTTTTCATTTTGAAA
>JAEDIW010000126.1 GCA_016296655.1 Treponema sp. | reverse complement strand
AAAAAAATTGAAAGAAAACAACAAATTTACACCACTAAATTTTATCATGCTGCTAATCTCAGGAACAATCAACGCAAGTGCCGTAACGCTTTTTCTTACCCCTGTACACCTTTACGACTCAGGTTTTTCAGGCACATCCATGCTTCTGGCACAGCTTACGCCGGAGAGTTTTTCACTTTCCATGTTTCTGCTGATTCTGAACATTCCTTTTTTTCTCTACGGCTGCAAAAAGCAGGGACTTATCTTTACAGTTTATTCAATTTTTGCAGTTTTCATTTATTCAGCAGCATCTTACATTTTCCAGAACATTCTGCCGCTCGATCTTTCTGAAGCGTCACCGATTGCAGGACAAGATTTGCTTTTATGTGCAATTTTTGGAGGACTCATTTCAGGTGTAGGCAGCGGCATGACAATCAGATTTGGCGGTGCAATTGACGGCATTGAAGTAATGGCCGTAATTTTTGCAAAAAGGCTGAGCCTTACAGTCGGCAATTTTGTAATGATTTACAACACAATTCTGTACATTTTTGCAGGAATTGCCATGCACAGCTTTATTCTGCCACTATACTCAATTCTCACCTACTCTGCAGGCATCATTACAGTCGATTTTTTTGTAGACGGCTTTGACAAAGTAAAATCTGCCATGATAATCACAACAAAAGGGCAGGAAATCAGCAGTGAACTTTCAGCATATTTCAAAACCGGCGTTACAAACATAAATGCACGCGGATTTTACGACGGCAACGAACGCACGGTAATCTATTTTGTCGTAAACCGCTTCCAAATCCGAAAACTCAAGGAAATTGTCAGCCAGATTGACCCATATTCATTTGTAACAATCAGCGAAGTTTCCGACATCATGAGAAAAAGCATCTGATTTTTATATTTTGGGTGGCTTTTTGTTTGCTTCGACTTCGCTCAGCAACCAAAAACCAGGCTTTCCAGGGTTCCGGCGTCAAAGCGCCTCCATTCCTCCGCTACGCTACGGAACTGGCTTCGCCAGCCCTTCCAATCCTTGCCACGACGCAGGAGTGGCAAGGCATGCGCGAGAGCGCATACGTTAATAAACGAGTTTCGAAAGAAAACTCGCAGAGATTGGGTACAACCCAATCTCCTAATCCTTTGCCACAGGGAAAATCCAGCACCTTTTTGACAGCACTAGGGCAAGTTATTATATTCAATTTCATGTTTAATTTTTTCTGCAAATTCATGGCCGTACACATCCCTTACAAATTCAAAAGCCATGTCAATGCCAGCAGAAACTCCTGCGCTTGTGTAGAATTTTCCGTCTTTGCAGAATCTTGGACTGCGCTGCCAGTCAACGCCATAACCAAAGCCTTTCACCCAGTCAAATGCAATTTTATTAGAGGTAGCAGTTTTACCGTCAAGAAGCCCGCAGGCTGCAAGAACTGCAGAACCAGTGCAGACAGAAAGGCAGTACATAGATTTTTCAGCAGCCATTTTTACAAGAGCAAGCTGTTTTTCATCTTTTACAAGAGGTCTTGTACCTGCACCTCCGGGAATCAAAAAAATTCCTTCAATATTTTCAGCATCAAGCGGCTTTGTAACAATCTGCGTATTCTGTGAACTTTTTATAATTCCACCGTTCATTGAAAAATATTCAGGAACTGCATCTGGCAGTCTGCACAAAACCTCCACAGGACCAAAAAGATCCAGAGTTTCAAAATTTTCAAACAAATAAAAATTCAAATTCATAGGACTTTTCCCTAAAAATCAAAACCAAAATCAAAATTTTACAAATCAGCAGATTTTTTTGCCTGCTTTGCAAAAGTGTTGCGTTCCCAAAAAACACCGTCTGAATATCCCTGAATGGAGATGTCCTGTTCTGCCATAAGCAGCCGCTTTTCAGCCCAAAGGCAATATTCTTCATTTAATTCAATGCCGCAATAACTCCGCTTCAGTTTTTTTGCCACAACGCTTGCCGTTCCGCTGCCCAAAAAAGGATCAAAAACGACGTCCCCTTCTTTTGAAGATGCCAGAATCAGTTTTGCATACAATTTTTCAGGTTTTTGAGTAGGATGGTCAGTATTTTCAGGCATGGACCAGAACGGAACGGAAATATCATCCCAAAAATTTGACGGGTATGTAAGCCTGAATTTTCCGTCAAGGCTGTCATCCCAGTCTTTTGGCTTGCCGTCTGCCTTGTAAGGAGCAAGAACCTGACGTTTGCACATAACAGCATCTACATTAAAATAATAGTCATCTGGATTTTTTACGGCAAACCAAATATCTTCCATGCCGTTTTTCCAGTTATTTTTTGCTCCCCGGCCTTTTTCCCGCTGCCAGGTAATCCGGTTGAGTACAGTCAGTTGCTTTTCAATTGCATTTTGCAGAGAAGCCGTACATTTCCAGTCGCCGCACATATACAGTGAACCGTTTGCCTTTAATTTTTTGCAAACTTTGGGAAACCATGTTTCAAGATATTCATCATAGCTTTCCTGCGAACGTCTGCTAAACTTCATGCCGTTGAAATTTTTGCTTAAGTTATACGGAGGGTCGATTATGATTAAATCCGCAAAACCGTCAGGAACAAATTCCAGCATTTCAAGCAAATCGCCGTTTATTGTTCTGTTTGTGATTTCCGAAGCTGAATGAATGTTTTCTTTTGTTAAAAGCCTTGATCTGAGGCCGTCAATTTCTTCGCTATTTAATGTCAAAGTCCTGTTATTTTTTGCGCGTTTTTTTTCTGTATCCATATAAAACGATTTTAAAGTCTTTATATTTTTTTTTCAATTCTCAAAGACTTGACGGCACCAAATTCGATTTTCCCATAAAGCTGAACAAATGCAAGCTGATATTTCGTAAGATTATTATTCTAGATTTATTTGGTCTGAATTCCGAGTTTAGTTGGGAATTTACAAAAAAAGCGTAAATCTTTAAAATTTTTCAGATTACGGTTAATTTAGAAAACTCGAATTTCAGGCTATATACTTGAAAGATATCCGAATACCTATTGTCATCTAGTTGCAATTTCGACAGAAGGTGATTTTGAATTAATGGAGCCATAATTATGGAATATGATTTTTATAAATGTATTGCGAAACAATATTTTGAAGATGAAAGAATTATCGAAACTGTGAGCAGGGCAAACGCATTTTAAAGACTTTTAAAATAAATACTTAACAAAGTATAGTAT
>JAEDIW010000125.1 GCA_016296655.1 Treponema sp. | reverse complement strand
ACGCTGAAGTAGATATTTACTCTATGGATGGAGCAGACCTTGACTTGTATATTTACGATTCAAACTGGAATCTCATTGATAAAGACACCTCGTATAGTTCAAGCGCATGGTGCAGTTTCGTTCCTAGATGGGATGGAAACTTTCATATTGTTGTTGTAAATAACTCAAGATATTGCTCTTGGTTTGAGTTGTACACTAATTAAAACTTCATATTTTCAGCCTTGTGGTTCATATAACTGCAAGGCTGATTTCTTATAGAGGCTGTTATGAACAAGAAAAAGCGAAATGCAAAACATGTGACAAAAAAAGAAGAATATCTCAATCTTTTTCCAGATGATAAACCTTCTGAAACGGAGCGGATGCGTTCTCGCGCATTAAAGGAAGCCCAAGATATAAGAAAGTTTGAAATTGATTTGTATTGGAGGCGAACAGGCTTCTTTTGGGCTTTTATAACTGTAGTTTATACGGCTTTGTTTGCAGTACTTTGTAAATATGTAGATTGTCCTATTAAGTTTTCATTTTTTGTTCCTGTGATTTCTGCATTGTCAGGCATGGGCTTTTTCTTCTCTGTCGCATGGCATATGGTAAACAAAGGTTCAAAATTCTGGCAAGAAAACTGGGAAAAACATGTTTCTTTGCTTGAAAAAAGTGAAATCGGGCCGTTGTATGATGTGTTCTTGAACCCTAAAACAACAGGAAACCGTTGGAATCCCACAAAGGAATTTGATTTTTCTGTAACAAAAGTAAATATGTGGGCAAGTTCACTGATTTCTGTTCTTTCATTTGTTGGATGTATTTTTTGTTCAATTTGGCTTTTTAAATATTCTAAGAATAATTGTTTAAGTTTCATTCCTTCTGGGCTAGTAGGAAGTTTTACAATTATCATTTTCATCGGTCAAAGAGGAAATAAAGATATTGAAATTTCCGATTCCGAAGAAGCAGAGTTGAATATGATTCACAGAAAATAAGGAAATCAAAATGAAACCAAACAAAATCTTTTTCATAGTGATTGCAATTTTCATTGCGCCTAACATCGCATTTTCTCAAGATTCAAAATCTTATTTCCAAATGGCGAACGAATATTTTGACAAAGGCGACTATAAAAATGCTGTTGTTTATTATGAAAAGAATTTGCCGGCAGATAAATCGGCTTACGGAGCAAATCATATTTACATAGGAAATGACTATTTTTTAATTGGTGTCTGTTATAAAAGGCTCGGAGAATATGATGAGGCTATTTCAAATTTGAAAAATGCATTGGAAATTTTTGAATCGCCAAAAATACAGTCAAACAAATCAATAACAGAAACAAAAGACAATGCAGCAAAGTTTGCCTCAGATACCGCCCTAGAAATAGGCAATGTTTACGAGGCTATTGGCGAATTTAAAAATGCTCTAACATATTTTAAAAAGGAACTTTCAATAAATTTAAAAATTTATGGCGACATTCATATAAAAACATCTAATGCTTACAGAGATGTCGGCTACATGGATTTTCAATGTGGTAATTTTAATGAATCAATCCAAAAATTTACAAAAGCTGCAGAAATAAGACAATTTGCTTTAGGTGAAAATTCTTTGGAATTTGCAGAAAGCTTAATAGATTTAGCTGAGGCTTATACTGCTACAAAAAATTATACAAATGCCTTTGAGAATTTACAAAAAGCTGAAGAGATTTATAATTCGTTATTACAGGCAAATAATATAAATTTTGCGTATCTGTATCAAACTTTTTCGGATTATTACAGGCAAACGGCAAATATAAATCAATCTTTAAATTACGGTTATAAAGCCATTGAAATTTTTGACAAGAATTACGGAGAGAATAATCCCGCATCCATTGCAGTTTATTTAGTGGAAATAGAAAAATGCTATGCCTTACTGGGGGATGATTCTCGTGCCCTTGCAATTCTTCTGAAAGTCAAAGACTATTATGAAAAGAATTCGCATCAAAATTTAGCAAATGTTCTGTCAAGTATAAGTGATGTCTACTGTAATAAAGGTGATTATGAAAATGCTATTTTTTACTGCCAAAAGTCTATGGAAACAAGTAAGAAGTATTGGGGCGAAAAAACACCTGGAATGGCAGGTTTATATCATTCGATGGGGCTGATTTATGGCTTAAAAAAAGAATATGAGACAGCATTGACTTTCTACTCAAAAGCTTTAGATTTATATATTGAATTAGAGAAAGAAGATACAGAAGAAATTTTATCTTTAATTGGGAGTATAGCAAGTACTTATTTCTGCCTTGATGATTATGAAAAGGCTGAATATTATCAAACAGAAGTTTGCAGAAGAGCAAATGTTTTAGGTTACACGGAAACGGAAGCAACTGCCTATTATGACCTTGGTATACTTTATAAACAACCGTATTTTCAGAATATAAAAAAATCTGCTGAATGTTTTAGAAAAAGTTTTGAATTGCGGAGGAACACGGTATTTTACGATAGCACAATAAATAGCGCGATGAGAGCTTTTTATATAACCGCCGGGCTGAAATCTTTTTCAAATGAAACAGATTTCTTCCAAGAAATGTTTTCCCTTGTTGCTGATACTTCAGAACGAGCTCGTTTCGATATGGCATCAAAAAAATCTGATATTCTAAAAGAAATCCTTCCTATTTATTATTACGCTGTTGACTTTGAGGCAAAGAACAACAATCCAACAAAGGCTTTTGAATATTCAGAAATGCTCCGTAGCCGTGAATTTCTTGACCAGATTGGACTTGAGCGAGCTTTATCCCTTGATGGCGTAACAAATTCTGAACGCGAACAGATAAAGGAACTTACAACGCAAATATCTATTGCAAGAAAAGAAATAGAAACCCAAAGTGCGTTGAGTATTAATGAACGAGATGCTATAAAGATGACACAAGCTGAAAAGAGTCTTTCTATATCAGAAAACGCTCTTTCAAAACTCGATGACAAAATCGCAAAGCGACTTCCATCCTATGCCCTGCTCCGCAATCCGCAGACGGCAAAGGTGAAGGACGCTCAGAAGTGGTGCGGTAAAAATCGCGCGATTCTTGAATATGTGATGTGGAATTCAGAAATTCTTGATGACTGCGAAATTTTAAAAGAACAAAATACACGAAAATGTGCCGATGAAATAAAATTCTCTTCCTATTGCCTTGTAGTTACGAACAAAAAAATCACAGCAGTTCCGCTAGATTCATC
>JAEDIW010000124.1 GCA_016296655.1 Treponema sp. | reverse complement strand
CAAATACATTTTTCCGTGCAGGCTTTATTGAAAGTTGGGGACGGGGCATTGAAAAAATTTGTACTATGTGCCGTGATTTTGGTATTCCTGAACCAGAATACATCGTTCATCCTCGCGATATTATGATTCTTTTTAAGGCAACTGAGGAATATGTTTCTGAAATGGCTAAAATAAAAACTGGTAGTTTTGGCGAAGAATCACAGGAAAAATCTGAAAACTACCCAGAAACTACCCAGAAAACTACCCAGAAAACTACCCAGAAAATACTTAAATTAATCAGGCAGAATCCAGAAATTTCAGGAAGTCAGCTTGCAGAGGAATGTGGAATTTCCCCAGATGGAATCAAGTGGCAGCTTAAAAAACTTAAGGAAAATAAAATCATTCGCCATATTGGACCAGATAAAGGCGGTCATTGGGAAATCATCGAATAATGAAATACTCATTAATAAAAATCAATTTTCCGGATGTTTCTCTTGTAATTTATGACCGTTATCAAAAAAAATTGGATGATCCAAATTCCATAGGCTTTTTGGATAAGAATGAAGTGCTCGCTCTTGCATCTGATTCTGGTTCAATAGAATTCATCCCTGAACCAAAAAACGGATTCTGCTCTTTACGGCTTTGTGAAACACAGCAGTATTTTGTAACACTTTCAGATTTTGCTACAGAACAACCCGAAAATTATTCAATTAATATAAAAAGTGAATTTGAAGCGACGGAAATTTCAAAAGGCATTTATTCCTTTAAAGTCATCAACTATTTAGGAAAAGCTGATTTTGAAATTCTTTCTGATGGAAATATAATTCATTCTGTAAAACTTGAAATTGTTCCAAAGAAAATTGACTATGAAGACGATTATGTAAAGCTCACGGAAGACATTGCGGAAAAATGTTCGACTCTTTTGCTTGACTATTCTAGTCCTACAAATCTTTCATTTAAAGATAATAATGAAACAGCCAGAACACCTTTGGAAAAGTTTATTTTCATCAGGACATTTTGCAACAATGATAATATCGAATCACTTTTTTACAGCATAAAAAGCAATCCAGATTCACTTTTGTTTTCTGAGGATGAACTCAAACCATTTGGAACTGCATCTGTCAGCAGAAAATTTTTCTCAAATCCTTTTGCCAATTCCCGAAACTGGACTGAAACAGAAAACCATTCTTATCTTCCAGAATTAATAACTACAACAAGAAAATATGATTCTCTTGATACTCCTGCAAATCGTTTTTTGAAATTTGCATTCAATTCATTTATTGAAGTATGTGATGAAGTACTTGAATTTCTTGGTGATAAAAATTTGACTTATAAAAACGAAGCAGAATATATTAAAGAAAATCTTGAACTTTACTTAACGGAATCTTTTTTTGATGATGTTCAAGATTTAACTTCTATGCCTGTGAACAATCAGGTTCTTCAAAAACGCGAAGGTTATTCCCAGATTTTCAACGCTTTCAATATGCTTGATTTAGCAAAACAGCTTGATTGGGAAGGAATTGATGATGTTTATGAAGGACAGGCAAAAAATATTGCATTGCTGTATGAATACTGGTTGGCACTTCAATTAGTGGAAATTCTTAAAAATAAAATAGGAGCGAAAACTGTTTCGTCCAATGATTCTAACGATATGATTCAGAATACTTTAGATGAAGGATTGTTAGTTTCATTGAAACAGGGAAGAGACAGCAAGATTAGCTTGATTTTAAAATAAAAGAATCTTCAAATTAATTTCTACTACAATAGGACTTTTTCTAAAAAAGATTTTAACAGTTCTGCTTATGAAGGATCATATTCCAGACCATTCCGCCCGGATTACACACTTGCGATATTCTCAACAGCTTTCACAACGGAAGATTTAGCAATGAAATCTGGTGAAGTATCCTACATTCATTTTGATGCAAAATACAGACTTCAAGATTTAACCCAATTCATAAACCGAAAGTCTAATAATGATGAACTTTTGGAATCAGAAGAAAAGGAAATCACAGAAGAAAAAGCATCAGAAACAATAAATTCATATAAGCGTGGTGATCTCCTAAAAATGCATACCTACAACGATGCAATCCGACGCACCATAGGAAGCTATGTTTTATATCCAGGAGAGAACGCAGATAAAACACATAAGTTCAATGTTTACGATGAAATAATGCCTGGTGTAGGAGCATTTGCAATTCGTCCTGGTTACAAAGATCTAGGTCAAAAAGTTCTTGCAGATTTTATAAGAGAAATCATCGATTTTAAAACTAATCAGTCAGCCCGCCAGTATCGTAAAGATTATTTTGAGAATATGGTTATCCAGTCGCCATCAGAAAGCAATCCAGCAAAAATAGACAACGAATCAAAATTTGAATATCAGATGATTGGTTTTGTTCGAGATGAATATTTTTCTTTCTTACAGGAGAACGGTCATCTGCCAACTTCATTAGAAGACTTCACATCAAAAAAAGATTTTGAATTCTACTTCTATTTTTACGCTATTAAAAATGGAAAAGTTTATACAATCCACAAGGAAACAACAAAAGCAAAATATTTAAGAATTACAACTACAGACCTAAGAGATTGCAAAGTAGAATTTGGTTATAAGTTTCAACATCTTGAACCTTGGGAAGCTGAAGTAGATTCAATTGAACTAGTATCAAAAGAAGCGTTAAAAGAAAAGTTAGTCTCTCTTTATGGTGAGAATAGTTTTACTCCAGAAAATGGTTTCCATGCAGATTATTATTATTTGGCAAAAGCTAAAGTAACTAGATATTTGAAATCTGGAATAATAGCTATAACCGTCGATGAAAATGAAGACATAAGTGCCTATTCACCTAAAGTTATTCCTAGAAATTGTGGATTATAAAGTATTATGAAAAATGTTTAAATTCCCCCCCCATGTTAGGGATGAGCAAGGCGCGGAGCGGCCTCCGCAGGGAGTGCGGCGAACGAGGAGGCTGAAGCGATAGCGGGACCTGGAGCAGCCCGACCCCGGCAAGACAGTTTACTGCCTTGCCGGGGGAACATCATGACGAACCTAAAAAATCAGCATTACATTCTGCACTTCTTTCATGTTATACTGTGGAGAAAACTCCCCAAAGGAATTTATGAGTTGGACCAGATCTTAAAAATGTCTTCCAAAAAATCGTTCTAAAACAAAAAAAAACTGCCGTAATATTCCGGCAGTTTTTTAAGCTATATTTACGCTAAGTAAAAACTCGACGAGTC
>JAEDIW010000123.1 GCA_016296655.1 Treponema sp. | reverse complement strand
TGAACCAAACAGCATTTACTGTTCGGATGGATTCCGAATTAAAAAAACAGTTTTCTTCTCTTTGTGAAAATCTTGGATTACCTGTTTCTGTTGCAATTAATCTTTTTGCAAAAACAGCTGTCCGTGAAAACCGCATTCCTTTTGAACTTTCTTTACAGCCAAATGACCTTACAAAAAAAACAATTGCATTTGCAGAAGAAGGAAAGGAACTGAACGGACCTTACAAAACAATGGAAGATTTAAGGGCTTCGCTGGATGCTTGATGTTTTCTATTCAAACCAGTTCAAAAAAGATTACAAAAAAGCAGTCAAACGCCACTGCGATGTTGAAGAACTTTTTAAAGTAATTGAACTACTAAAAAACCAGCAGCCTCTTCCCCCTGAAAAACGAGACCATGCATTAACTGGTGATTATTCCGGTTATCGTGAATGTCATGTTCATCCAGATTTTCTGCTTGTTTATAAAGTTGTGGATTCTCAGTTGCAACTTTATTTGTACCGAACTGGAACTCATTCGGATTTGTTTGGGTGATTATCCTTTGCTTAAAATGCTATCTATTTTTTCAATTCGTGATTGTAACTCTTTTGGACGATTATTTTCATCTGGATATTTTTGTATGACTTTTTCTTTAAATAAAGCAAGGAATCTATTCATTTTTGACAATGTTTCGTCTATCAAATCTAAATAATCATTATTTGAATATGTTCCGTTATTCAACTTTTCTTCAATTTCTTTCCAATTTGTATTTGTCATAATTTTTCCTTCTACCAAAATCTCCAGAGCCGACTTCAAAATGAAATCGGCTCTGTTCAAAATTAGAACTACTTATCTTGTTCTTTCACAATTTGTACAACCTGAAGCATTAGGGCCACCAGTACCCCAGTCACCCCCTCTGCCCTTTGCTGGACATCCTGCTGCGTAGCTTCCTGAAGAAGCGTTCTGTGCAATTACCTGTGGTTTTGTATAAGCCATAGTTTTTCTCCTAAAAAAAGTTCTATTTGTAATCAACGATTACGGACTAAGGTAAAATTATCTCTAACTTTAGTCAAATTTTATTGTACTTTAGTATTTTTAACTTGTCAACGAATTTTTATATCATCGTAAAGCAGAAATTGACAGAGGAAAGATATGCTTAGCGAACAGATTAAGAATTTAAGAACAGCAAAAGGAATAAATCAGGTTGAACTTGCAAAATGTTTAGGCGTAACAAAGCAAAGTGTTTCTAACTGGGAAAATGAAAACATTATGCCTTCTATAGATATGCTGATTAAAATTGCTGAATATTTTGGAGTAACTACAGACTTTCTTCTGGGACTTTCAGAAAATCATACTTTAAATACTACAGGATTGAGTGAAACTCAAATTGCACATATCCAGACATTAATTGATGACATCAAGGGGAAATAGAAACCTCACATAGGCAAAAACAAAAATCTATCACACATAACGCTTAAATTGAAGAAAGAGAGGGGACATTCCCCTTTTTTTTCTGTAAAATACCACTATGCGTTACGAAAAAATCGTTAAAGGAATTTTTAAAGACCGACCAAACCGTTTTATTGCCCATGTAGAAATCGAAGGAAAGCTGGAAACTGTCCATGTAAAAAATACAGGTCGCTGTAAAGAACTTTTGATTCCCGGCTGCACAGTAATTCTTGAAGAATTTCGTAACCGGCAAGGCTTCGAAAACCGAAAGACAAAATTTGACTTGATTGCAGTTTACAAAAATCTTGATCAAATTCACCCGCTTTATAAAAACCACAATTTCCTTCTCATAAATATGGATAGCCAGGCACCAAACAAAGTTGTAGCAGAATGGCTGGCACTTCAAGACTATGATTTTATAAAACCAGAATTCACATACGGAAATTCCCGAGTAGATTTTTATATGGAAAAAAAGACCACCGCCTCAGAAGAACAAAAAGCTGCAACTTATCAAAAATTTCTTATGGAAGTAAAAGGCTGCACCTTAGAAAAAAATGGCATCGGATATTTTCCTGATGCTCCAACAGAACGAGGCGTAAAACATCTTAAAGAACTTGCAGCCGCAGTGGAGCATGGATATAAGTGCTATCTGGCTTTTGTAATTCAAGTTCCCGGAGTAAAAACAGTTTTACCAAACATAGAAACCCATCCGGAATTTGGACAGGCCCTGAAAGAAGCAAAAAAAGCTGGAGTGGAAGTTTTGTTTTTACAGTGCAGTGTAAGTGAAGATGAACTGAAGATTGTATAATGTTTACAATTACAAACACTTATATTACAATGTAAACAACCAGGAGGCTTTATGAATAATAAAACAATGAGCGTTGCTTTTCGCACAACTCCAGAAATTAAGAACAAGGCAGAAGCACTTTTTAACTCTTTAGGAATGAGCCTTTCTTCTGCAATTAATATGTTTCTTCATCAGGCAGTAAAAGAAAATCGATTTCCCTGCTCTCTTGATTCAAAAATTGTTTCAGCCAAGATACAAGATATGAGTTCAACTTATCCTGCTGGCTTTTTCGATTTATTTGGAGCAGTTCCAGATTTACAGATAGATGAACCAGAGGAACTGGATTTTAATTTAGATTCCAAACGGGAGTCTTTATGAAATATTTTCTGGATACAAACATCATTTCCTACATCATAAAAGGAAAATATCCAAAAATCATAGAACATCTCAAAAAAGTTCCAGCCCAGTCTATTGTAATTCCTTCTGTTGTAAAAGCTGAACTGGAATTTGGCGCAAGAAATTCCGGCAACTATGAAAAAATTATTATTCCATACATGCAGTTTCTGGAACCTTTTGATATAAGAGAGTTTGACAGCGATGCCTCATATTTTTATGGACTTATCCGCCAGTCCCTTACAGAAAAAGGAACTCCAGTTGGCCCCAACGATTTACTCATAGCTGCGACAGTTCTTGCAAACAACGGAACCCTTATTACTCATAATACAAAAGAATTTTCCCGCATAGAAGATTTACGGATTGAAGACTGGACGGAATAAATAAAAACGCCCGCCCTCAAAACGAGAACGAGCGTATTTCGCTATGGTTTGTGCTGCGGGTCACGTCGGCACGAAACTAATTTATCTGGCAGCACAAGCTGTCCAGATATGATAATGCTAACCTGCAAAGTTTACTTTGTCAGGTTGAGCATTGATTTGTCATAGTCACTTGGTGGAATGAATCCCATGAGCTGCATAAGTGTGCTTGGCCAAGAAGAGATTCCCAAACCTGAGT
>JAEDIW010000122.1 GCA_016296655.1 Treponema sp. | reverse complement strand
AATATATGTTAAAACATAATCAAAAGCTGGAGCAAGAAATAATCAGCTGGAAAGAAACTCAGCATAAAAAGGAATAACAAATGAACAATGCTAATCCATTCAAACTAGACTTTGACTCATACATTCTCCAGAGTGAACCGGAACAACAGGAAAACGGAAAACTCTGGCAGACCGCTATCGGCTTACAGCAGGTAGACGGGCTTACTCCATCTAAATATCTTTACGAAACTGCAAAGCGGAACATTGATGGCGAAATCACTATTGAACAGATATGATTCGGCAGACTCTTGATTATGATTTTAGCCAGGAAAAGGCTTTTGATTATTCTAAACTTTCTAGAGAAGAGACTATAAAACATCTCACTCGCTTCATTGCAAATATCTGGCAGATTCATCCCTTTTGTGATGCGCTTGTGCCACAAGGCACAAACGTCAATAATTTCCACTCATGCAAACGACGCGGAACGGCGTAATTTCAATGTTCCAGGGGAGGAGTTTTTTCTGAGCAACGTGAACGGACGGACGGTTCTCTCGGCTTCATTCGTACTTGGGGTAAGGTATGAATAGTTCAGATACCTTGTAAGGTTTTCCCAGCGGTTCAGACAGTAATTTATTGCCTGTTTCGTTTTTGAGGTTTCAAGTATTTCCCGGTTCTTCTTTTCCAGAAGCCATTCATGAAGATTTTCAAACAACGGCTTTACTTCCTGCTGACGTCTTTCAAGAAACTGTTCTTCGCTAATTTTTTCTTCATCAAAAAGTTCCCTAAGCTCTGCTTCTCTGTTGAAAATCTTCTCGTACAAACCTGCCAGTTGTATGCGTCAAAAAAATCCCAACTATAGGTTTTTATGATAGAGACCTATATGATTCTATAGGCTTTTTCAATGCTGCAAAGCCTATTGGAAAAATAGACCTTATTCGTTCTTTTCTTCCTGTTCTAATGGGAAATAATTGGTTTGCAACTTGTTATATAGTTTTTTATCTTTTTGTTCCGATTCTGAATAACTTGACGTCTGTACTTGAAAGAAAAAGACATTTTTATTTAATTGCGCTTATGGCAATATTGGGCACCGTTGTTTCTTTTGTTCCTGGACAGGGAATGTTGCATCCAAGCAATCTTTACTATTTCATCACTGCTTATTTTATAGCAGGATATATAAAAAAATATGATCCCCCAATATTCAATAGTCCTGCAAGAAATATTGTGATTGGATTTTTAATATGCGTTTTTTGCGGACTATGGAACTGCGCATTGAATTATTTTTCCGGAAGTTATAAAGCTGTTGATTTTTTTAAGGAATGGCTTTTGCTTGGAAATATTAACAAGTTTCCAATTCTTCTTACTTCCGTGTTTATTTTCTGCGGATTTGTAAAAATGAAGCCGTTTTCTAATAGAATAATAAACCTTATTGCGTCAACAACTTTTGGCGTTTATCTTATACACGTCAATGGACTTTTGAAAATTTTTATTTGGCATAAAATTTTGCTATGCGATTCTTTTGCGGATTCCCCTGCATATCCATTGTATTTATTGGCTTCCAGCTTGATTGTTTTTATTGCTTGCTCTCTAATAGATTTGTTCATAAGACAGCCGTTAACTGTCTTTGTTGGTTATATTAGAAACTGCTTGTCACGACGCTTTTGCCATGCAGAATGAAAGGCTGTATATCTGATTCATTCTTCATAAAAACATATGCTTTTTTGCACAGCTTTCCTTGTTGCAACATTCCTGAAGCTGTGCTGCTATCTCAGAGTGTTTATTTTTTAAATTTTTCTATTTTACATTTGTGTTTTTTAGTCTTTTCATTGTAATTTATTCCAACAAAAAGCAAATTTCCTGAATATTGCTCAAGAGATGAAAAATATTCTTTTTCTTTTTCTTTTATCTGGTTCAATGCTGTGCGTTCGTCTTTGTCGTGCTTTAATTCAACAATAATTGCAGGCATATTTTGGGCGAAGGGAATAAATGTCACATCTGCAAAACCTTTTCCGGCTGTCATCTCTTTCACAATTGTATATTTGTTCAGGGCATAGATATATGAAAGATAAATGGCGCATTGAAGCGCATCTTCGTTATTGTAACTTCTGTTTGATGTTACATGAATGTGGCTTTCATCTAGGGCTTTTGCAACTATCTCTTCTTCACCGTCTAGCGTTGCCTGCAGCAGTTCTCTTGAATGTTTTATTATTTTGTCAGTTGCCTTGTATTCATCGCAGTCTCCAATAGCCCTTTGCCATTCATCCCTTATTTCGCCATTTGGAATCCTGCATTTTTTCTCGTCTTTATCATAAGAAAGATATCCAAGATGGATTAGATATGTCATTATATCATCGGCATTTTTGAAATCTGTCATTGTATTAAGATAAGAGCCGGCATCTACATCCACGCTTTCGCCGCCCAACATTCTGATTACAGCATCTTTTGTTCCGTCAAAGTTCTGTCTAAGCCTATCTGAAATCACCTGGTAGCTTGAAGTTTTTGACCAGTAGTTGCCGAATTCCTTTGTTTCCAAAGTCAGGACAACTGATTCAGGATTATAGACTTCATATTTGATTTCTGAAATATTTCCGTTTTTATCAGTCACATTTCTTGAAAGCTTGTATCCGTCATACCATCTTCTGCACTCTGAAAAATCAATCTTGTGTTCTTTGCACAATGCCTCAACTTCGTCCGAATTAAAACCAACAAATTCTGACAAGTCAAAGGCATTTAGCATTGTGTATTCTCGGAAGTTATTAAGTTTTGATTGAACTTTATCGCGGACTACAGGCAAGATTCCTGTAAGATAGGCGAGTGCTATGGCAGGTTTTAAAGTGTCGCTTTTGAATAAACCATTCAAAAAGTCCAGATATTCTGAAAAAAGCTTGTCGGAAACTGTGCCATTTATTTGTTCACGAACAAGAACATCATATTCATCAATAAGAATGATAAACTGTTCGCCTGTCTTGTCGAAAATTTTTTGTATAGCCTGCGCAACGGAAAGCCCATTGCTGATTTTTATTGACGGAAACTGTTCCTGAAATTCTTCGATTATAAAATCCTGTAAAGTATTAAGGACTAAAAATTATATTGTATAGTGCTGTAAAAAATTCATCAGTAAAATGTTCCTGCTATAAATAGGGCAGAATTTCAAAAAAAAAACACCAGCTGTCATAAGGAAATCAAGCCGGTGTTTTTAAGTTATTTTTTTATGAATTCCTTAATAAGAGAAACAACCTTTTCCATAACTT
>JAEDIW010000121.1 GCA_016296655.1 Treponema sp. | reverse complement strand
ACAAGTCCAAAAACCATAGTAATTACAGTTGTCATTGTTTCCTTGCTAAATCCGCCGAATCCAAGCAGGTATGCACCAACGCCCACCAAGCTGACCGCAAGAACTGCAAGCCATGTTTTCTGTGTCTTGTCGCGTTTCTGCCAAAGCTGTGAAGTGGCAATTCCTGCGCCAAACATTGTAAGTGCAAAACCTGTCATGTCGGCAAGCTCAAACTTTGCAAAGTATGCAATAGCGACACCTGCAACAACCATCAGTAAACCAATGATAAGAAAAATATTCTTTTTCATTTTTTCCCCCTGCCCATTTAGGGCATTTTTTTATTATTTACAGGCAACGCCCGAAATTTACTTGTACAAACCGCCCAAAAGATTTTCACGGCTTCTGAATGCCAGCTTGCAGCCGTCTTGTTTGAATCCGTCTTGTTCCAGAACAATAAAATATTTTGTGTTGTAGATTGAAACAAGAATGGCAACATGGCCAAATTTGTTTGTTTTGCTTGCACCCCAAATAAGAACATCGCCGCTGGAATAATCAGCAAGCGCATCTTCTTTAATAACTTTTAGTTTGCCAGGATTTTTAATAATATCTTTTGCACCCTCAACAGGCGGAAACTGTGGAACATCCAGAACTTCGCTGTAATACTGTCGTGCAAGATCTACGCACTGTGGCCCGAAATTTCCGTCAAAATCAACTTTTGTTCCAAGATACTTTTTAATAAACTGCGTCAAACTGATAGCCATTTTTTTCACCTCACTTTATTTTGCTTTTTCTTCAGAATTATCTTCATACAACGCTTTCAAATCGTTGTAATCGTTTTCTGTTTCTTCATAATGAATCTGAAATTCCCTAAGCTGTATAATCCATTCGCCCGGCACGGTAACTGTATCGTCCAGGTTTCTTACATAGCCGTATAATTCGGGAAAAAAAGGAAAGTTCAGTTCCGGCAAATAAGGCTTTTCGATGTACTCAATTTCTGTGCTTGTGCAGCCCATTAAGAGCATTGCCAAGAGTATCGCCGTCATGCAAATTATTGATTTTTTCATCCGCTTCATTCCTGTTTTTTCTTAAAATATGAATAGTGCTTTCAAGTTTTGCCTGTTCAGCAATAGCCCTTGCAAGTTCCTTGTTTGTGCTTTCAAGTTTGCCCTGTGTTTCTTTTCGCTTTGTCTTTTCAGACCGCCACAAAAAGAAAAGTAACAAAATCCCAACGAAAAGCACCGCCGTTAAAATCAAAAAAAACTTAATCATTTTTCTTTTTCCTTCTTATTTCGTGTTCTTTGTAATTTAGCACCATTGCGCCAATCGCAAAGAAGCCAAAAAAAACATAAAGAATAATTCCTAGAATAGTTCCAATCATTTTTCTTCATTATTTGAAGATTTGTTTGCAATAGCGTCGCTTACGGCAAAACCGATTTTTTGCCCGGCATTTACACCAAGATACAAAAGTGAGATGTAGAAAAAATCCTGTATTACAGCAGTTAAAAGCTCAATTGCAGTCTTTGCTTCTAAAATGTTTTTTATGCAGCAGATAATAACAACGGCAGAAACAACAAAAGTAATCACACCCCAGACAATCCAGACAAGAAATTTTCTGCTTTGAAATTTGCTTGTTTTCTCTTTTCCGCTAGTTCCGCTTTCTTTTTCTTCACTCATTTTGCACCTCACTTTTAAAAGATTTAAACTACTCACGTGAGTAGTCGTGATTTCACTTGTACACCTCGCGTATTTTTACAAGATGTTCTATAAGTTCCTGTGTCCAGTTTTGCATCCTGTGTTTAAATTCTGCCGTCTTGAACTCTTCTTTCACGCCCAGACCGTAAACCAGAGAACAGATTTCTTCCTGTTTAATTTCGATGTAGGCGTTTTTTATGTTCAAATGGTTAAAGGTTATCCATTCCACAACCTTGTCATAACACCGTTCAAGAACATATTTTATAAAATATCCGTTGTACTCGCTTTCATCTGTTATGATTTTTGATCGCAAGCTCATAATGAACAAATGCGCCCATTCCACTTGTTGCCTTATAATTTCCCGCTCTTTTTGATCCTCACCAATCTTTACAGCTTTAGTGTGAATTGTTATCAGTCCGACTTTTGCAAGAAAAGCAATCAACGCAATAAGCACGGCTAAAAACACAAGTACCATCCATGTATTTTTACTTGTCAAAACTGTGCTTATTGCTTCCCACATTGCTTAACCTCTTTGTCTAAAATTTTCTTCACGTAATGCGGCAAATGCTGCCACACCATCGCATTAACTTTTTCATGCTTTTCAGTCCACCAGTTTTCGCCGTCATAAAAAGCCGGAACTTCAACGCCACCTTCGGAACAAACCCACTTCATAGAACTGTCATTCGGCGGCGTAACTTTCGCATCCCGCCATTCTTTTTGTAGCCGCTCATTCGTAATCATCCAGTCAAAGTACGCAAGTGTGTAATAACTGCTTCGGAATCGCTCACTGTTTTTCTTTTCCAGCTCCAGAAGTCCGCGCATCCTGTTAAGCTCTTTTTGCTGGTCAATAATCACGCTTACAAGCTGCTGTTTTTCCATTACTTCAAGCGCCTTGTCTTCCGGCTCTTTTACAATCAAATCTTCCATACCGTTCATTCTTTGCCCCCTGTGCCGCCTTCAGAAGAAGGGCTTGAACTTCCGTTCAACTCGCTTTCATCGTTTATTGCTTCCGCGTCAATGTCCGTATAAACTGGCTTTCCGTTGTTGTCTTCGTCCACGTGCGGAATAAAGCCTGTGCGTTTCATCAAAGCCCGTTCTTTTTTTTGCTGCTGCAAAACCTGTTTTAGTGTCATGCCGCTATTGCGTAATGCTTCTTTGTCAAAAGTAGAAAATCCGTTGTCAACAGCAAGTTGGCTGGCTCTGATTTCTTTTTCGCGGTCAACGCTAGGGCGGCTAAGTCCAAGCCATGTGCATTGAAGCCATGCAGAGACAACCCGCCATTTTGTAACATCGCCGTAAGCCTGCAAAAATCCCGGCGCATCAAGCTGCCCTTGCAAAATTGCCTGTGTAATAAAAGCGTTGTAGATATTTTGGCAAAAAGCGTCTGCGTTCTTTTTAATCTGGCGGCTAAGGTAAACTTCAAATTCATTGTTTGCTTGCCTTGAAGCTGAATAGTTGTTGCCAAATTTCAGCATCAAGATTTCTGGCGGAATTCCGTGCGTCCATGCAAGCCCGGAAATAATAGCTTCTTCAAAAATGCGGTAATTCACATTAGGGCGGTTTGTTGCAGGGCTTACAA
>JAEDIW010000052.1 GCA_016296655.1 Treponema sp. | reverse complement strand
TGCAATTCACCGAACACAGTCTGGAACTTTCAATAATGGAGCTCTTTTAAAACGAGAAAATTGTGATAGAATAAATGAAAGAGAGATTTTGAAAAATGGAATACACAGAAGAAGCAATGAATGAAATTGTAAAAGGGTATAATGGCAAAACTTATACGATAAGAGAATTGGCAGAAAAGGCTGGAGAATTCACCCAGAAAAATTCAAAAGAAAAAAAGGCAAAGGAGACTTTTGAACCGATATACAATAGTGATGAAGATTTGCTTACTGGAGAAGAGTGGCGAACTTTAACGCAAAAAGGCTGGTCAAAATATGCAGTAAGTAATAAAGGAAGAATTCGTTGGAACGGTCATCTTATAAAACAATATGATGAAATACGATATGGAAAGGAACGGACTGGTTATTTAGTCTTGGATAGAAATAAAGAATATGATGTTGAGCATCATTTTTATGTTTATAAAATGGTCGCGATGGCATTTTTAGGAAAAGAAGAAAATGATAAATATCATGTCCATCATATTGATAACAACGGCTATGATTGTCGTCCAGAGAATTTGATTTTGCTGACTCCAGAAGAACATTCTTATGTTCATGTTTTTTCTTGCGAGACTTATAACGATAAAGAAAAATCTGATTGCGTATAATTCATTTTCCTAAAAATAAGCAACTCCCTCAATCTCAAATCAGCCTTTCCTCGTTTTGCGGAAAGTCTAAATTGAGAAAATCCTCACACCCTCACTCCATGCAAGGCTCGTCTGCTATCATCTTATGCAAGCGAGGCGGAAAGGCTCGCAAGGGGGTAATTATGGAAAAAATCATCTCTCTGACCGACAAGCAAGTTGAGAAAATCGACAGCATCGACAATTTTCTTCGCCCAAAAACAAAATGAACTTCGGCTTGCGATGGAGCAGACTGAAAAAATCTATGCGAACGTGCCAAACTTCTTCGTTCCAAAAGCGACGGGGAAAAATCCGAGCCGCTTGTCGTCTTTGCGGGTGCGGAATCTGAACTTTTTGCAGAAAAACATTCGGTCACGGCGAAAGTTATGAGCGATTTGCTGGATTCGGAAAGCGAGGAGAAAATAGATTTTTGCACAACGACGAACGCTTTTTTGCACGACTGGAACTGGGATGTGGAAAATCCTATGCCTGTCTTGGACAAAGATTCTGTTCGCCTTGAAATTTCACTCGCGTTTGTTTCGTTTCCACCGGCGTCGTACAGGGATTTTGCCTTTGGCGACATTCCGCGCCTTTCCGACCGTGCGATTCAGAAAGTGCTGACAAAAATCGACACGATAGACCTGATTGATGCCTTGAAATCGGCAAGTGTGGAATCCCAAAACAAATTCTTTTTCAATATGTCAAAGCGAGCAGCACAAATGCTGAAAGAGGACATGGAATTCCGTGGCGAAGTTAGTTTGTTGGATACTTACGCGGCTCAACGGAAAATTCTTGAAGCCGTGCATGAATTGGAAAAATCGGGCGAGGTTGAAATTCCAAAATTGACCTACGCGGACAAATTCTAGGAGAAAATTATGAATATGAAAAACTTTTGTCGGCGTTCGCTTTGCTTGTGAGCGGAGCGGTTCTGTTTGTGCTTTTCGGCTGTGCTTCCACATAATCGGTCTCTGATGTGACGGCGTATGAAGTGCAAGGCGAAGGAAGCACAAAAAATAATGAAGCAATTAAAGCCGACGGAGTAGAAGAACTCTTCCAGATTGGAAAGAATGTAAACTTTGAGCCGTGCGGAGGGCTGGATAACCCGACTGCGTTAGCGAAGGGTGGAACTGCCGGCGGCGTAAGCCGAGACCTCCTGAAAAAGAACATGATTATTTCTAAGATTTTTAATTTTATGACATATATGTTAAAATAAAAAAAAGGAAAGATTATGGTGAACAGATGGTTTGTTGCCCAGCTTTTTAGTGAGCTTCAGGAACTGACATCCAGAAATGTGATTTCTGAAGAAAATGCGGAATCAATAAAAAATTACTATAACGAAAAAATTAAAGAAGAAGAAAATCTGGTAAAGCAGAAGGATGCTAAGCTTGCGGAGAAGAAGGCTGCTGCACTTAAAAAAGTCCCTCTGATTCTTTCTGCCATAGCAGCATTTTTTATTTTTGGGGGCATTGTTTCGATTATTGCTTACAACTGGCATGGAATTTCGAGAGAAGCCAAAACTGCTGCTGCTTTCATTATTGCTTTTGTTCCTGCCGGCTTGTGGATTATCTGCAAAAACAAAATAAAAAATTTCTGGTTTAAGGAATTCTGCTCTGTTCTCTGGACTCTGCTTTTTGGGTCTGCGGTGGCTTTTATTTCACAGATTTACAGGCTGCCAGGAAACACCACGGGGTTCTTTTTTGTGTGGGCTTTGAGCGCTGTTTTAATAACTTATGCAATGAATTCTTATGGCGCTTTTGGTCTTGGAGCATTTTTTACTTTTCTGTATGTGTGTTCAGCTCAGTATATGGACTGGAATTCTGCGGTGCTGTTTTATCCGCTGTTTCTGGCGCTGCTTCCGTTTGCCATGAAACTGCCTTTTGGAAATGGGGGTGCTGCTGTTTATCTTGCAATTTTGCTGGGAAATGTTCTTGAAAAATCAATTCCTGGTTTCTGGATTGTCTGCTATTTCAGTCTGACTTCGGTTGTTTTAAGTCTGGCAGTGATTAAAAAGGATAAAGTGCTTAAAATCCTGGCGCTTACAGGGCTTGGGATTCTTTCTGTAATGCTTTGTCACAGACATTTCTGGTATGAAACAGGCCTTTCTTTTTTCAGGTTTGCCCGTAAATATGATATGGCAGGAACAATCGGTGACATAGCTCTTGCTGTTGTTCTTTTTGCAGGTGCTGTAGCCGGATTTGTTAAGTCATTCAGAAAGGACAGGCTGATTTCTCTTCTGCACATTATTCCGCTGGTTTTTACGGCTTTTTTTGCAGTTAAGTGTTTTATTTCTGGAGAAGGAATATTCCTCATAGAGTTTGCTCCATATTTCTTTGGAACTGTCTTTGTGGTGCTGGCTTTAATTTTCGGATTTAAAAAGAGCAGGGCAGGATTTTTTATTCTTTTTGCCCTTTCGATGCAGTGTTTTACAGGTATTCCTCATACAACTTTTGGGCTTTTACCTCTGTTAATTTTTGTTAATACTGCAGCTTTCGGCCTGGTGGGTTCGGCTAAAATCTCCCAGCCGGTTAAAAATGTGCTGTTCACCGTCCTTTCCACTGTACTGATTATAATTTACAGGTTTAATAATGGTGTATTCCCTTCAATGAATTGTTATTTAAGTTACAGATTCGTACTTGTTTATGCGTATATTTTCTTTGGTGCTGTAACGCTTGTTCCTGCTTTTTATTGCTGGAAATCATTAAAAGAAACTAAAAACCTGGTTTCTTTGCTGCTGCCTTTAAGTTCTGTTTTCATTTTGGTATATGAAACTTTTGCCCTGAATATTTCGGTTTATCTGATTTTTAACCTTGTTGTATGCGTTGCTGCGCTGGGGCTTTTAATCTTGAAAAAAGAAAAGTCTATGATTGTGCCTCTTGTGCTTATGCTTCTTGATTTTAACTTTACAAAAGCGGATTCAGCTTATTCCGGAATGCTTCATAATTGCGGAAGCATTGTTTTTCTGATTGGGGCAGGCTTGTATTTCCTTGCTTATTTTGACATTAAGAAATATGGCGGTCCTATAATCGAAACTGTTGTCTGTCTTGTTTTTTCAATTTTAGTATTTGTGTCAAAGTACTACCACGTTCTGGAATCAGACTATGTACATGCTTACAAAATGATTGATGTGCTTAAACTCTTAAATCTTGTTTTGATTGCAGTTTTTGCGCTGAGTATGCTGATTTTGACTATAAGAAAGAGAATTGAATTTAACTATTCAATTCTGGCTCTTATGATTTTGTGTCTGCTTCCTGTTTTCGGTGAATACAGAGCGGCTGTTTTTGCATACAATCTTAGCTGGAATCTGGCTTTTTTAAGTTATTGTGTCGTAGAAATCGTTCTTGCCGTCAGAAAAAAATCACTTATTTTGACAAATATTTATTCAGCATGGCTTTCGTTTGTGTTCTTCCTGAGGTTTTTACTGGAAGACACCGGTCTGGTTGCAAAAAGCGTTTGTTTTATTTTATGCGGCGTTCTGATTATTTTTGTGAATGTTTATATAAGCAGAACATCAGGAAAAAGTAAAAAAGAGGTTAGTAATGAAAATTAAAAATAGTGAAAGAATTTTCTTTATCTGTGCCATTGTTTTGAATCTGCTGGTACTTGGTCTGCTGACAGCAAAGCCTCTTGTAATTCAGAAGTCCGCAGAAAAAAATGAAAGAATATTACGGCTAAAGTGTAATCTGTACGATCCATACAATCCCATGAAAGGGAGATATGTAAGACTGACTTTTGATGAAAATAATAAGAACGTAAAAGACATAAAATTTGATGAAGAAATCCTGTTTGAAGACAACAGAAAAGAGGGTGAAAACAAAAGCTGGCGGATAAAAATTCCGGCTCTCTATGCTGTTTTTAAAAATAACGAAGAAGGGGTGTCTGTTTTGAAAGAGGTGACTCTAAAAAAGCCTTCAGAAAATGAACTTTTTATAAAGACACCAGCTCAGTATTTTAGAAACGATGAAACAATTTATCTGGATTTGAATTTTTCAAAATACTATATGCAGGAAGAACATGCTGACATACTTGATAAAATGACCAGAAATGAGTTTGAAAAACTTAATCCTGTGCTGGAAATCTGGCTAAGTAAAAATGGTGAAGCTATACAGAAAAAGCTTGTTCTGTCGGAAGACATATTCAGCGAATAAAAAGGGAAAGTTTGAGGAATATCTTAAAAAACAAAAGGAAATAGATAAGGAAAATGAAATACATTTCAATTACAACACCAGTTCTGGAAGAAGCCCCAGATTTAAAGGCCTTAAAAAATGAATATAAAACAGCCCGAAAAGTCGGCAGAATCGCACTTGGAACCCAACATCTTTTTTCAAAGAAGTGGCTGACAGTTAAATATGTACAATATAAAGAAATATACAGAGTTTTTCGCCGTGTAGAATGCGTAGATATGAAAATGTGCTGTGCGAACGGTCAGATTCAGCTGGAAAATATAGTACTCTGCAACAAAAAAGAAGAATTGATTCAAATAGATTTGCCAGGTTTAAAGGCTGCAGAGGCAGTAATTGAAGAAATAAAGAAAAATAATCCAGATGTAAAAATCGGTATCAAAAAAGGTGAAATTTGAATGGAGAAAAACTAGAAACAGTGTTAATATGTCTACTTTTTTAGACTTATTACGGCTGATTATAGTACTTATTCAAGATAAACAAGGGATTCATCAATAACACCCATGTTCATTACATGAAGCTGACCACAGTGCTTAAAATCAAAACTTTCATAAAGTTTCTGAGCTTTATAATGAATATGCAATCCTTAACAATCCTCAAAAAAGAATGGAAAAACCTTGATAAAAAAAGGGGTACGTGGTAATATGAAGGTAAGTAATAACCTACTATTTTACTAGGTATAATGTACATTCTGTCTACTAATACGATAGATGTGGTGTGTTTTGACTAAAAACAAGCTAAAATTCAAGAAAAATCACAGAAATTTTGAAAATTTACCAGAAATCAGACCAAAATTCAGGAAAATTTGAACAGGGCGATTTTTTTTAAATTTTTCCTGTCAATAAAATCATCTATCGGCAAAAATATAATCATAATTCCGATGAAATACACAATTATAAATTGCCGATAGAGTTTTTACTATGCAGTTAAAAAGCAGCTTTTTCCAGTTTGCTTCATCCAGTCCTTATGTTCATTATATTCAGCTTCGGATGTTAAAACCCAAACAAACTTAGCTTTTGTTCCTAGTTTCTTTTTAGGATGGTCTGCATATCCATCAGTAAAGATTATAACTCCGTCATATTCAGGATGATTTTTTGCATAATCGAATACAGGCTGAAAATTTGTACCGTCGCGGCCTGATATGTTAAATGTTGTCTGTCGCTTTTTAATACTTACAGGTTCACCTTGTATATTCCAATCAAAATTTAGAACATCAATGGATTCAATGCCATATTTAAAGAACTTGTTTATGACTCCGTAAAAGTTGTTTAAATCCTTATTGCTGATTGAACCGCTTGTGTCGATTGCCAGAAGAAGTTTTGTTGTAAACTCTCTTTTAGATCCCATGTATTCAAATCCAAAACGACGGCTTGGCTTGAATCTAGTCAAATGTTTTTTGTCAGCGAGAATTGAAGCCCTGAAATTTTTAAGAACTTTTCGATAATCGATTTTTGCATTTAATGATGTTAGAATCTGGTCTTTAAGATGTCCTCCTAAACTTCCCCAGCTTTTTTCTCCTCTTGCTGCATAATCTTTTATTAAACTGTTAAGTTCTTCCATTGCAATATCATTTTCTTCCCAAAGGCCTGTGGCTCCGTATTCTGCATCGTAGGCTTGAGATAAAAGTTTTTCCAACGTTTTATCATCCGCAAATGATGGAACTGAAGAATTTCCATTTTCATCGGAATCAGACAATGAAGAATTTAAATCATTAGAAGAATCTAAGTCATCTTCTTGATTAGAGTTTAGAGAATTATCGGGAGCATCATTATTTTCAATCTTCCCAGATTTCTTTTTTGTTTCAGATTCCTTCCGGACAATTTCTTCTGGTCTCATCAAAGAATAGTACTGCTCATAGCTCAAGTTTGGAGGCACAGCCAATTTTTCTGCATATTCCTGATGAATCGTTACATCACTTGCCATGATTGCAGTTTTAGGATTGAATGGATCTGGCTTTCTTGAATATGGATGCTTCAGAATAATTCTGATAATTTCTGTCTCGAAGCTTTTTTTTATTTCTTCAAATTTCATCGTTTCCAGAATAACGGGATTGTATTCAATTCTCATTTTCCCAGAACGGAATGGAACTGTGATTTTTGGATTTATCGTAAGAACATGAGTGCAGTATGTTGCGAACATCAGCGGTTCACAAAGAAACAAGTTCTCTACGATTTTTTCCAGCGTTGTTTTTATGTTTAAAACTTCTGTCCTTGTCATAATTCTCCTACAACTGTTTGATTAATCGATTTTTTGCCGAAGTTCTTCAATTATTTTTTCTTATGCTTCTAATTTGATCCATAAGTGTCTAATTGTTATGCCATTTTCTTTCTCATATCTGACTTTATCTTCAAAAATAAAACTCTGATCGATTTTTCTGCCAATTCATTTATGGATACGAAATCTTCACTATATAATTCTATTTTAAGCATTAAGTTTCGAAAAAAATCCATTTGAAATTTGCTGATACCATCTAAATCTTTATATCTCATATATACTCCTGAATATAGTTACATCTCCGAAATGAAATCCACGAACAGTTCATACAACTCTGGGCAACTATTAATAATGAACAATCTTGCTTTGTCGTAGTGCGGATCTGTGAAGTTATTTGCAAGATGAGCAAGACCTTCATTGCGCTTTGAAGTCCTTAACCACTGAGCATAAGCAAGGAAGTTTTCTGCAGTATTCTTCGGAATTTTATTTGCTGTCGTTCCTTCAAAGAACTGGTAAAGGCTGTCATTTACAAGAGCAATCTGAGGCATGTTGTACTTTTCAAGTACTGGCTGAACTTTTTCAAATCCTGCAAACACATCTTTTGCTCCAAGCAGATGATTTTCCTTAAGGTAGTGATTGAATTTTGTTGCTGCCCCTGCCCCAATAATGCCGCAAATTATTTTAAAAGTTGTCTTTGAAAGATTTTCGCGGTTTTTGATTATATTGCTGACTTTTTCCCATCCGCGTCTGTCTGGAGTTTTCTCAAGGCTGTCAGTTTCACCGATAGAATAACCTTGTCCGTCAAGTTCACCTGCATTTTCCTGAATGAATCCGATGACTCTGTAATCAATTCCATTTTTGTTAGCCCACATAATCCATTCTGCAGCACTTGGTTTGAACTCATAAATATTGAATCTTGAAATCAATGCCGGGTCTAAATCTGTGAGCTGGTATTCATCGCCACTGTTTACTGCAGAAATAATGCGGCTACCCTCTGGTAATTTTCTACCTGCGATTGTTTTGTTAAGGGCTAGATCCATTACAGACTGAAGAATCTCCGGGCGGGCGCGGTTTAATTCATCTAGGAAAAGCACAACAGGAGTATTATCCAGAGGAAACCAGAATGGCGGAAGAAACTGAGTTTTGCCTGCTTTACTGTCACGGTCAGGTAAACCGATAAGGTCTCCCGGATCACTCATCTGTCCAAGAAAAAGAGGGACAACCTTCATTCCCTGCTCTTCAAAATATTTTGTAAGAATCTGTGATTTGCCGATACCATGTTTTCCTGCAAGCATAATGTTCTGTTCTGCAGGTGTTTCTGTCAATACTTCGTAAAGTTCCTTTGAATCAATTGTTGTCATGTTGCCTCCTGATCAATATTCAGGTGTAAGAATAATTTTTCCGAAATCTTCTGTATTATCCCATTTCATAAGGTCTTTATACGTTACATAAATGTTTGTGTCCAGCTTAGGACATATTCATCATCTGCATAATATTCATTTAAATAGCAGAAAACTTCTTTTTCAAACCCTTCAACCTTGTTCCATATTTCTTCATTTTTTGAAAAGAAATCTAATTGCATTTTTGTTATGTTCCTCCTGATACAGATGTTTTATCTAAAGTTATTTGTGGCATTTTCTATTCCGACATGCATAAATACTACCCTAGATCAGGTTTTAAAAGATGAAGAAGGCGTTCAGATTATGAAAATTCTTGGAAAAAACATGGTCTGAATTCTTAAAAGCATCGAAGCCGGAAAAATGAACAACGTTCTGCAGCCAATATTTGAAGAAAAGGTATTTACCAATTTTATTAAATGACCTGAACTTCTTGATATTGGCTGCTCGCCTGTATTAAGCAGCTCCTCCCAGAGCCTCCCTAAGATTTTTCAGACCTCTTTGCTCAATCTTTCTAATTCCTTCTTTGGTGTAGTCAAGAACTTTGCTGATTTGCTGAAGGCTCATTTCTTCGTTTTCAGCAAGGCCATATCGCATTTTAAGAACGGTCTGTTCTTTTTTGCTTAATTTTGAAAGTTCTTTTACGACGGCTTTTTTTTGTTCTTTTCTGATGAAGTCATCTTCTGGACTAATAAATCTTTCATCAATCAAGGAAGTTCCTAGTGAATCACCATCTTCTTTGTCTGTGTAAACAGCATCAAGACTGGCCATCTTCCATTTTGAGCTTTTGAACTCGTCTTTGCGGTTTAATGGAATTTTGACATCCCGTCCAGTTTCATATAAAGCCTTCTGAATGCTTTGTTTTATCCACCACACAGCGTATGTTATGAAGCGATTTTCTTTTGAAGGATCGAATTTCTTTGCGGCAATAAGTAAACCCGCATTTCCTTCACAGATAAGGTCTTCTTCTGCAAGTCCCTGATTTTTATATTGGTTGGCAATTTTAACAACGAATCTTAAATTTGATGTCACTAACTTATCACGAGCTTTTTTGTCTCCTTCCCATGATTTCTTAACCAATTCTCTTTCCTCTTCTACAGTGAGAAGTGGAATTCCATCGAGCTGATTCATGTAAAAGTTATTTACTCTCATTTTTTTTCCTTGTCTCTCGACAAAAACTGATATTTCTGAGTTTCCCCAGCCAACTTTAACTGCACTACCCTTTCCTATTATTCTCCTGTCACTCTATCATTTAGTGATAGCACGCAACTTGTTTGTATTTAATAAGTCAGGATGCACATATAAATATACTTACCTGCTCTGCAATCTGACTTCAGAGTGAATTTAAATTGAAAAAAAAATGAAAAAAAAAATCCGCAAATCTGAATTTTCTTCAAATTTGCGGATTAGATTTTATGTTTTTTGACTAGAATTGAAGGTCAAAAGCATCTGTGTAGACATAACCGTGTTTTTTCCGGTCGTAGAGTATAGGTGCATCAAATCTATCGATCAAAGTTTCAATATCCGTGCTGATTGTTCTTAGACTATACTGGTCTTCAATGTCAAAAAGATTAAGTTCTTCGTTCACTTTCTGACGAATCTGCTCAGAATTCAGACACAGTCCGGATTTTAGAATTTTGTTTATGATGACAAGCCTTTCCAGCATCAGATGGGTGAACCGCTTGTTTTTGTCTTTTTTGACTTTGCCGTCACCAGGAGAAGGTTCTGGTTTTCTTGTTTCCGTTAAAAAAGAGCCAGCATTTTTTTCAAACAGATAGCAATATTCAAAAGCATCTCTTTCAATTATCAGATTTTTTGGATTTCCATCATATGTTATTTTTTCAATTTTCTCACACCAGCTGAAGGCATTGCTGCAGATTCTCTTTACAGATGCAGGCAGATGGACTTCTTTTATGCGTTTTAAGTTTTTAAGATATGATTTTTCATTTTCACTTAAATCAACTTCATAAAAAATTCCTTCACTAAATGCATCGCTGGCAATTTCTGAAATTCCTGTGGGAATGTCTACAACATCGCCAAATTCATGAACTTTAAACAGAAGTGTTCCTGTATTCGTGTTTACCATATAGTCATCAATAATTTCGTAAACAGGATTTTTCAGCAGAGCTTTAACTGTTTCTTCATTTGAAAAACTGTTCCTCACATAGACACAATCCTGGGAAACTGTTTCAAGAGTATCTGGAAGAATAAGATTGATATTGTCTTCTGCAAGAATCAGACGGTAAACTGCACTTACACTGGCAGGAACCTTAATTTCCTTGAGCTTTGGACAATTAAAAAAAGTCATTATTCCAATGCTGTCGAGATAAGGTGGAAGATTGATTTTTTCAAGGTTTCTGAATCCGGCAAAGGCTGCATCATAAATCGTTGTAAGACTTTCTGGAAGAACTATTTCTTTAGTGCAAAAACCTTTGTCGATTAAAGATTCTCCAAAGGCTTCAAAATAAATGTCTGTTACACCTTCCGGGATGACCAGTTTTTCATCGTTTCCATGATATTTTCGTAAAATCACCCAGTCATTAACTTCTTCTATTTCAAATTTTTCAGCATCAAATTCCATTGTTTCGATTATATCACAGTATTCTAAAAATTATCTCTTTTGTTTTCACCCTGAGAAAGCCAGCTTAATTTTTCTGCCTTACTATATTCATGGTGTTGTCTGTAGTATTTCAGAAGTCGCTTTCTTCCCACGGAACTTCTTGAGGCCCATTTTTTAAGCCAGAAGAATTTTCTATTGGTAGAATCCATTTCAATTTTACGATAATACATGTAAAGTAATCGGAACGCATAAGCTGAATTTTTCTGACTTAGTTTTTCCACAATGCCGCGGTTGTATCGCCGAACTTCTATTATTTCTTCAAAATGGGTTTCCCAGAAATTCTTGAAGACAGGTTTTACTGTTTCAAGCAACTTCTCTGAGTTATATTCCATTGGAACAGAAAAGCTCATTATTTCTTCTTCACCTATATAGAAAAAAAGTGAAATGTATTCTAAAGAGTCATCCAACATCGACGCGAAGAACAGTTTTGATAGGGGTTCATTTTGCTGATCAAAAACGTCCAGTCCCATATCCCAAAATGCGTCTATCAGAAGCTCTGAATAGCTATCATCATGAAAGGAAATTCCCAAACAGACTTCCTTTTTAAAAGGAGCAAGTGTAAATTCATCGCCAGAAAACTTATTTTTGAAGTATTCAGACTCAAGCTCCAAATCCAATGCTGTGACCTCCCTGGTTTTCTTTTTCTTTCTGAATATTGCAAAGCTCGTTTACGATGTATTCAGAACTCAACTTAGCTTTTGGAATGAACCTTACCCTTCCACTTAAAGCACCAAAGTCACCTGGAGTGCAGCTTCCATAAGCCGAGATTTTTTCAAGAGATTTTTCGTCAAAGTCATAGTTTCTGAAAAATTTTCCCAGAAGTTTTTCAATCCCTTCTTTTTTAAGCGGCTTGAACTCAGTCATTATATGGAATCTTCTTTCCAGTGCCGGATCCATAATTTTGCGGAGATTTGTTGTGCAAACAAGAATTCCCGAGTATTCTTCCATCTGAGTTAAAAATTCATTTACGGTAGATCGTTCCCAGCTTGTTCTTGCACTGCTTCTGTCCGCAAAGAATGAGTCTGCTTCGTCAAAGAGCAGAACTGCATCATTTGCTTCGGCTTCTTCAAAAGCTTCACGAATGTTCTTTTCATTTTCACCTACATATTTTCCCATAATGTCGGATGCACGCTTAAGAATGATTTTTTTGTTCAGCTTTTCTGCAAGGTAACGAACCAGCTCCGTTTTTCCCGTTCCGCTGAGACCGTAAAATAACATTCGGATGCCAGACTGGTTTGAACGGTTTTCTTCTTCATATTCAGCTGCAGCCTGAACCATTTCCACAAGGTCTTCAGGTGGAATTGAAGTGTTCAAAACGGAAAGGTCGTAAGAGTCGTTAACCATTTCACGCATTTTTGGCTTTCCGTAAATAAGCTGAGAATTTGCTTCAAGAACTGCCCTTACATCCTGAATTACCGTCTCGGAATTTTTCTTTGAACAGTCCATTCCTTTTACAGTTTTTACGATGTTGTCTACGGAACTGCCAGTTACATGAAATTTGTCCAGCAAATTAAGAATTTCCGTCTTTACTTCGGGATACATCTTCAAGTCCTTCAACTTTGTTTCCGTAATTGAACGGAGCATGTTTTTTGGCATTTCGGCAAAACGCATGGAATAGTTGAAGCGTCGCAAAGTGGAATCATCCAGCTGATTTGTGTAATTCATCAGCCAGATTACTTTGTTTTCAGTCGTTTCCAGCATTTTGTTTACGGTTCCTTTTGTTGGAAGAGAGAATTTCATTCCAAAGAAAGAACCGGTTGTTTTGAGAATTGATTCAGCCTCATCTACAACAATAATATGTTCAGGCTGCTTTACATTCAAAAGACAGTTAAGACGGTAAAGTGCAGAAAATCCATCATCGTCATCACCTTTTTTGACTTCAAGGTCATTTTTGAAGAACAAAGGTTTAAGTCCACATTCCTTGATGAGAGTTTTTACGTATTCCGTTTTTCCAGCACCTGGAGCCCCATAAATCAGGAAATTTCCGCTTGAATCGCCAGTCAAAAGCCTTTTGATGAGCTGAGTTTTTTCCGGCTTAACTGCAAAACTGTCCAATGCGAAAGTTTTTTCGCTTTTGTTCTTGCTGATGATGTCCGCAAAGTAAATATTTAAATCCTGACCTTCAATGCAGGCCATGGCATCATACTCAAACTCACCTTCGTCGTTTATAAGCCCGAAAGAATGAAGTTTTTCTTCAGAGCGGAGAAGTTTTCTGATGTCTTTTTTCTGTTTCTGGAGTGATGTAGCCAAAAGTCCTAGTCTGTCACTGTCACAACGCCACAAATCGTTTATGACATCGTAAATTTCCTTGACGGCATTTAACTTGTAACAACAGCTGAGCAATTCAGTTTCTTCGTCAGAAAGCTTGAGTGCATCCTGAAGGAATTTTACGCTGGAACAGTCCGCAGTTTTTTTAAGGATTTCTGCAGGAATTCGGATTGATTTTGGAATTCTAAACTCTTCATCAGCTTCAACAGGCTTGCAGAAAAAAGTGGCACCGAAAATTCCCTGAAAATTTTTCTCTTCGCCTGTAAAGATACATCTTACCAGATTGATGTCTGAAATGTTTCGGGTAGACCACTGACCACATTCACCATAAGCCTGATTGTCTTCATTATAGCAAACAGGAAGTCTGCCAGGCATATCAAATGGATTGGATCTCTTTCCTAAGTTTTCGCTTGGAGTAAGGATTCCTTTTTTGAGGAGTTTTTGAATGTAGGCATCCATAACAGATTGAGAATGTTTTTCAAGTTTTAATTTTTTAACAAGGGCATTGTAAAGATGCTGCATTTCTTCATGATTGCAGTATTCATCACTGTCACAAATCAAACGGTAAGCATAAACTGCAATTCCATAAACATCATTTTCATTGCAGTTTTTAAGAGCCATGATTGTATTTTTCATTTTTCCTCCGAATTATTTCTGAAACCAATTAAAAACAAATTCTGTGCTATAGGAATATAGGATTTTTTTACGAAATGACAACTTTTTGCTATAAAAAAAGGCGACCCGTTTTGAGTCGCCCGTAAACACCTGTTTAAGTTTGTTTATAATATCCGCTATAAAATCCGGTGGCGGTAATTTGAAATGCGTGTCAGGTTTTATTCTTTCCAGTTTTCAAGTTTAAGATTAGGAATATTTTTGAAGTGTTTTGTATTGTTTGTTACTAAAGTCAATTCATTATAAATAGCAGTTGCTGCTATAAGTAAATCCATATCTTCGATTCTTATTCCATCTGCAAGCGTTTGTGCTTTTATGTCAGCAAATACTTCCATAACACCTTCATTCAATTCTTCAATAGGATAAATTTCACGAATATGATTTACTTTTATCATATTTTTTTGTTCATTTTGAGAACGTTTTGCACCAAAAACAAGTTCCGCATAGGTAATCATAGAAATTGAAATTGGTATATTTTTATTTTCTTCAAATTTTTCTATTACAGATTTTTCATTACGAAGAGCAAAAACAATTGTGTCTGTATCAATCAAATATGCCATCTAATCCCTCAAATCGTTTTGAATCTTTTCTTGAATCATAAATATCTTCGACAATTTCTTCTGCCGTTCTGGTATCTTCCCATGAACCTGCCAGTTTTAAGAATTCTTCTGTAGCATTTTTTCTTTTTGATGGAACAGATGTAAAGTAGTTTTGTAATATTGTAACTACTTGCTGACTTATCGAACGGTTATCATGCTTTGCTGCAAATTTCAGTCTGTCATATAATCGGTCATCTATATCTCTGACTTGTAACATTGCCATATTGAACCTCCGATTTACAATATAACATAATTTGCATGAAAAATAAAGCAAAGTTCATTATTCTGGATATAATATTGCCAATCAGTCTACCCTCTAGGCATGATTGATTGGCAATAATTTTAAACTGCAGGCAGATTGACTGCGTGTCGATGATTTGAAATGCGTGTTATGCTTTTATATCTATTTATCACAACTATCTAAAAACTGATTCAACATTTTGAACTCTTGTTCTTGTTTTCTTTTCTGAACCATATCAAGCCAAATTGATTTTATTTTTTCCTGAGTTTCCAACCTTAAATTGTCAAAGTTGTACATAAACGCTGTTTCATCAATTTCTTCGACAGACGCCGGGAATATTACACTTTCCAATTCAGAAAAACGTGAAAAAACAAATGCACCAATAGATTTTGTATTCTCAGGAATTGCAATTTCATTTTCAGCTTTATAGCCAATGTAACTAATAATTTTTTCATCAGGTCCAAAAATAAAATTTTCATCTTGTCTGTAATTATTGCAATTAAACTTTATTTTTAAATTTGAAAAATATGTTCCAAATGCATTATCACCTATTTTTTCAACAGACTTTGGAATAGTTAGACTTTCTAGTTTATTGCATCCGGCAAAGGATTCTTTACCAATTGAAATAAGATGTTCAGGAAGATCTATTCTTTTAAGTTCTCCACAGCTATCAAAAAGATTGTCACTTATTGATTCTAAAGTTTCAGGCAACTTAATTTTGTTCAGTGAATGACATTCTAAAAAAGCTTTTTCTTCAATTTCTTTGACACTTTGAGGAATGAAAATTTCTTTTAATCCACATGACGAAAAAGCACTTTTCCCAATTTTTTTAAGTCCGTCGCATAAACAAACTGTTTCCAAGTTACAACAACCATAAAATGCATTCTGTTCAATTATCTTCAGATTTTTAGAGCCTGTAAAAGAATTAATGTCTTCATTATATGCAAAACAATTTTCTCCTAAAACATTTATTTCTTGAGGCAATTCGATTGAAGTACAGAATCCAAAATATCTTAATAATTTACCTTCTTTGACTTCATAACCATTTTTGAAAAGCTCTTCTTCAGTCATAATCTCTCCGTTGAGTTTCTATAACCACACGCCAGTGGCGTGTAAGCATAGCATTGGCTTAAACCGCAACGCGGCTTGACCGCGTTGTCGGATTTGAAGCTGGTGTTAGG
>JAEDIW010000120.1 GCA_016296655.1 Treponema sp. | reverse complement strand
TCCTAATTTACCCTGTAAATTTCACTTCTCCCATTTTATGCAATCAAAGGTAAAGGCTTCATCACAATACTAAAAAATCAGTGGTATCATTTGGTATTTGATTAAGTTTTTTTACGGAGATTGCTTTACCATTAGATTCCATAATTGGTATGCCGTTCACCACAGTTTTTTTAAATGGGAAAACATAATTAACATTATGCCTTTCCAAATCGTTCAGGTATTTATCTGAACTTAACAAGCTCACATCTGTAAAGTTTTTATAAAAGGCTGATTCTTCTCTGTAGATTGCCAACTTTTTGTTTAATTCATCGATTTCTGTATTTTTTTCGTTTGTTGAATTAAAATTATACTTCTTTTGAAGTTTTTTATTCAACAATTCTGATGAACGGTACATTCTTTTTTCCCATTCTGATTGTGAAGAAACTTCTATGTAGCCTTTAAAAAAGATACATAAGTTTTTGTGATGACCTGGAAGCAATCTAAAGTCATAATAGGTGTTATTTGAAGAATTATTCCAGTAAAAATGAAAGTGTCCAGTTGGTTCTAGCCAACCTGGTATAAAATGAATTGAAACATTTTTCCAATTTTTCAATTTTGCCTTTATTGCTTCGAAAAGACAGTTTGAATAAAAAGTTTTTTTCATTTTATACCTCCGTTTTTCATTTAAATATTATAAACATTTCTTATTTTACCCTGTAAATTTAACTTCTTTCTTTTACGCAACCAAAGGCAAAGCAGGTCTTAATGGAATCGACTTGCTTAAATCTACCTTTTCAGTAGTAAATACGAAATCGGCAAAAATGGTTGTTTTTTCTGCATAACTTTCTTTTGCATAGTTCAAGAAGTTATGCCAGACCAAGTAATTATTTAGATACTTTGTAGCAACTCCATGAAATCTGTTGATGAAGTTCTTAAGCATACTGTGGTATGAATTGATGTGCTGAATGTGGTAAATTCCTAATTTTGATTTCCCAATCTTTAGCTGAATCAATTCTAGTTTTTCTGTTCTTGCCAAATCGTTGTAACAAGAGATAGCATCTGTGCAAAGAATTGAATTAGGCATAATACGTTTGTCAAATGCGTGATGAATGTCTTTTGCCGATACACGACCTAAGTTTGTGATTTTTGCAAGTGAAAGTCCGTTTCTTGTTACAGCACATGGAACGCATACTTTTTCACGTGACAAGCCCCTTTTGTGTGTCTGCTTACCGCGTTTGTGTGCTTTTCTTGGCATTTTAAATATGACAGATTTTTTATGGTTGCCTTTGTAAGAAATCGGAAAGAAAGCCTCGTCTGCTTCTACGATTCCGTCCAACTTTACGTCAGAAGCCATGTTCTGCAAAGCGTCCAAGATTTTATGTCGCCAGATAAAAGCAGTGTCTTTGTTGATACCACAGATTTCTGCAGACTTGCGAACGGATAATCCTAACATCATACAATCAATGTATTTTTTCCAAGTATTGAAAGACTTTTCAGATGAAAATGTGATAGTATTGTTTCTGGAAGTAAATGACTTGCTGCAATCTTTGCAAAGGAATCTCTGGATAAGACCTTTGTGTCCGTTCTTTTTGATGTTGAATGAATTGCAGTGTGGACAGTTGATGCCTTTTTCAGATTTTTTGGTAAAAAGAAAGTCCTCGAATCCGTTGAAATTCAATTCCAGTGATTCAAGGTATTCTTTAACCGAATTAAGGTCTGCCTTAGAAAAAGATTTTAATGTCTGAAAAATTTCATTCAATGTCATTACTTATAACATAGGTCTATTTTTCATTTTGTCAAAGTTTTCTTTCATTTAGCAACACTTTTTACGGACATAGCCTTTCAAAAAAATCCCTGAATAACCATAATTCTGGCAGATTATTGACGAAAAAGATGAAAATTACTAATATAACCGTACTGACGGCAAAGAGGTCGTAGATAAAATTCCATGAAATTTTCCATGGGAAGTTGTCTACGGCCTCTTTTTTTATGTCTTTCTGCATTTCCGGGGTTTTAGGGGCAGAGCCCCTAGGAGAGGGGGAAGCGGAAGACATGGCAGTTGAGCAGGAGCGAAACTGTCAGGGCTGAAGCGAGGGGCAGGCGCCCCTTTAAATGAGGGAAATATGGGAAAAGCAAGTGGATTTTTTGAGTATGAAAGGGTGGAAAACGGCAACATTGAGCCGCTGGAGAGAATTAAAAATTTTAAGGAATTCCATCCGGTTTTAGATGAAGAAAAACGCAGGGAACAGGCTTCCCGATGCATGAATTGCGGCGTTCCGTTCTGTCAAAGTGCCATAAAACTTGCAGGCATGGTTACTGGCTGTCCGCTGCACAATTATATTCCAGAATGGAACGATGCTCTGTACAAAGGCAATTTTAACATGGCTGCATGGCGACTTTTAAAAACTTCCAGTTTCCCTGAATTTACAGGACGGATTTGTCCAGCTTTGTGCGAAAAAGCCTGTAACTGTGGAAATATCAGCGATGCTGACGGTCAATTTTCACAAATAAAGCCTGTTACCATCCATGACAATGAACTTTTTATAATTGAAAAAGCCTATGAATCGGGTTACATGAAGCCAGAAATTCCTGCTGTACGTTCAGACAAAAAAATTGCAGTTGTAGGAGCAGGGCCTGCAGGTTTGGCCTGTGCCGACTGGCTTAACCGCCGTGGCCACAATGTTACAGTTTTTGAACGCGAAGAAAGACCCGGCGGACTTTTGATGTACGGCATTCCAAACATGAAGCTTGACAAAAAAATTATTGAACGGCGTATTTCGCTGATGGAAAGCGAAGGCGTAAAATTTGTCTGTAATGCAGATGTCGGAAAGGCTGTAAAAGCAAAAGATCTGCTTGCTGAATTTGATGCTGTTGCACTTTGCTGCGGAGCCAAAAAGGCCAGGCCTCTGAGTGCCGCCGGCGTAGAAAAACTTGCCTCTGGCAAAAACGGTGCAGAAGGCGGTGTAATGTTTGCCGTTGATTTTTTGACTGCAGTTACAAAATCTGTAGTAAAAGCCGGCAGCGAGGAAATTGAAGGTATCAAATCTCTTCTGGCAAAGGATTTTGGCATTGAAGTTACAGGAAAAGACATTATCGTACTTGGTGGCGGTGACACTGGCAACGACTGCACAGGCACAGCTATCCGACTGGGCTGCAAATCTGTAACTCAAATCGAAATGATGCCAAAACCACCTGTAGAACGGGCTGCCAGCAATCCATGGCCGCAGTGGCCGAAAGTTTTAAAAACTGACTACGGCGCTGAAGAATCTATTGCAAAATTTGG
>JAEDIW010000051.1 GCA_016296655.1 Treponema sp. | reverse complement strand
CATTTCTAGAGTTTGCTTCGCAAACTCTCCGATTTTAGTGTGCGCTTTCGCGCACCTCCTTGCCTGCGGCAAGGATGGATCATGCCACACTGTGGCATTTCTAGAGTTTGCTTCGCAAACTCTCCGATTTAAATGTGCGCTTTCGCGCACCTCCTTGCCTGCGGCAAGGATGGGAAGCACGGCGGAGCCGGCCCACGCAAGCGAGGAGCGCAGCGACGAGTGCGGAGGCTGGAGCGAAAGCGGAATGCTGGACAGCCTGGTTTTTGGCTGGTTTCAAACCAGCCAAAAAGCCGCCCATATAAAAAAAATCAGCAGAGTTTTGCAAAAACAGTTTTTAATTCAGCATTGAACGAATCTGTTAAAACTTTGAGCTCTTTTAGAAAACCATTAGCCTGTGCCGAGCCTAGAACGTTTTCCATTTCAGTGGCATTTCTATAAACCATTCTGCGGAAATAGTCTGTAAAATCTTTCTGTCTGGAAGCAATCGAAGAATTGTACATTTCATCGGATACAAGGATTACGTCTGCAACAATGTCTGCAAAAATTTCTTTTGAGAATTCTGTAATTTTTCTGGAATAGAGCAGCTCCAGCAAGTAGACTGCATAACGGACTTTGTAATCTTCATAATTTTTCTGACATTCGTCATAAAAGTCATGAACCTGCTGCCATTGTTCGACTTTTCGGGATTTTATGGCTGCAAAAAGTTCTTCAATTTTCTTGTGCGGAACAATCTGTCCACCGACATTTTCCCATTCTGTGTAAAGAGGAAAAGCGCATATTCTGTCCAAGCCGTCCAATGTCAGTTCTGAAATTCCGTTGCGCCGGCAATATTCAATCAAAGTTCTGGCTGAAAAATATTTCAGGATTTTCCTGTATTCTTTGTAGGCTTTTACGGGTTTGTAAATGACTGCACCGTATTTTTTCTGTGCTGCCATGTCTGTTAAAGTGAAATTTGCATTTGGATGCCTGTGCAGGTAATTTTTTGCTTCCTGCTTAAGTTTTTCTGAACACGTGCATTTTTCTGCAAAAAATGAAAAGCCTGAATTCTGGTCAATTTCTGAAATTTCATGAATTCCTGCAAGATAGCAGGCACTTAGTTCTATAAGCCGAGTAATTGCTTCTGCAATTTCCTGCATTGTATCTGGGGCGATGGGGTCAAATTCTATGTGCTGAATTTTTACCATGCGCTTGTCTCGTTTCTTGAATTTGCTGTTATTTCGGGCAATGGCAAACATATTGTACAAAAACCAGAATGCAGGAATGATGTGTACAGGTTTGTCAGGGGCTTCAACGGCAACAAGGGAAAATGGATATTTTATGTTCAGTTCGTGCTGGTAAGAACCTTTTGAAACCAGAACAAATGATGCAAATTTTGAATTATGCTTGAAGTCTGAACAGAGTCCCGGCCAGAAGCCGCGGCCTGCAAAAATTTCACCGTCCGGGCTGCGTGAATTATGGTTAGAACCGATTGTTGCCCCGGAAGCAATGTTGCTCTGGCCGCATATTGTTGAAGCAATCAAAAATGAAGAATTGTGATGCTGCTCATGGCATGGAAAAATAAGGTTGTTCAAGAGTTCGCAGCATGAAACCGTTGAATTGTCGCCAAGAACGGTGTTGAGGATGCGTGCGCCATATTTTATCTGGCAGTTGCGGCCAATTACAAAGCGTACTGTTACAGCCTGATAGAATACACGGCTTCCATAACCCATTATGCCGTTTACCATTTCAACGCCTTCGCCTATCTGAGAAATTTCGTCTTCACTGGAAAGAATTGTAATATTTTTTAGCTTTAAGGCACCTTTTATGTATGCATGGCAGCCGATTTTTACGTCTTTGAGCAAATTTGTATTTTTGATTACAGTGTCATTGCCAACAGTTCCAAAAGTGTCTGTTTTTCCGGAATTTCCATATTCTGTCATTTCGACAAAACGCTGTAAAAGATTTTTGTCATCCCTGTAATGCGACCATAAATATGCATCTGCAGGAATCATTGATTCGAACGGCAAAACGGCACGACCTTCATTTTCATTTGCAACCCCAATCCAAATTCTGTTGGCTTCACTTTCGCCTTTCTTTAAGATTCCGTTGCCGAATTTGCTGTGACATGTGCAGGTCATTTCCTGAATGTTAAAAAGAATTACGCGTTCGCCTATGTGGTAATTTTCCAATAATTTTACATTGCGAACCACACAATCATCGCCAATAACGCAGTTTTTTATGTAAGATTCGTAAAGTCCACATTCAAGCTCAAGGTCATGATATTTTAAGGAAGCTTTTCTAAGAATGCCCAAAACCACAAAGCCTGAAAATTCGCAGTTACGGATCAGGCTTGGGTCAAATTCGCCTGCTTCTGCACATACACGGATATTCTGCCACTGCCCGGACGGAGAACAGACATTTCCGTTTGCCTTTAAAACTTCAATTTCTTCTTCAGTCAAAGCTCTTTTTTCCTGAGCCTGCGGCGGAAAAACCAATTTTTCTACATTTTCTTCTGATAAAATCCTGAGTGTTGACATATAAAACCTTTTTCAGTTCAACTTTTATATAAAAATTTTAAAATCTGTCAGACAAATCTTTCAAAGTGATTCTATACTAACTTTATAAACTATACTTTGTCAAACTGATTCAGACTGCTATACTATAAGCTGTTCAAGGCATGCTCCAAATGGAATGCCGAAAAAATGGACAAATGTTGTTTTCCACAGGAAACAGGGGAAAAGAAAAAAATGGCTTTCAATGTAGAAAAAAACACCTTTCGTTCGATTTTTATATTTTTTACGTTTGCAGTTATATTTTTTTGGGCAGGGCACCCGATTTCTGCTTCCGAACCTGAATTCAGCCAGAATTATCACCTTCCTCAAAACTTTCATGAATATACACTTGAAAATTCCATGAAAATTTTTGTACTGGAAGATTTTTCCTGCGTTCCTGTCAGAATTGAACTTGCCGTGAGGGCAGGATTTTCCGCTCAGACGCCAAAAACGGCAGGCTTCTTTCCATTATATGCGCAGCTCTTTGCAAAAAATGCACTGGCAGCCTGCACTGTAAATCTGGAAAATTCTGAAGATGCCCGGAAATTCGGCTGGTTCGCTGCGATACAGGAAAGCTGCAATGCGGATTCTGCAAATTTCACAATTACGGTGTCTCCTGAACAGGTTGAAAAAACTTTGGAAATTCTGTCGGCAGGACTTTTTTCGCCGATAATTACTGACAAAAATCTTGCAAAGGAATTTGCCTCTCTGAAAGAGCAGGTTACAAAAAATGCATTCAGCACGGCAGGCTTTATAAACGCAGGTATTGATTCAAGGATTTTTTCACAAGAACCGTGGAAACAGGATTCAGGAATCTATCCTGAACTTTTTACAAATACTTCAGCAGAGGAATGTCGGACGATTTTGACAAACATTGCAAGAAATTATTACACTCCTCAGAATTCTGCAATTTTCATTTCAGGGGGAATTTCTGCAGAAAAAGCGCTAGAGATTTCAAAAAAATATTTTCACAAAATGCCTGTTTCATCAGCAGGAATTCTTTCAGACAGCAAAGTTGCATTAAAAACTTCACAGCAAAAAAAATATGTGCTGCATGACCCTCTTTTTGCAGATGAAATGTCCCAAATCGTAATTCAATACAAGAATCTTGCAATGGAACAAAGCGATGCAGCAGCTGCAATTTTCAACGAAGATGATTCCCGACTGAAAAACAAACTTGTACAGCAGAAAGAACTTTCAATCAGAGATAAAGCATACATAAATGTGGCTTCTGCTCATAAAAACGGCAGTTCCAGACTGATTTTTCAATCTCTGCTGGAAAAAAATCCCAAGTCATCTCCAGCAAAACAGGCTGAACTTTTTCTGAAAACCATAAAAGAAGCGGCTGTTTTTTCAGAGGAAGAAAAACTGAATGCAAGGCAGAAACTTATAAGCCAGTTCCTGATGCGCTTTAAAAATTCCCAGGCTTTTATGGAAATGCTTTCACAATTCTGGGCAATCACAAATGTCAGCCAGATGCACAGCGAAAACACCTCCCAGGAACTGATTCTGCAGCCGCGCATAATCAATGAAATAGATTTTCAGCAGCTTGAAGATTTGTATGCAGATGAACAGCCGTTTGTTTTTCTTCTTGTAAATTCTGAAATTTTCAAAAAAAATGCCGGAGAATTCAAAAAAGCTGGGTATGAAGAAATTACCGTAAAAAACGGCTCATGGTATTCGCAAAAGTTGTATGACAAACTGAAAAAATCGCTTTCGGTCGAAAAATCTTCCGTGCAGAAAAAAAATCCTTCAGAAAACGAAAACATATTTTTGCAGCAGAAAAAGTGCTTTGAAGAAGAAAACAGCAGGCAGTTTTCAAGTTTCAGGCTTTCAAACAACATTCCTGTAATAGTGAAAAAAAATCCTAATGCGGCAACTTCATTAATTTCTCTTGCAGTTTCTGGCGGACAGCTTTCCACAGCAAAAACACGGCACGGGCTTGCAGAAATCCTTACAAATTCTCTTGCTCATAACATTCAGCTTGAAATTTCAAAAAAAATGAACGAAAAGGCTATAAAAGGCAGTCCTGAAGTACTTGCAGAAACAAATCTTGCAGGAGGAATAATTACAGTCGAATGTCTTGGCATAGATGCAAAGGCCTGCATAGAAAGCATTTCAACGGCAATTATTTACGGCAATATAACACCAGCTCTTGCCGATGGGCTGATTTATGACAAAAGGTCCCGGCACAGAATTCAGAGGGCTGGCAGTGAATATCAGCTTTTTTGCAGCGGCATAAAAATTCTCTATCAAAACACAGATATTCCGTTGGTTTACAGCTTAGACGATGACATCCTTAAAAACACGCAGTTCATGGAAATTCTTTCTGAGTACCCTGCCCTTCTTGATGCTGCAAAATACAGTCTTGTCCTTACAGGAAACATCCCGGAACATGTTCAACCTATTTTGGAAAGCAATTTTGGAATCCTTGCAAACCAGACTCAGAATAAATTCAGGCTTTTTCATGAATTTCCCAAGCCCGATTTTTCGGTGTCTGCAAAAGGAAAATCTGTACATAAAATTAAAATTGAACACAAATTTCTTGCAGATACTTCAACACCTGTCGGGAAAAGGCCTCTTGTGCTGATTCCAACAACGGATTTTTCAGATCCTGTTCAATATTGGATAGAATCGCCTGCACCTTCAGATGCAGATTTTGTAATTTTCAATGCGATTTTGTATGAACTTGAAGCACGGCTTGATTCGGCCTTAAAAGCTGATAAGGATTTTTCACAAACAGAAGTTTTTGTCTATCCTGCAACTGCTGAAATTCAAGCTGGAATAATTACTTTTTCAAAAGTAAAGCATACCGACAAAATTGATAAACTTTACGCAAATGTAATTCATGAGGCATTGAATTCAGAACAGGAAGAAGATCTGGCCGTAAAAATAAAGAACCGCTGGATTTTAAAAGAACTTTCAAAAACGCAGACAAACAGAGGAACTGCACTACTCATGCGTCAGGGGCTTGAAGCTGGTAATTTTTCTGACAAACTGCAGAGCCTGAAAAGTGAAGAAGATTCTGCGAAAGCTGATACTGACATTCATGCAGCCCAGCGGTATATAAAAGAATATGAAATAATAGCAGGTGCAGATAACAAGGATTTTTTCCGAGTAGCAGAAAAATATTTTCCAGAAGAAGCTGCACTTCGGCTTTATTCAGCTGATTCTAAAAAATAAGACCGTTTTCCGTAATCAAATGTCTGGCTTTTCTGTCAAAACTGTCATGCGGAATTTCAGGTAGCAGCTGAAAACTGAAGCAAAAGCCGTACAGTTCAAAGCAAAGCCTTTCATGCGCTGCAATATATCTGTCATAGTAACCTTTTCCCTTTCCAAGCCTGAACCCGTCTGGTGAAAATGCAAGAGCTGGAAGAAGCATCAACGGTCTGCAAGCCAAATTTTCCATAGAATTTGATGAACAGAGAAATGAATCTTCGCAAACTTTTTCAAGGAAGTCTACAGGTTCCAGAATTCCAAAAGAGCCGGATGACAGCTGCATATCCAGTGGCATTTCATTTTTCAGCCAGAAAAATTCCATCTGAGTTTCAGAAATGACTTTAGGAACAGCAACTTTTTTGCCGAGTTTCAGGGCTTTGTCCAAAATAAGACTTGTCGAAATTTCTGTTTTTAATGAAATAAATGCAAAAAGATTCTGGCTTTGCAGAAAAGCCTGTGTGTTCAGAAAATGTTTTTGCGCCTGAATGGAAAGTTTTTCATAAAGTTCTTGATTTTTTATAAATTCTGCAATTTCTATTTTTATCTTTTTGCGAAGCTGATTTTTTTTCGCACTTATCGGCTCACAACTATCCTTAATTTTCATCAAAGTGAACATATACTGTTTTTCAAAATTTTTAAAGCACTTGCTGAATAGTTATGAAATGCGCCTAGAAAAAGAAAAAAAATCATTTTTTTTGCAAAAAAAACAATTTTCGTATTGACACTTTTTTCCAATTTCTATATATTCATACTCACATTCAAACGAATGATGCTTGCTTAGCTCAGCTGGTAGAGCAATGGACTGTTAATCCATGTGTCGCAGGTTCAAAACCTGCAGCAGGCGATAAAAATCACTTCCTAACCGAAGTGATTTTTTTTTGCCCAAAATATTTTTTCTTAGCAATAATTCAGGTTTTGAAGCGGAGAGCGCGCGCCTTTAGGCGAAAAGGCGGCACGGATGCCGCCGTCAGCGCTCGTAGACGGCCTGTAAGGAGCACTCACGATGTGTGCGACTGGAAGGCAAAACCTGCAGCAGGCGATAAAAATCACTTCCTAGCCGAAGTGATTTTTTTTTGCCCAAAATATTTTTTCTTAGCAATAATTCAGGTTTTGAAGCGGAGAGCGCGCGCCTTTAGGCGAAAAAAAAGGCTGCCTCATGCAAACATGCAGGCAGCCTTCCTAAAAAACTTATAAAGAGCGCTTTTTTACGCTATTTATTAAGGATAAATTCTACACGGCGGTTTTTCCAGTTATTGTCTTTATCCTGCCAGTCAACAACCAGTTCCGTACCACCTTTTCCAACAGTTGAAAGCCTGTCAGCTTTTATGCCGCGCTCAACAAGATATTTCTTTACATATTCAGCACGAGCTTGAGACAAAGGAATAAGGGCAGGACCCCACAACCTCAGATTTTCTTCAGTTTCTTCTTCTTCGTAGGCAGTTGCCTTATTTGCATGACCTACAATCGTAACTTTATAGTCGCCAAATTTTGCAAGAATTTCAGCAATACGCTTGAGAACACGATGATTGTTTGCAGCTTTTTCCGGGTCAATGCCGTTTGCAACTTCATCGGAAGTCTTAAAGTCTGCATTGTCACTTCTGAAGAAAATCGAAGGAACTGCCATCTTCAAAACATTGCCATCACGTATTACAAGAACGTCAACGCTGATTATTCCTTTTACAGTACTGCTCATTCCCAAATCATCGCTTGCTGTAAACGTAAACGGATAATCCATTGCAGACTGAACACGTTCAGCAAATCCGTTTGAATCTTTCAGAACATTGCTCAAGCCGTCCCAGATGATTTTTTCTGTAATTGCCGAAGTTCCGCCTGTAGTCCAGAAAGCATGATTACTCTGGGCATCATTGATTACAAAACTCCATGAAGTCAAAGAACTCTTTGTCTTTCCGGAAAGTTTTATAAACAAATCATCATTTGTACCGTCATTGTCAGGACTGAAGAATTCTGGAGCTGTTGAAACCGTAAGCTGCGGTGGAATCACAGTACAGACAAAAGGCGAAGTAGAATAATTAACTTCATTACCCTTTACATACAGAATTTCAAGGCTGGCAGTCATAAATCCTTCTGCTGTAGAACTAGAAGCGTTCAAGCCGTCCCAGACAATTTCCGCAGGAAGATTCTTTGAGTCAGCATCAGACCATGAGCGGACAATATTTCCGTTTTCATCCTTTATGCTAAACTTCCATGTTTCAATGCCTTCCGTAAGAGTTGCCTTGATGACAAATTTCTGGAAATCCTTGATGCCGTCGCCATTCGGTGAAATTCCTTCCAGCTCAGCCATAACATAGGCAGAAGCACTCCTATTATCCATAACGATATTTGAAATTTCAGACTTAAACACATTTCCTGCAACATCTTCGGATTTTATTACGATTGAATAAGTTCCATCAGGTGCAATATTTCCAGATTCATCAGTTCCATCCCAATCAAAACCAGAAACACCTTCAGTTTCAATTTTTCCATTCCATGCAAAATGCCTTACAGCTTCACCTTTTGAATTGATTACACTTGCATTCCATAAACTTTCTTCTGTACATTCGCTGATTTTTACAGGCAGATGGTCTTTTTTGGAATCTCCGTCAGCTGAAAAAACAGTATATGGTACTGATGCCACAAGTTTTGGATACGCTGTATCAAGAACAAACTGCTGTGTTACAGATTTTGCAGCAGATCCGCTTTCCGATTTTACAGAAAGTTCTGCACTGTAAATTCCGTCCTTGCATACAATGCCATCATCACCTTTTCCGTCCCAGACAAATTTTCCAGGCAGCTTCTGAGAGCCGGAAACTGTCTTTACAACATCTCCGGCTGAGTTTCTTACATAAAATTCATAAGAAGCAACTGCACTTTTTATTTTTGAAATAACCGGGAAAGTTAAAGTTTCCTTTATACCGTCATTATTCGGCGAAAATGCACTGTCTGCTGCAGAAATGACAACTTCTGTCTTGCTTGTATCAAGTACAAAAGAAGATGTTTCATAAACCGCTGAATTTCCGGCAAGGTCAACGCCAGACAAAACAAATTTATATTCACCGTCTTCGGCAAGAAGTCCGTTACTGCCAATTCCATTCCAGTCAAAAGATTCTGGAGGAAATTCCCCAAGCTCATATTCTTTTATAACTTTTGCAGAATCTTTTGCATCAACAATGCGACCCTTCCAGTTTTTTACAGGAGCACCAGTTTTTGCAGTAACAATTTCGCTGATTGTAACAGTGTCCTTTACGCCGTCGCCGTCAGGTGAAAAAATTTTTTCGCTTGCCTTTATGACAGCAACTGGCTTTGACGTATCAAGAACAAATACAGGAGATTTTATAGGCTGACTCTCATAACCATTTAAATATTTTGCAGTAAGACTTGCCTGATAAAAACCATCAGGGAGTCTGTTTCCGTTTTCATCTTTTCCATCAAAATGAATTTCTGAAGGAGGATTTTCAGTTTCAAGAGCATTTTGTGGTGCAAACTGAACAACTTTTTTTCCAGTTGAATCAACAATCGCAATATTCCATGCAATAATCTTATTTCCAGAAGATTTTGAAGGTACAGGAACAGTTACAGCAAAATCTATCCCTTTTAAAGGACTTTCAGTTTCTGGTGAAAAATACCGGCCGCTTGTAATGGTAATGTTCGTAGCAGGTTTTTCAGCAGAATAAATGATGTTTGTAATTGAAGCAGGAGATGAAACATTGCCGGCTCTATCAGAAGCAGAAATGGAATAAGAATAAATTCCGTCAGGAACAAAAGAACCTGAATCAGCTTTTCCATCCCAGTTAAAATCAGCAGGTGCAGAAGATGTCCATGTCAAAGTTTTTATAACTTCACCACTTGCAGAACGGAAAACTCCTTTCCATTCATCTTCAACAGAACCAGACTGCTTTACAGGAAGAACAGACTTAGCTCCTTCACCAAAAATTCTGTCATTCTGCGACATTTCCTTTACTGTAACTGAAGGCGGGGTATTGTCAACAACAACCTTGAACGGCGTTGTTTTTCTGATATCTGGAGCATAGGCAACGTTTCCATTGTCATCAGTTGCTGTAAAATAGTAGAAATATTCTCCATCAGGAGCTGTTTCACCATTATCAAGAGCACCATTCCATGAAACAGATTCAGGAATTGCAACACCCTGCTTTGGTGTCATAAGGCGTTTAAAAAATCCTTTGACATCCATTTTATAAGGAACGACATATTTATTTCCTATTGTACGTACAGTTTTACCGTCTTTATCTGTAATTACCAGACTCCATGACGTGATATAACGTTTGTCAGAAATTTTCAGTGGAACCACAAGAGCATCCTGAACACCATCATTATTTGGAGAAATATAAATGACATTTTCCGCATAAACAGAAACTGCTGAAAACAGACACATTCCCAAAATAATTCGCTTTAATTTTTTTTTCATTTTTTCTCCCATAAAATCAATGAAATAATATGTTCTGCTGACAGAAAATTTATCTAAAAAAAACAATGCCAGCAGTTTCAAATGCAAATCAACACCTTTCCTGCATTTTACAAAATTCACTCATTTCCAAAAAGTTGAATTTCTGGAGCTTCAGTATCTTTCAATCCAAGTTCAAGTTTTACACCACCAGAAACAGCATTAATATGGTCGTACATCTTTTTATATGCAGAAGAAACAGTCAATTCACTCTGCTGCCAGCCATTTTCTTTCATAAATGAACTGTCCTTTGAATTAAGCAGGAATTTGAATGAAATGCCGAATGAAGGCATAAGGTTTTCACAGTCTTCTTTATATTCCTGTGCATTATATTCCCATGAAGAACTTAATGTCATAAAGTCCATAACTTTTACCTGGATGCCTGTATCAAAGATAAAATTCTGAACGGCAGGAACGGCTATATCAGCAGAAAAGGCAGCTGAAAGATTTTCACTTTCATAGAAAGTTCCGGCAATTCCTGTCCGCAAAGTTCCTATTCCAGGATAAGAATCAGCTTTTTTTCCCTTTATACCCAAAACCTCGGCATCAGTAAAGGTTTTTCCAAGATTGAGCAGGGATGCACCAAAGCGCAAATCCTTGAAAACACCTGCCGTACCAAACCAGTACATAAAGCCAAGATCAGCAGCAGCAAGAAAATCTTTGTCATAACCCCACAAATATCCGGCAGAAAATCCAATGCCTGCAGCCAGCTTTTCAGAAACATCTCTGGAAGCCACATACTTTAGGCCGGCAAATTTTCCAAGCTGAGATTCGTAAAATGGAAGATTTCCGCCAAAAAGCTGGCCAGTTCCTACACCCCATTTTGTAGGAACGGAAAGACCTGCGGAAAAAGCAGCACCAAACGACTTGTCGTCAGGATCATCAGAACAATGCAGGCCTGTAAATCCTGCCTCAAGAATATTCTGCTGCTCAAATGCAGGTAATGCAGGATTAAAAGCAACGGATGATGGACCTGCTTCAAAAAAAGCTCCCCCAGCAGCAGATGAAGCTGTAGTAAAAAGAGAAGGTCCTGTAATTCCAAATAAATTTTCGCCTCCTGCAGGCGGATTATATGCAAAAAGATTTAAAGCACAAAAAGATGCAGAAGCAAGTACTAATGCGAATTTTACGTTTTTTTTCATATTCAATTCTCCCATAAAAAGTCTCGAAAAAAAAATCACTGAAAGTGAAATTTTTAAAGATATATTAAATATATAATAAAACTCTTATTTATCCAATAAGTAACAAATTACGGAGCGTTCTGGTACTTTCGGAAAAAAGCGGAATATCAAGTCATATATTATGAATATTCTGTTTTTTTTTATTTATTTTCCGTTTACGAATTCACTATGTTTTGTTAAGATTAAAGTTATGAAAACGTATACTTTCAAGGGCGGTGTAAAACCGCAGGAATGCAAGGAACTTTCAAAAGATATCAATATCTGTGAAGTCTTGCCTTCTTCAAAAACGGTAACTATTCCTGTTACCATGGGCGGAGCCAACAATGTGCCGACTGTAAAAGCCGGTGATAAGGTTGTAAAGGGTCAGATTATTGCTGATTCTACAGAATTTATTTCAGCTCCTGTTCATGCATCAATTTCAGGAACAGTAAAAGAAATTGGTTTGCATCTGGTTTCAGGAAACTTAAAAGTTTCCTGTATAACAATTGAAGGCGATGGGCTTGATTCAACTTCATACATGGAACCTCTTGATCCATTCAATTGTAGTTCAAAAGATGCATTGAAACGCATTCGCGATGCAGGCATTACAGGTCAGGGAGGAGCTTCTTTTCCTCTGCACGTAAAGCTGAATCCACCTGCAAATACTGAAGTCAAGTATATAATTCTCAATGCAGCAGAATGTGAACCTTACATAACAATTGATTACAGGACTTTAAAAGAAACTCCTCACAGAGTAATCGACGGTCTCAGAATCATGATGAAGATTACAGGTGCAAAAGGAGTTATTGCACTTGAAGATAATAAAATCGATTTGCTTGAAATTCTAAAGACTGAAATCCTTAAGGAAAATTGTTCACAGGACATTGAAATCCGCATAGTAAAATCAAAATATCCTCAGGGCAGCGAAAAGATGCTCATAAAATCTTTATTCAATAAAGAAGTTCCATCTGGAGGTCTGCCTTTTGAAACTGGATGCATTGTAAGCAATACAGGTACAGCCTGTGCAGTTTCCGATGCATTCAGGCTTGGAAAACCTCTTATTGAGCGTGCCTTGACGATTTCTGGAGGTGCCTGCGAAACTCCTAAGAACATCATTGTTCCAGTTGGAACGATTGTAAGCGACTTAGTTCCAGAAGTTGTAAAAATCAATGCAGAAAAGACTGTAAAACTTTTAAGCGGTGGTCCGCTCATGGGTTCTTCCATGATTTCTGCAGATTTCCCAATTGCAAAGGGAACAGCGTGCGTGCTTTTCCTGACAAAAGAAGAAGTAAACACTGACCCTGAAATTCCGTGCATCGGCTGCGGTAAATGTATTGACGTCTGTCCGCTCGGTCTTGCGCCTACACTTATTGTAAGTGCGTTGAAAGTCCGCAACATAGAAAAGGCAGGAAAACTTGGTGTAATGGACTGCGTAGAATGTGGAAGCTGTGGATTTATATGCCCTGCAAATGTACCGCTTGTTCAGAAAATCCGCCTTGGAAAAGCCAATGTAAAACGGCAGATGGCTTCAAAAACAGCAGGAGGTAAAGCATAATGGCAGATTTAGGCATAAAAGGGCTGAAGTTCACATCTTCACCTCACATTTCTTATGGGGAACGCCCATGCGACTTGATGCGCCTTGTTATAGTTTCATTGATTCCTATTGCAGTTTACGGTGTCATGCTTTTTGGACTTGATGCATTGCTGAAAATCATTGTTTCAGTAGCGTGTGCCATAGGATTTGAAGCGCTGTTTCAATATCTGACAAAACAGCAAATTACAGTAAAGGATTGCTCGGCAGCAGTTTCAGGGCTCATATTTGCCTTGACATTACCGCCTGCATGTCCACTCTGGCAGACTGTTCTGGGAATTTTCTTTGGCATTGTTGTTGCTAAAGGATTTTTTGGAGGGCTTGGGTCAAACATTTACAATCCTGCACTTGCAGGACGTGCATTTCTGTTTGTAAGCTTTCCGTCTTCAATGTCATCTTCATGGATTGTACCAGGAACTGATGCAGTTACTTCAGCTACAATCCTTTCTCAGGTAAAAGAGGGTGCAGTTTCTGCAGATGGACTTACATATATGAAATACTTTCTTGGAAACAGAGCCGGTTGTATTGGAGAAACAAACATCCTGCTGATTATCCTTGCATTTGTCTTTCTGCTTGCAACAAAAGTAATTGACTGGCGTGCAACTGTTTCAATGATTGTAACCGTTGCAGCTGCAACATTTATTTCTGGCGGTGATGCATTGCTTGCTCTCCTTACAGGAAGCCTTGCATTCTGTTCTGTATTTCTTCTTACAGACTATGCAACAACACCTGTTACAAAACAGGGACGCATTGCATTTGGAATTGGCTGCGGTCTTATAACGTTCATAATCAGAAGATTCGGAACTTATCCAGAAGGATTCATCTTCTCCATTCTTATAATGAATTCACTGAAAGCTTTTCTGGATAATATTCCAGGATTTATCTACGGTCACAAAAATGCAAAAAAAACGGAGGCTAAAAAATGAACATGATTAAACTTGGCCTTGTTCTTGCAGCTTATGCAGTTGCCTCCTGCTTCTGTCTGGCTATTGTAAACAATATTACAGCTCCTGTAATTCTTCAGCATCAGTCTGACAAAGTTGGAGCTACATTAAAAGTTGTTTTTTCTGATGCAGATTCTTTTGTTCCTGTAACAGATTTTTCAAATGAAGGCGGAACAGCAACAATTGATGCCCTTTACATTGCAAAAAAAGGGGACAAAGTAACAGGTGCTGTAACACAGATTACAGGAGCAACTTATGACAAGGCAACAATTCTTGTAGGACAGGATTTGAAAGGTACTGTAACAGGAGTTCAGTTTCTTGAATTAAGCGATTCTCCAGGCTTCGGACAGAAAGCAAAAGATCCAAACTATAAAACTTCAAGTGGAAAAACTTTCTATGAGCAGTTTACAGGAAAAAAAGCTGCCGAAGGATTTAAAGTTGGGGACACTTTTGAAGCAGTAAGCGGTGCCACAATTACATCAAAAGGTGTAGCTGTACTTCTTACAGAAGCAACTTCAACTGCCGGTTCATATCTTGCTGAAAAGCATGGCGGAACAAAAATCAAATAAGGAGGAGGTATTACATGAATAAAAATATCGGTATTTTTACAAACGGCATCATAAAAGAGAATCCTCTTCTTGTGCTTTCAATCGGACTTTGTTCTTCGCTTGCAGTAACTACAAGTGTTTTCAACGGAATAGGAATGGGATTTTCAATGCTTTTTGTTCTTCTCATGAGCGAAATCATTATCAGCCTTTTCCATAAATTGATTCCTGATGCAATCCGTCTGCCGATTTTCATCATCATCATTGCCGCATTTACAACAATTGTTCAGCTTGTGCTTGCAGCCTATATTCCTGCACTTTCAGAGGCTTTGGGCGTATTTCTGCCATTGATTGTAGTAAACTGCATTATTATGGGACGTGTTGAATCTTTTGCTTCAAAAAATACAGTTCCAGCTTCAATTCTTGATGCACTGGGAATGGGCATAGGTTACACTTGGGTTTTGACGGCAATTTCCCTTATCCGCGAATTACTGGGCAACGGAACTTTGTTAAATACAAGAATCATTCCAGAAGAATACACAGTCGGTCTGTTCAGCAAGGCTCCAGGCGGATTTATTGTTTTCGGACTGATGATTGCCCTGACAGCTGGAATAAGCACTGCCGTAAAAAATAAAAAGAAAAATGCAGCAAAAGCCGCACAGGATGGTGCAAAATGAGTGAATTATTGAAGATTTTCTTAAAATCAATGCTGGTAGACAATGTAATTCTTGTGCAGTATCTGGCACTTTGTCCATTTATAGGAATGACCAGCGACACTGGCAAAGCAACAGGCATGGGCATTGCAACAACTTTTGTAATTATCCTTGCAACAGCAGTAACATATCCGCTGTATTACTGCATTTTGGTTCCTCTACAGCTTCAGTTCCTGCAGACCCTGATGTTCATTCTTGTAATTGCAGCACTGGTACAGCTTGTTGAATTCTATTTGAAAAAATCGGCTCCGGCTCTTTACAGTGCAATGGGTGTTTACCTTGCCCTGATTACAACAAACTGTGCAGTTCTGGCAGTAACGCTTAACTGCATAAGCAAAAATTACAATTATGTGGAATCTCTGGTATACGCATTTGGTTCTGCAGGTGGATTTTTGCTTTCAATGGTAATCATGTCAGGTGTTCGCGAAAGACTTGAAATTGCTCCGATTCCAGCATTCCTTAAGGGAAAACCAATTCTGTTCATAGCAGCAGGTTTTCTTTCGCTTTCATTCCTGGGATTTTCAGGACTGATAAAATAGGAGGCTTTCAAAATGCAGATTATCATTTCAACTGTAATAGTTTCTTTTGTCGTAGCTTTTATCCTGGGAATCCTGCTTGGAATTTTCCAGAAGATTTTTGCAGTAAAAGTTGACGAACGCGTTGTAAAGATTCGTGAAGTTCTGCCAGGTATCAACTGTGGTGGCTGTGGTTTTCCAGGCTGTGACGGCTTTGCTGCTGCCTGCATAAAAGACGGCATGCCTGCTAAAGGTTGTGTAGCTGGAGGCGCAAAGGTAAAACAGGCTATCGAAGAAATTCTTTCAAAATCTGAAGCCGATGCATAAAAATCAGATGCATAAAAAAGCAGATTTTTGAAAAAGCTTGAAGAATGGAAGGGCTGTCGAATTAGTTCTGTCATGCTGTTTTTTTTAGCATCTGCGCTGTATATAGCGTAGAATGACAGTATGGACTATACTTTGAAGTGCACCCCTAAAGTTGGACAAATAAAGTTCAATTTTAGGAGGTGCATTTTTTTATGTCTAAATA
>JAEDIW010000119.1 GCA_016296655.1 Treponema sp. | reverse complement strand
GTTATTGATGGTCTTTTGCTTTGCCTGATAGTTCAGCTCGGCATATTTTTTTGCGAGATACTCATACTTTGCCCCTTTCATTCCAAGAATGTTTGGAGGTAAATACTCTTTTTTGATTGATACTGACAAGATGAACATTTCATCTTCTGTAAATTCATCATTACAAGCTTCTGCCAAAAATGAGAGATAAGAGTTGCTGTAATTATGTTCCTGTTCCTCTGACTCAAAAAACTGTTCCTGTGGCTTTGGATTGGGTATTGACTCTGCTCTGACTGTTGCTGTACTCTCGATTACTGACGGTTCAGATTGCAGATCTATAAATTGTTTCAGAGAAAGGTGGTCAACATAGTTTTTGTTCTTTTTGATATGGAATACTATAGTCAGCCATTTACCACCACGACCACCTGACTTTCCTTTTTCATAAGTAAAACAAATATCTGTATTTTCCGTAAGTGCTTGCTGACAGCTATCCAATACCTTTCTTTTGAAATTGTCCCAACGTGGATATTCATTTGGAGCAACTCCGAGAAGCTCTCGGAGCTTTGAAACTTCAATTTCTCTTTTTCCTAAATGTTCATATTGCTTTAAAAGTTCGTACATTCGAAGCTGATTAGCGGATTTAAGCTGTAATGCGTTCCAAAGCTCATAGGTAAAATAATGTGATTTGAAATTGAACATCAAAGGTAAAGCTATATCATTAGCATCTATCTCAATGAACCATTCTCCGTATTTGTCTTTATCCAAAGTGCATTTCTTGAAAAGCGTAAAACCTGTATAACCGCCGTTTTCGTTCGGAATATTAACAACCTTAGTGAGCAAACTGTTTGTACTTTCCTGAATTTGTGCTATGTTCATCTTACCAAATCCCATTATTTTTTGAAAATCGGCAAGATTGAATCTAACAAGCCTTGTTTTTATATCCCTTGCATTTATTTTTGCAAGGTAAATGCTAAATAATCTTAGCTCTTGCAGTGACATAGATGTTCTGCGGACTTCATTGAGAATATTTCTTTTCTCAACGATTTCAGTACCTTTAATTTTTGCCATAAAATCACCTCAAATTTATAATAGCATAATTAAACTACTTTTGTCAATACAAAGTAGTTAATTAAAAGATATAAAGTAGTAAATAAAGAAATAAAGAGTAGTGAGTGAAGAAATACAAAGTAGTGAATAAGAAATACAAAGTAGTTAATAAAAAAAATTAACAACTCAAAAACCACGGAAAATAGGCATTTTTTTAAAGCGATTTTTCTCCGAAAACAAGATATAAAACAAGTAAGAAACAAGTTTTATCAATCAATCTATCAAACAAGGAATTTTAAAATTTTTTGTTTTCAACAACTTTGTGCAAAATAAACAAGAAGATTGACTGATTTTCTTCCAATAAGAAATGTTTGTTTTGATTTTTTTCTTAAAAAAAGAAGAACAGCAAAAACTATGCGAGAAAGAAAATAAAGAATAGAACAAAAAAGGAAGAAATATATTTTTTATTTTCTTCCTCCTCTGCCAAGTTAAATCTTTTATTTTTTTATAAGCCCCGAAAATCAAATTTACTTTTCTGAAAAAGAAAAAGGAAATTACAGACAAAGCCTATGATTACTTCTTTCATTCTGTGCTTGTACTTCTTGCTGATAATGTTTTAATTGGTCAACAGGCTTCAATACGGAAAGAACTTTTTCAATGCTATCATTTGCAGTTATACGCCCTTTAGATATATAACCAGTTACTTCAAACTCAAATAAGGGCGTTTTTGCATTCTGTAAGGCGTTGTAAACTTCAGCGTGTTGTTTGACTGGGATTTCTTTACAAGCCGTTTTAAAGGCTATTAGAGCTGTTTTAACGCTTGTTTCATCTATGTTTTCAGTTTTAAGTTTTTCAATAAGCTGATTTCTTTTAATTTCTGATTCTGCATTTCTTCTTTTTTGACTGATAGAGTGTTGAGTATATCCATAAATTGCTGTTGTGTGGTCTTTGGTTGCAGTTAAGCTGTTAAATTCTTCTCCTTGATAAACAAGCGTTATTCCAAGGGCATATTGCAGACTGTTTGCTTTTATCTCAAGCTGTTTCGCTACTTCATCACGCTCTGAACGTAGCTTTATTTTTTTAAAGGGATTGATAGTTGCTTTGATTACATCGTTTAAAGAATGGAAGTGCTTTGCAGTTGCATCAAACTCTTGGACAAGCAGTTTTGCTTTTTGATACTCTTCCTGTGCCTTTGTTGAGATATAAGCTGACTGTAAGTAGCTGTAAACACAGCATTTACGCACATAGTCATTTTTCAGCTGAATAATGTGGTCAAGGTCTATAGTAGGCTTTTGTTCTTCGGATACAGCTTTTATAATCTCACAAATGCGATTGTAATCAGGAGATAAAAACATTATTCGTCCGTTTGCTGAATTTTTCCAATTAGGAATATGCTCTGATTTGAATTTTTCTTGCAGTTTGTATTCCGTATCGGGCGTTTTGGGTTCAAATGACATAATTTTAGGTTTTTTGACAGCTAAAGAGAAAGCAGTTTTGATTCCTAATTTTGTATCAGGATTCTGTAATGTGGTTATCATATTATAAAATTCCTTTGTATGTGGTTTTGGAAACTCAAATTCGTATGACTGATAAACCTTGAACCATTTGTTTATTGCTTTAATGCGTTTGTTTTTAGTATGAATAGTGAGAGATTCTGAACCCTTTCCTTCGTGATATTGGTGCAGAATTTCCTTTTCAGATATAGCAATGCCATATTTTTGATAAAAATCAATTACAGAATCTTTTACTTGCTGTAACCACTTCTGAGACTTGAATTTTGTGTCTTTAATTGAAAATTTAGGCTTGCCTTCATCTTTCGGCTCTCCTTTGCGATGAACAGGCGGTTTAACATTTCCATTCTTATCTACGGCTCTGTCAGACTTTCTTCGAGCTACTTTGCCATCTTGTGTCAAATAAATATCTCTGTCCCACACATCATTGTTGTTACCATATGTTCTGGTACGTTCTGAGAAAATGATATGAGTATGCAGGTTTGTGTGTCCTTTGTTCCAGTGAACCGCCCATTGATATTCCTGTTGCGGAAGCAACTGTTGTGCAAGTTCATTCATTTTTGCGGTGAGTTCAGGTTCAGAAAATTCACTCCAGTTATTAGGCAAAGCTATTATAAGTTCTCTTCCCTCGTTATTAGCTTTGGAACTCTTTTTATGTGTTCTTTCATATTCCTGATATGGTTTCCAGTCAATAAAAGTGCTTTTTGCTAAGATATTCTCTTGTCGGTTTGGATTGCTGATATAGTCAGAACGACCAACAATATTTGACAGTTTTGACATTCTTACAAAGTTATTCATC
>JAEDIW010000050.1 GCA_016296655.1 Treponema sp. | reverse complement strand
TCCAAAATTGATGATTTTTTGATGACTGTTAAAAACTTCATTATCAGAAAAGTGATTTATAATGACAGAGGAGATTTCTGAAGTCCCTGCAAAGAGGCCTGTTGTTTTCTATGCCGGGGCTAAATATTAAAAAAGTGAGGTGAGTTTATGCTTAACAGTATTAGGTTTAAATCTTTTGTAAACGATCATTTTCTGTTTTATACATGTCTGCTGGCATTTTTACGGGGAATTCTGAATTTGTGGAACGGATTTAATTCCCGTTTTACCATTATGGGCTGGATTATTATTGCCTTTGATTTTGCTTACATTCCGCTGGCTGTCTTTTTCAAGAAAAAAATTTTTCCTTACTTTAATCTTGTTTACAGTCTTGTACTGGTTTTTATTCTGGCCTTCGATTCTACTTTTCTCTACAACAACAGCACTGCGCTTTTTGTACTTTGTATTTCCATAATGATTAAACCTCAGCTTTCAAAACCCGCAATTTTTCTTTACCTTGGAGCAGTTTCAGTTGCATTTGCCATAAACGACGAAGACTTAATCCATTATTTTATTCATATGGTCAGATCCCTCTGGTTTATCGGAATTGTAACTTATGTTCTTTCAAATGAATTTGAGCGAAAAAACCTTATTTTGAATGAAGACGAAATCCGTATTCTGGAACAGCTTCGCAGCGGAAAAGTTTATCAGAAAGAAGTAGAGGGGTACTCCGAAAATACTGTTTACAGAAAATTAAAAGCAGCCAGAGAACGAAACGGAAATCTGACAAGAGAAGAACTGATTATTGCCTTTGACAAAAAATACCCTAAAACACCGGAAAACAGCAGTAATGACGGCAGGTGATTTTTTGATGACGGTTTGCGGATGATTCTTTAACAAAATGTTTTTTTTCCGTGATAGGATATGTTCGAAAGCAAAGGTCTGTGGCTTTTGCAAAAACAGAGGAGGTCCTATGAAACTCAGATTTTTTTACTGCAAACACTGCGGAAAAATTATTGCAATCGTTAAAGAATCCATGATGCCAACCGTTTGCTGCGGACGGGAAATGGAAGAACTTATTCCAAACATTACAGATGGAACCGTTGAAAAACATGTTCCTGTAATTAAAGTAAACGGACGAACTGTAACCGTTACTGTTGGATCAAAAACTCACCCCATGGATGAAGACCACTACATAGAATGGATTCTTTTGCAGACTGACAACGGCATTCAGCAAAAATGGCTGAAACCAGGCGATCTTCCTTCTTATGATTTTGCCGTAATCGAGGGAGAAAAAATTGAAGCAGCTTTTGAATATTGTAATCTACACGGATTGTGGAAAAGCGAAGTCTAAACTGAAAACTCCCTAAACTCCTCAGATATCCTCCGAGTATCTGACCTCAGTTAACCTTTTTAAGAAGCCCTTCTTTTGCTTCTTCTTCAATCCGGGCCCAGAAATTTACAGCTTTCTGGGCTTTTTTTTGTTCACCAGTCATTTTTTTTCTGTGGCATATTGAATCGAAATTTTACTCATACTCTGATAATAATACTTAGAACTTTTTTGACCTTATTAAGATTTATAGTTATTATTTATTAATAAGATTTTCTCATTTTCTGAGAATAAAAAGGATGGTGTTATGAGTAAAATTCTGGATGTTGCTAACCAAATTGATTACATAAACAGCAGATTTTCAGAGGGGGCCCGCCTTACAGTTCAGGAAATTCACAACGAACTGGTAAACCAGGGATTTACTCATGTCAGCATAAAAACTCTTTACCGCCGTCTTGCCACAATGCGTGAAAAAGGAGAATACGCAAGCGACAGCGAAGGCCGATGGTTTTCTAAATCAGGGCAGACTGTTCTTTTACCTTCTTTCATTACCAGCTCAGAAAACGTTAAGTACATAAATATTATAAAAAATCTGGTTGATTCTCTTCAGGGAACTCCTGTATACGAAAAAGCTTCCCGCCTTTTTGGAGAAATTGCCAGAGTCTCTCCTGCAGAAAAAAACTATGGCAGTGCAAAACTTGATTCACCCTCAGCTTCAAGCCGCATTATTTTTCTCGGTGCTCCTGCAAATAATACAAGAGATTCTGTCTGGCGGGAGATTTTTGAAGCAATGGAAAAAAACCAGTATATTTCTTTTGAATACACTAAACCCGGCAGCTCAAATTCCTTCAGTATCAGCGTAATGCCTCTTCAGCTGATTTTTGATAACGGTATCTGGGATTTGTGGGCAAATGAATGTAAATCCCGTAAAAATCATCTGTATAATCTGGCTCGAATTTCAAGAATCACTGTCAAACAAGAAACCTTTATTCTTCCCGACGATTTTGACTTTCACAACGAAACTACAGGATCATTTGGATGCTACAGAGATGTTGAAGGAACAGGTCCAGGCAAAACAAAATATTCAATCTGGCTCAAAAACGGAACTTATGCCCAGACTTTTGCAAAAGAACGCTTCTGGGGACCAGACCAGTCATTTGAAGACAATGGGGACGGAGGAATCGTTTTAAGCTTTACAGGAAACCAGTATAGACCTATTCTCCGGTGGATTTTAGGCTGGGGAAGTGAAGCACGGCCTGTTGAACCGGATTGTCTGGTAGAGGACTGGAAAAAACAGATTAAAGAAATGTCCGCCCTTGTTGAATAGTTTTTTTAAAAAATAATCACTATATTATTTAAGGAAATGTGATAAAAATTGCTGCCGCTAACGCGGTGTTTCATAAGGAGAAGAAATGAACGAACAATTACAGTCAATTATTCGTCTGCCGGTTGAAATCGGTGATACAGATATGTTTGATTTAATTTTAAAATCAAACTCCATTACTGATGAAGAAAAACATGATATTCTGATTTATTCGATTCTTAATTCCACAGAACCTGATTTTGTTCAGCATGTACTTGATTCTGGACTCAATGAATCTCTCTTAAATGAATCAGATGATGGAAGTACTCTTCTTCATTACGCAGCAGCTTCAGATTCTGAAGAAATCCTCAAACTGTTTTTAAAAAAAGATAAATCCCTTATTACAAGCAAAAATGGTGATGGCTTTACACCTCTTATGATTTCTGCAATCAAAACAAATAATGTGGATGTTATAAAGACCCTTATTAAGGCCGGATCAGACATAAATTGTCTTACAAATGAAGGAGCCAACATCTTTATTCTTGCCTGCGGAACAAACCCAAATGTAGAAATCATTAAATATATTCACGGACTCGGTTTTGATATTGAATCCACTGATGACAACGGCTTTACACCTCTGCTCACAGCTGCTTTTAACTCTTCAAACGAAGATGTACTTTGTTACCTTACTTCTGAAGGTGCAAATATTAATGCAAAAACAAATTCAGGCGAAAACCTTTTTCACCTCGCTGCCCATAATTCCTGCCTTAATGTTGTTCGCTATATAAGCGGTGCATTTAATTCCTATGACACATCAGAAGATGGAACAACCTGTCTTGAAAATGCCCTTTATTACGCAAACAATCCGGATGTTCTTCATATTTACCTTAAAAAAAATAAGTTTGAAACCGTTTTGAGGGCCTGTCACAACGAAAATCCTTATATTCTCGAAGCTCTTTTTAACAGCGGATATGAAATCAATATGATTGATGAGGATCAGATGACTCCTCTCATGTACGCCTGCAAAATCAATTCAAATCCGGAAATTGTAAAAATGTTTAAGGCCAATGGAGCCATTATGAATGCAAAAGACCGTAATGGCAGAAATGCGCTTCATTATGCCGCAGTAAATACAAATCCGGCAATATATGACTTTCTTTGCAAGGCTGAACCCGACCTGAAAGAAAGAGATAATTCAGGTAATACACCGGAATTTTATTTAGAACACACAGAAGATTTTTAAGGAGAATTATGGCTGCATTTAACTCAGGAACAAACAAAATAATCGATCACCTTCTCACTGTTTTTCACGCTTTAAGAACTCACAGTTTTAGAAGCGACAAAAGTGTTCAATTTGATGTTGCAATTAAGTATTTAAGAAGCTTCTTCAAATTATCTGAATCAGAAGCCGTAATCCTGACTTCAACAATTGTCAATTATTATGAATTCAATGAAAAACCTGTAAGTGCCACAATGATTGCAGATACTTGTAAATGTTCACCACTTATTGTACTTGAATTTGAAGATGAATTTAAAAGTCTCGTAATAAAACATCTGCTGGAAGAAACTGTTGTTGATGATCCAATGACAAAGGCAACATTTTATCGTATTCCTCAACAGGTAAAACAGGCCATATTAAAATGTGACAAACAATATCTGAAAAGCCTCAACGGGTCAAAAGATGAATCTATAATTCTTCCTGAAGACATAAAAGAAAAAGACCTTTTTTACATGCCTTCAATTGATGATGAAGTAAAGAAACTAAAATCTTATCTTATGCCTGAAAATCTGGCAGGAATCCGTCAGCGACTGGTTCAGCAGCATATGAAAGAGGGTATTACCATTATGCTCTACGGAGCCCCGGGTACCGGAAAAACAGAAACTGTTTTTCAGCTGGCAAAAGCAACAGGACGAAAAGTTTTCTATGTTGATATTGGTTCCACAATCAGCTGCTGGCACGGCGGAACGGAAGCAAATGTTTCAAAACTTTTCGAAAAATATACTTTTCTATGCAAACAGGCTCAGGAAAAAAATGAACTTTTACCTGTCTTCCTTTTTAACGAAGCAGATGCACTTTTTGGAAAAAGACTTAATCCTCCAATTCAGGGATCAGAAATTGATGAAAACCATATTCAGAGCGTTCTCCTTGATAAAATGGAAAAACAGCCTGGTATTCTGATTACAACAACAAATATGGCAGGTAATTTTGACGAAGCATTTGAACGGCGCTTTTTGTTCAAGATTCAATTTGAAAAACCAGATATGTCTGTAAAAAAGAAAATCTGGAAAAATAAACTTGCTTTCCTGGATGATGAAACTGCTGAAAATCTTGCCAGAACTTACGAATTTTCTGGCGGTGAAATAGACAATGTTGTCCGTAAAATCACAATGGACGAAGTTTTAACAGGCCAGAAAATTAAAAACACAGATGTTGAAAAATTCTGTAAAAGCGAAAAACTGGTTCTCGAAAAAAGGAAAACCATTGGTTTTTCAAGCTAAAGATAAAAATTTAAAAGACCCCCTCTGCAAAATAAGATCTGCAGAGGAGGTCTCTTTTTGAAAATCATTTAAAGATTGAATTAACTGCTTTTTCCAGGTCTACCTTTCCACACTGTTCAGTAATATCCCGAATTTCGTTAAATCTTAAATAATAAAGACAGCACTTAATTTTATCACAGCTTACATTCATCATCTGAGAAACCGCCTGTCTGTAACAGGCAAGCTGATTGTAATAAATCTCAGGTTCGATTGTCTGATTTGTTTTGTAATCTACAATTGTGAAAGTTCCGTCCTGATTTTCAAAAACAAGGTCAATTGAACCGCTGATTATTTTTCCGGCAACCCGACTGCGGAATGTATATTCTGCCTTATGCCAGCCTGCCTCCATAGCAGCTTTTCCAAGATCTGAAGCCTTAAATGCTGTTTTCATTTTTTCGCAGACAGATTCAATAATCTCCAGATCTTTTTTACTGCCATCAAGTCCAATAATGTCTTTGCTGCTGTAAGGACATTCATTCTCAGTATTGTTGATTACAGCTTCCATGTATGCATGTGCGATTGTACCAAAGTTTGTGTAATTAAAACCTTTATGATCGTTAACAATTCTGTCAATTTCTCCATAATGGCTGCATACTTCAAACTGCTTTTTTTCCGATGTTTCATCATCTTCGGCATGAAGCTTACTTGGCGAAACATATTTATCAGTTACAATTTCTTTTTCGAATACCTTGGCACTTTCGTAAGGGTTTCCTTTACGCAGTTGTTTAATAAATGTTTCTCTGCTTTCAACAGTATTTCCCCTTCTGGTTGAAGCATATACTTCGCCCCGTTCATAAAAGGGAATTTGTTCTACTTCACAGAATGGAGAAGCTTCTTTCACATCATCTTGTTCATAATATTCAATAACAGCTCCAAGACAGTCGTAAATGGAAACTGGATTTTTTAAACCACCCGGAAGCAATTCAGAATATTTTTTAGCACGAGAAGTTCCAGGAGCCTTAAAATTTCCGCTTGTAATGTAAAGTTCATCAATTGCACGGGTAAGGGCGACATAAGTAACACGACGCAATTCTGCTGCATCCTGATTGTTTTTTTCTGCTTTTGCTTCTTCAAAGAAAGGGTTAACAGATTCACCAGGATTAATGCTGCTTGCCGGAGTCCTGAAAGTAAGTCCGTACTTTTTGTGAATAAAGACAGGCATTTTCCCTGAATCAGAAGTTTTGCCTGTATTTGTATTGCATACAAAAACAACTTTAAACTCCAGCCCCTTACTTTTATGAATGGACATAATATGAACACCCTCTGCTTTTTCAACAGGTATGCTCAATTCCAGTTTATTTATATCACTGCTGTAATATGAAACGCTGTCTACAAAAGCTGCCAGATTATCATTTTTTTCGTCACTTTTGCGGGCAAGTTCAAAAAGAATATCATAAAGTTTTCCATACATTTCTACAGTATGGTTCCACAGTGTTTCATAACGGTAACCACACTCATACCAGAGTTTACTTACAGCTCTGGCAATACTTTCTTCCCGAACAGTTTCAATTACCGATTTATAAAAATCTCCGGCCAGACGGAATCTTTCAAGCGCATCTTCTTCGAGAACAGGTTCTGCCTCCTCTGAAAAAGGCATTTTTCCCTGGGCCAGTACAGCTTCAGTTTCCACCAGTGTAAGGTTTACAAAAGGCGAATGAAGTACCTGAGCATAAGCAATTGTATCTTTCGGATATGCACAAAGCCGAAGGTAAGAAACAATATCACAAACAACACCGTCAGAAAAAAATCCCTTAACAACTTCGGTGTCATAAGGCACACCGTTTCGCAAAAGACTTCGTTCAAATTTTCCCTGATGAGTGTAAGATTTTACAAGAATTGCAATATCAGAAGGATTTATGCCGTCTTCTTCTATCATTGTTTTTATCTTTCTTGCAACCCATTCTGCTTCAGCTTCTTCCCGCACAAGTGCATCTGCTGAAGCATCAGAATTATCTGAATATCTTGCTACATGAATTCTCGGTCCATTTATTTTTTCCTCCCGATAATAAGGAACAAGAACATCATGGTAAACAGCTTCATATTCTGGAATTTCTGTAATACCTTTCTGCTGTTTTTCTGTATAAAAAACGGCAGGTGGAGTTGTTTCAAAATTAACATTTTTTGCAGATTTAGAACCATAAACAGATCCACCGAAAATTGTATTGAAGGCACTGATCAGTTCGGGATGAGAACGGTGGTTTGTTGCCATCCAGATGTTCCCTTCCTTAAAATCTTTTGAAAGTGCATTGAATACTGCAACATCTGCACCACGGAAACGATAAATACTCTGCTTTTCATCTCCTACAAAAAAGAGTTTATCTTCACAAAGTTCACTTACATCAGGAATACTTTTTTCCATACGGTCTTCTTTTTCTGCCAGCAAAAACAGCATATCTCTCTGGTCAGAGTTGTTATCCTGAAATTCATCAATCATGATTGCCTTGTACTTTTTCTTTTCCAAAGCCCGAATTTCCGGATAATCACGAAGAATGCAAAGGGCCATGTTTGAAACATCTTTAAAAGTAAGACATTTTGTAGTCCTCTTTACATCCATTACCATATCCTGGAATTCCTCCATCAAAGGAATAACTTCCTTTACAAAAGAAACACCCTCAATGTAATCGCAATATGGATAAAGGGAAGCTGACAAATTTTTGATTTCATCAATGGCTTCTCTGTAGTCATCTGCAAGTGAAAATTTTGAATTTCCAGGTTTTTGAAAACTAAATACCTGTATGTCCTCTGTGTATTTATTCACAAGTTTAATGGCACTGCCATCTGCCACCATTTCTGCAGTAATTTTCAGATTTTCAGGAATTGAATAATTCTTCTTGATTTCCAGATATTTTAACCAGAATTTTGCAGATGCGTTTCCATCAAAATCATTTTCAAGATTCCAGATCCATTGAAGTTTTTCCCCAATTTTGTCTGTTGTTTCATTCCACATTTGAGAAATTCGTTCATACTGATTTGCCAGGTCTTTTTTAAAATCAACAGGCTGAGCAATTTTTGAACATTCAAGAATTGGTTCTACAAACAGGGAATGTGCAACACTGCTATAATCATGAACATCAACAAAATATTTAATTACGGGATTATCTCTGTTTTTTAAAAGAAATGGCAGAGCTTTATCCGAAACTGCCTTAGAAACAGCTTCATCATCCTGAACAAAGTCCGGACTGATTCCATAAAAACGACATCCCAGTTTTGCAACGCTGTTACAATAACTGTCCAGAGTTTTTATGTTCGCTTTATAAAATTTAGCAGCCTGATCAGGAGCATCATTTTTAAGAACTTTATAAATTCTGTCAGACATTTCGACTGTAGCTTTTTTGGTAAAAGTCAGAGTCAGTATTTCATCAACATTGAGATTATGTTCTTTTACAAGATTTAAAAATCTAAGAGAGAGAACTGTAGTTTTTCCTGAACCAGCGCCTGCTGCAACAACTGTATTTTTTTCTGCTTTAATTGCTTCCAGCTGTTCCGGGAGCGGGTTTTTTTCATCTTTTTTGTTTTCAGCCATTTTTTCCCCCTTTATTTTTTTCCTACATTAAATGTTTTTCTACAAATTGAATTATTTACACATCCTGAACAGTAAGAATAATTCTGAACAGCCGGATTAATCGAATAATCACCTGCCTTAATTCTTTTTACAAAGTTATCAGCAGCTTCAAAAACCTTATCTACAGTTTTCTGATAATCATCATAATTTTTTATGCCATCATCAATTTTTAATCTCAAAGCAAGAGATTTTCCAAAAACAGGTTTACATTCAGCTCCGGAAATATCAAAGAAAGCACCATTTTCAATTTTTACTTTATCATCTGAATCTTCAATAAGTTTCATGTAAACAGCCATCTGAAAATCAGGAAGATTCTGTTCTTCGAGAGGTAATGAATCTGGATCTGTAACTACAGCCATGTTTTCTTCCGATTCATCTGCTTCTTTTTCTTCTGCATATAAGTTAGAAGGAATTGCTCTCCCTGTATTCTTAAAATCAACAAGATAATACTGCAGGTTTTCTTTATCTCGTAACAGACAGTCAATTCTTCCGTTTAAGACATATTTTTCATATTCTTTTTTATACCAGCCTTCCGAACTGATAACTTCACAGTTATTAAATACTGTGCAGAATTTTGTTACAAATCTGAATGCAGTTTTTGTAATAGCATCTTTAGTAGTATTCAGAAGTTCTTTTTTTAAGTAACAGAAATTTCTGTCCCTGTATTCAATTGCTTCATCAATTGACTCTGTAAGGAAACTCTTGAACTGACTGCTTAAACCCTCTTCTTCAATTTTCAGGTAAAGTCCCTTCTTTTTGATTTTTTCACAGAAAAGTTCAATTATTTTGTGATACAGATTTCCGCTTGTATACTGATTTATAAGTTCTGCAGCTTCATCCTGTTCTTCTATGTTGAGTCTGCTGCTCAAAAGCCAGTTTCTGGGACACTTATAAAAAGATTTCATTTGTGAACAGGAAATTACTGGTTTTTCTTCATTCAAGCCTGCAATTACAGCTGCTGCCTTTTCCTGTACATGTCCCTCTGCTTTTTGAATTTTCATCCAGTTTTCAAAACTTGTTTTTTCAGTTCTTGAAATTACTGACGGAAATTCTTCTGTATCGCCCATCAACCACTTTTTTTCTGAGTTGTAAGGGTTTCCAGGAAAATACTTTTCTTCATTGAAGTATCTTTCCTTTTCTTCTTCTTTCGAAACTGCAGGTACTTCACAAAGATAACTTGTTGCCTGTGCATAATCATCAAGAGTTCTTTTTGAACAGGTAAAATGTGCATTTTCTTTTATGCTGTTCATAAGATAAAGTTTTATATATTTTTCAGAAACATTAGATTCTTCACGTTTTAAAATCCTGAATCTTTTTTCATCATTAAGAAATGAAAGCTCTTTGTAAGTTATGTTTAGGCTGCTCTGACTTGCATCAACAATCAGGTGACAGTCAAAAGGTGCAGCTGCCGCAGTTTTATATGGCAGTACCTGAACACCGTTTTCTGTAATCTGACCCAGATAATTTTTTTCAGAAAGATAATCAACAAAGAAGTTCAGAGGGGAAGGAACCCTGCATTCTTCAAAACTGTTTTCAATATCAATAATTTCCCCTAATTCAGAAATACAACGGCTCAAAATACTATTTGTTTTATCACTGCATTCATCCATATTGAGAAAAATATTACGGAAATTGAAATATGCTTCTCTTAACTGGGCAAATGTTTCTGCATTTTTGAATTTTTCAAGGGATGAATTAAACAGGAGATAGAATTTTTTAAGCATTTCATCCATCTGCTGAACTTTCATTGATTCTTTCCAGACATCAATAAATTTTCCTTTGTATTCAAAACTGCAGATACAATGATTATTCTGCCCAAACGCAACCAGTTCTTCAGCCAGTTCCTTTTCAATCCATGGAAGATTATCTTCAAGCAGAAGATTCTTTACTGATTCATAACTGAAATTTGTGCTTAAGCATTCTTTTATCAGGGCAAAAAGATTTCCAGCCCCAGTAGAACCAAGAGGCTTTGAATACTTCACCACATGAGGAATTTCCATCAGATCAAACTCCCGGTCAAGATATGCTCCATCCCGGTCAAGATTCGGAACGCTGACTGCGATTTTTGACCATTCAAGTTTTTTTTCATCGTGAAGTTTTCTGATTTCACTGGCTACATTTTTTATTTCAATACGGGAATTACTGAAGAAAAGAACTTCTCCATCAGCATCTTCTTCCGGAAGACTGATAATGTTTATAAATCCTTTTGCGGCACTAAGGATTGATTTATATTCTTCCCAGTCCGACAAAATTTCCGGGAAAAAGAGAAAATATTTTTTCCCGTTATTTTTGAATGGAGGTCTCTCCCAGGCTGGATCAAACAGATTATATTTATCAAGAAATGCTGTATATTTTTCATAAAGTATTTCCAGATCTCTGTCTTCATCATCTTCAATCTGTTTTACATTGTCCTTCCACAAACGAAGACCTGGAAAAATACTTCCAAGCCAGCTTGCAAAACCGGCAGCACTTTTTGCATATTCAGGAACTACAAGATTTTTCAAGAAAGAAGATTTTGCATTTTCTTCAATAAGCTGTGCAGCAAAAATGCTTCTCATCGTAGCAGGAATTGATACTCTGTCCTGATTTTCACCACGGACAGCTTCTCCTTTGAATTTGTCCCAGGCTATAAAACGATCCATGGCAACAGCAGTACAGTCTGATATTTCAATTATTCTGTCAGCCCAGAGGGAAGCAGCAATCTGAGTGGGAAAAACAAAAACAGCATCCCGTTCCTTTACATGTTCTTTCAGAGTTTTTTCAATCAAATTTTCTTTCATCAAATAATCCTTAATCAGCTTTCAATATTTACTTTTGCGCTGCTTATTCCTGTAGTTTTATCTTTTACAACATCAATAGTTTTTGGAATTTCTCCATCAAGTGCACCTACATGGCTTATTATACCAATAAGTCTGTTGCTGCTTGAAAGATCATTCAAAGTTTTCATAACTTTTTTCAGGCTCGAAGGATCCAGAGTTGCAAAACCTTCATCAATGAACATTGATTCCATTTTCAGACCGCTTCCTGACATTGAAATTTCATCTGCCAGTCCAAGTGCCAGTGCAAGGGATGCCTGAAACTTTTCTCCCCCTGAAAGGCTTTCTACAGGGCGCTCACTGCATGCATTATGATCATAAATGTTCAGGTCCAGACCTGTCTTTGAAGAACCGGATTTTTTAACTGTGGAGCGCACCAGGTCATAAACTCCGTCAGACATAATACTAAGCCTGTTGTTTGCATAAGCCAGCACTTTTTCCAGATACTGCATCTGAATAAAGGTTTCCAGAGTTATACGGCCGTCTTCATTTCCCATACCTGTTGCGGCCCCCGCAATATCATTCAGTTTTTTAACAGTTTCATATTTTTTCTTAAGATTCTTATATTCTGGTACGAGAGCTTCGATACTTTTTACATTATCTCTGTTCTTGCCCAGTTTTCCATTAAGTCTGTCCCTGTCTTCAATCAGTTTCTGAAGTTCAGTTTTAATCCTGAATTCTTCTTCAGAAAGTTTTTCGAAGTCATATTTTTCAAAACCAGCCAGCTGTTCCTTTCCTGCAGAAATCATTCCGTTAACTTCTGCAATTTTTTGAACACACTGGTTAAGAGCCTTTTCTGCTTTTTCAACAGCTTCGTCAATAGCCTTAATTTCCCTGTCCAGAGCCCTCACACGGGCTTCTGCTGCGTTCTGTGAGTCAAATTCCAGTTCTTTCTTCAATGATTCAAGAATGGTTGTTTTTTCGCTGATTTCAGTGGTTTTAGAAGCAATTTCAACAGTAACCGAAGATTCTTCCTGACGGCATTTTTCAAGACACTCTTCTTTTTCCGGAAGTGCTTCTTCCAGCTGTTTTCTTTTCTCTATATTTGCTTCTTCATCCCTGATTTTTTCATTCAATTCCACACATTCTTTTTCCAGGACAGCAGTTTCTGTCTTCACAAGATTTTCTGCTTCAAGAATATGGGCTTCAGAATTAAGTTCAACAAAATCAAAAAACTTCCTGAGCTTTTTCAATGCCACCACAGTTTTTTCTTCTTCTTCTTTCAAAGCAACCTGGCTTTCTGTAGAACTGTCGTTTCTTATTTTTTCCAGAGCCTTAACTTTTTTTGCAAGTTCATCAAGCTGATCTCTGTTTAAGGCACCTGCTGTTTTTTCTGCAAGTTTTATATGATGAATGTTTCCGCAGACAGGGCAGGGGTCTCCATCCTTTAATCCTTCTGCCAGAATTCCAGCCTGCTGACTGTAAAAAACAGTTTCTTCGTGACGGTATCTGTTTTCTTCTTCCTGCCAGTTTTTTATTGCAGCACAAGCTTTTTCTTTTTTCTCTGCAATAAGGCTCTTTAATTTTTTAAGATAAACAAGTTCAGAACTGATTTCATTAAGTTCTTTTTCTCTGTCATTTTTTTCTTTAAGTTCATTTTCCAGACGGCTCTGATTTTCTCCGGCACCAGATAAATTTTTAAGATTTTCCTTCAAGTCCGAGATATTTTTTTCTGCAGTCTGAATCATTCCTTTAAGCTGATTTTTTTTATCTTCATCTCTTTCAAGAGCAGATTTAAGTTCTGACACTTTTTTTTCTGTAAGAGTTACTTCTTCATATTTTGGAAGCAGCAGTTCAAGTTTTGTTTTATCAGCGCTTAGTTTTTCCTGTTCACCTTTTCTGCTTTTTGCAGTTTCCCATTCTTTTTCAAGATCTGCTTTTTCGGACTCAGCCTGAATTTTTTCCTTTTCTGCAGTTTCAATACTTTTTTCCAGAGTCATTTTCTGACGGGCTTTTTCCAGCTTCTTTTCTGTTTCAGACTTCTGACCGGAAACTTTTTCATATTCATCAGAAATTTTCTTCAGACGCTTTTCATCTTCTGTAACAATTGTTTTTAAAAACTCAACTGATTCCTCATCAAACTGCTGTGTTGCCTTAAGGTCTTCAAATACTTTTTTATCTTCATCAGACATATCCTCTTCTGTAATCTGATTCAAAAAAATCATCAGGGTTCTTAAAGCCTCAGCCTGCTGTTTACCAAGAGAAAGAGATTTATTTTTAAGTTCTTCCTGAAACTTCATGTATTTTTCTGTACGGAAAATTTCCCGGAAGATTTTTTCTTTTTCTTCAGTTTTAGCCAGAAGGAATTTTTCAAATGCACCCTGTGCAATCATTTCAATCTGACAAAAATCCTTTCTGTTCATTTTGAGGATGTTTTCGCTGATTTCTGCATTTACTTTTGTAACAGCTTCAACAGGAGGCCGTCCGTCAAAATATTCCAGGGTAATCTTCTTCGATTTGGTTACACCCTTATCATTTACAAGATCCCTGAACACACGGTATTTTTCTTTTCCCACACTAAAAGTTAAATCAACAAAACCTTTTTCATCTTCATTCAGCTGAAGGGAACGGAGAGTTTTTAAATCACGGTTATCGCCGCTTGGTTCTCCGTAGAGGGCAAAAGCAATAGCATCAAAAATTGTTGTTTTACCAGCTCCTGTTTCTCCGGTAATTCTGTAAAGACCTCTGTCACCCAGTTTTTCAAAGTCAATTTCAGTTTCCTTTACGTAGCTTTCAAAGCCTTTCATTTTCAAGAGAAGTGGTCTCATTATTCATCTCCCCAGATTTCATTAATCAAATCAGAAACAATTCTTCTCTCTTCATCTGTCAGAGGTAATCCGCTTCTGTACTCATAAAACTTTTCAAAATTTTCCAGAGGACTCTGTCTTGCTGCAGCTGCTAGTTCATTTACATCTTTTGAGTTTTTTGTGCGGCTGTTTTCGTACTTAAAACCAAAAGTATTCGGATACATGTTTCTCAGCTTTGTCATAATTTCAGGAATTTCAACTTCATCCCTAAGAACAACACTTACAAAATCGTTTTTATTAAGTTTTGTAGTCTTAAAATCTTCTGCAATTTCAGCAAAAGTTCCTTCAATCAGACGAAGGTCACGGAGAGGTTTAAGTTCCCGTTCAGAAACTTTAACTTCGCCTTTTTTACCAAGATCAACGATAGTTACAGACTTTTTCTGGTCTTTTTCCGACAGACTGTATTTAAGGGGAGTTCCGCAGTAACGCACATTTTCAGCCAGATTCTGAGGTTTATGAATATGACCAAGGGCAGTGTAATCAAAATCAGCAAACAGACTTGCACTTACACCATCAAGACCGCCATAAATCACAGTTTCAGAATCACTTGGTTCTGCATTAATTATGTTCTGATGAGCAACAAGCACATTCCGTTTTTTAACATCAAGTTTCATGCCCTCAATTACATAATCAACAGCCTGATTCCAGGGATTTTTTTCAAAATCAACTTCTTCACCCTTAAGTTCAGCAAAATGCTTTACAAGACCGGGACGAATAAAAGGCATAAGATAAACATTAACTTCCCCAAATTCATCATTAAGTGTTATGCAGTTTACGCTGCCTTCATAAACAGCAGAAAAGTAAATTCCACTTTCAGTCATAAAATTACGGCCAGGAGCAAGACGCTCAGCAGAGTCATGGTTTCCGCTGATTGCAAATACCTTAATATTTTTTTCCTGTAGTCTTGTCAGAAAATCAACAAATGTATTAATTGCTTCTACAGGAGCAATTGCCCTGTCAAAAATGTCACCGGCAATAAAAATCCCGTCAACTTTTTCTTCTTCAGCAATTTTTAAGATTTCATCGAGAATAAACTTCTGGTCTTCCTGCAGGGAAAAACTGTTAAGGTCAATTCCCAGATGCAGGTCCGAAATATGTGCAAATTTCAATTATCCTTTCTCCCTTACTACATTATAACAGTTAAGCTGCAGATTTGTATTCCTGCATAATCAATGCCAGTCTTTTTTTGGCTTTTTCTTCGGTGTACCGTACCTTTTCACGGCTAACCCCAAGAACTTCACTTACTTCACGCAAAGTCATTTCGTGGCCGTATCTGCAACCAAGATTATTTCGCATGGAAAGTATTTTTCTTTCAATTTCAGGAAGTGAATTCAAAGCTTCTGAAAAGACTTCAAGTCTTTCTTTTTCCAGAAAAGCTTCTTCAGGTCCTGCTCCTTTCCAGGAAAGAGTATTATAAAGTCCGCTTTCTTCATTTTCCCCGTTAAAGTCATCCAGGCTCACCTTAGTATGAACTTCGATTTTCTGTTTTATGGATTTTATTTTTTTAACACTCATACCGCTGGCATTTGAAATTTCATCAGCAGTAGGAGAACGCCTTAACTTCTGTTCCAGACTACGAATTGTTTTGTTCAGCATTTTTTCTTCCCTGTACAGACTGATTCCCTGAGGAAGATTTTTTCTGTAAACCCACTGTTTTATCCACTGCCACATATAACAGCTGAAAGGTACGTTTTTATCTTCATCAAAATCCATGATTTTTAAAACAAGTTCTTCAAAGCCGTCACTTATCATGTCATCAACAAAATCCGGATCTTCAATTCCAGGCATTTTACATTCTTTTGCTGCTTTAATTACCATTCCAAGATTGCTGCAGATTAGTTTTTCCCGTGCATCTTTGTTTCCATTTCTTGCTTTTTTAAAAAGCTTTACAGTTTCTTCTTTGCTCAATACTTTTGTTTTTTTCTGAAAATTCATAAGTGTTTCATTCATAAGTCTTTTCTCCTTTTACACTTATAATTTCGCACATTCAATTGTCAAAAAGTGAGAATTAGAATTTTTTTTTAAATTTTTTTGGCGCCTCCTGCCTGCAGCAGGACCGGACTTTCCAGGGCTACGGCGTCTGACGCGCCTCCGGTGCTTCGCACCTGCTTTCAGCAGCCCTTCCAATTCCTGGCGCTGTTGGACTTCCCCGGGTA
>JAEDIW010000049.1 GCA_016296655.1 Treponema sp. | reverse complement strand
CTTTTCCCTGTTTTACATGCTGAGGTTCATCATGAACGCCAGGTTCTCCACGCCAGCCGATAACAATCAGCATCGGTACAGAGTAAACATCTGGATCTGCAATGGACATCAACGGATTTACCATGTTGCCTTCTCCTGAATTCTGCATGTAAATCATAGGAATCCTGCCAGTTGCAAAATGGTAACCGCATGCAAGACCTGTTGCACTTCCTTCATTTGCAGAAATTATGTGCTTTTCTGCAGGTGCGTTGTCTGTAACGTAAGCACAGAAATTTTTCAGAAGAGAATCTGGTACTCCTGCAAAAAAATCCGTACCGTTTTTCAGCAGCAAATCGTAAAAATATGATGGTCTTATCATTGTATTTTCCTCTATAAAAAAAATCCGTCGAGTCAAGGTACGCTAGCGCTAAAAGCCTTGAGTTCGATGTTTTTAAGGTTTGTATAAAACCTTAAATCAGACGCAGACAGATACCTGGATTGAATGCAACTGAAGATAAAACAATTTGCAGCTTTATTCGTAACTTATTATACATCTGTCTGCGCAAAAAAATTATTTTGTTCCCGGAATGAGTTCAAGAATCTGCTTAATTGGCATGCACATGTCATTTACTTCCAGACTACGTTCTGCTTTAAGAATTGTTTCGGCAACTTTCTGCATGGCAGGATAACTGGCACGAAGCATGTGGTTTGCATAAATGATGATGTTTGCGCCCCATGATGCAAGTTCTGATTCAGTAAACTGATTGTAAGTAGTAGGAACAAGTACAATCGGAATGCCTGCATATTCCTTGCGGAACCGCTGGCAGAATTCCTTGATGTCTTCACCGCTTTTATCTTTTGAGTGAATCATTACGCCATCTGCGCCTGCACGTACAGCTGCAAAAGCTTTTGTCAGAGCTTCATCAACTGAATATCCTGCAATGATTTCTTCAATACGGGCAATAATCATAAAATCTTTAGTAACCTGAGCTTTTTTGCCAGCTGCTATTTTTTCACAGAATTCTTCTTCGGTTGCAAGTACCTGTTTAGCTTCTGTTCCAAACAGGGAATTCTTTTTAAGTCCTTTTTTATCTTCAATAATTACTGCGGAAACACCGTTTCGTTCCAAAGTTCGTACGGTAAAGACAAAATGTTCTGGAATGTCTCCTGTATCACCGTCATAAATTATCGGCTTTGTTGTACATTCAAGAATGTCGGTAAGGCTTTGCATTCGTGTTGTAAGGTCTACCGCTTCAATGTCAGGCTTACCCTTTGAAGTAGAATCTGTCAAAGAAGATGACCACATACCGTCAAACTGATGAAGACCGTCATCTTTCATAATCTGGGTATGTTCTGCAATAAGACCACTTAATCCTGAATGTGCTTCGAGAATTCGTACAATTGGCTTTGCTGCAATAAGTCTGCGCAATGTTGCACGACGTACATCTGGTGTTGTACCAATGGAAGATGCATTTTCTGCAAGAGCTGTTGAATTGATTCCCTTTGTATAAGGAACTTCAATTATCTGACCATTCCATTCCTTCATTGTTTCGAAACATTCTTCACGGATTTTTGAAAGATAATTTGTTTTCCAGTCATCCCCATGAATCATAAAATCTGGCTTGTATTTTTTCAGGTTTGGAACATAACTCCAGTCTTCCTGCGGAACAACTTTGGAAACTCCTTTCAGGTTTTCAACTACTGACTTTCTCTGTTCGTATGTAAGATAGGGAAGTCTTTTGTGTGAAACGATTGCAGTGTCAGTAAGAAGACCTATAATCAGTTCACCATATTTTGCCCCTTCATTAATGATGTTGATAAGTCCTGGATGGATAATATCTGCTGTCATTCCAATGTAAACAGTTTTGCCCATTTTTTTTCTCCAAAATCAGCAGTATTGATGCTGTTATCGATGCTGCTGTGTGTTTAAGTTTTTGCAAGCAGATTTTTACTCCCTCATTACAGCTTAAGCTCAGCAGATGTAAAATCCCTTGCATGAATAAAAATTCCAGATAATCTCCTTTCGTTTATCTGCAAAAATCTGTAAATTTCAGAGATTTTCTTTATCAGATTTATACTGCAAAAATTAAATTGTGTAAAGAAAGAGTGTTCAATTTCTGTATGAAAATATTTAAATTTGAACAAAATATTAAAAAAATAACAGAAAATACTGTATTAACAATGCTTTTTTTTGTATAATTTGAACAATGATTAATGAAAAAGAATTTTATGTGCTTACAACTGCCGAATCTTCTGAACAGCCTCTTTCTCAGCGTAATTTTGCCAGAAAAACAGGCTATTCAATCGGTACAATAAATTCTCTGGTTGCTTCACTGGAAGAAAGAGGTTTGCTCTCTAATGGAAAAATAACCGAAAAAGGCTTGGATTGCCTTTCTCCTTACAGGGTAAAAAGAATTGTTTTCATTGCTGCAGGTTTTGGAACCAGACTTGTTCCCATTACGCTGAATACGCCCAAACCTTTGGTAAGAGTTCATGGAAAACGCATCATAGATACGATGCTTGATGCAGCTGTCGAAGCCGGAATTGAAGAAATTATTATAGTTCGCGGTTATTTGAGTGAGCAGTTTGATCAACTTTTGTACAAGTATCCGAACATCAAATTTATCGAAAATCCTGCATACAATGAAACTAATAACATTGGCTCTGCAATGTGTGCCCGTTTTCATTTTGAAAATGCATATATTTGTGAAGCTGATTTGATTGTAAAAAACAGGAAATTGATTTCAAAATATCAATATTCTTCCAATTATTGTGGCGTAAAATGTGAGCGGACTGATGACTGGTGTCTCCATGTAACAAAAAATAGAATTACTGGCGTCAGTGTAGGAGGACTTGACTCTTACCGCATGGTTGGAATTTCTTACTGGACTGCAGAAGATGGCCGCAGACTTGCAGACTGCATTCAGCATGTTTATGAAATGCCCGGCGGAAAGGAAAAGTACTGGGATAGCGTTCCTCTTGATGTTTGTAAAAATCAGTTTTCTCTGCAGGTAAGGGAATGTTCTTTTGATGATTTTATAGAAATTGATACTTTTAAGGAATTAAAGCAGCTTGATTCCAGCTATGGCATATAAAAATAATTTTTATGGCAAAAGTTGAATTTCAGGCTAAATAATCTTATTTATGCAAAAGGGGAAATGTGGGCTGTTCCAAAAGTAAAGTTCATAGTGTCATTATACGCTGCAGATGCTGAAATAAATCCAGTATGACAGAACTGATCAGACAGCCCCCTTGTTCATTAAGTTATTCTGCCTGGCCCGTAACAGTTTTTATCATATAGTCGGCAATGTTTTTTCCTGCCTGACCGATGTTCATCCATGCTGTTTCTTTTGCTTTTTTTCGTTCTGCCTCAAGTTCTGGACTGTCGCTGGCTTGCTTAATAACTTCACCAATCCTGTCAAAGTCGTTTTCATTCAGCCTGATTCCCATTTTTTCAAGAACAGAAAATTGCCATAACTGTTTATGCAAATCCCATGCATCGTAAGGCCTCAAATCCATTTCAGCATCAACATACATTACAGGTTTATTGCACAGGAATGTATAGTCAAATATAATTCCTGAAAAATCAGAAATCATCATATCGGCTTTTTTCATTGAATGAATATTGTCTCGCTCAAAGTCCCATATAAGGTTTTTATTGTCCTTATAACGATTTTCAAGCTTTTTAAGCATTTCCGGCTCAGATTTTTTTGACTGAGGATGGGGGCGTACGATGATTCTCCAGCCAGTTTTTACAAGAGGATCAAGCAGTCTTTCTCCATAGCGGGCAAGAACACCGACCTTTCCCCAGGAAGGTGACACTAACACTGTAAACGGACGCTCTTTTTCTTCCGGCTCAGACTTGATTTTTTCTGCAAGAACGTCAAGATACGGACAACCGACAGTTACAAGGTCTTTTTCCGGAAGCCCGCGCATTTTTTCCAATGTACGCAAATCTTCTTTTTGGTAGTCCCCAGAAAGCAAAACTGAATCAAAGTAATCAAGTCCGAAAAGCCTGTAAGTTGTTGCATCATTCGGCATGTGAAGTACATGGGAATAATGTTTTACTTTTTTGCTTCGTTTCAGCTGATAAACCTGAAGCCCTGGTGTTGTCATAAGAACAAAACCGGCAGAAAGCATGTTGAGTTTTACGAAAGCACTGTTTCCTTCTCCGATAAATTCAGGCTTTACAAATTCATATTTTTCTGAAAAAACAGGGTCATCTTTTGAAGATGTATAATAAGCTAGAGAAATTTTTCTTTTTTCAAATTCCTGAACAACAGGCTTGAAAACATTCCAGTATTGTTTGCCTTCGCTGTAAATTACATAAGGTTTGTATGAAGAATCAACTGCAGCAGAATCTCCTTTTTTGCCTGCCATAGTCATTTTTATTTTGATGATGGCAGCTTTTGCAAGAAAATACAGGGTTGCAGCAGCTCCAATCAATATTGAAAAAAGCATACTTCCCGTACCGGGATCAATGTATAAAGGTAAAAACATCATCTTTATTTTCCTTTTTTCCAGTTTCTGGAATCAAAAATATTATCTTTTACAGTGTACCATTCACTGTCTTTTATATTAAATGTGGAGTAGCCGTGCTGTCCAGGTGACCATGTATCATTTGATGAAACAACAGCTCCCTGCGTGTGCTTTATACTATCTGAAAGTATTTGTTTTGTAAAAGGATTTACCGGATTTTTTACAATATCTTTCAGGGCAAGAAGCGGAACATCAGCTGTTGTCATAAACTCATCGTTTTTTTCAAATAATCCCTGAGAATTGAAGTCTTTGAACATAAGAACCGGATGAAGATGATCTCTCTGGAAGTCATCATAGAAAGTGTCAGGGAATGTAAGTTTTTCAACATTTTTATAACCGATTCCATGGTCACTGACAATTATTATTCTTGTATTGTCGTAAACACCGTTTGCTTTCAGGTATTTTATCCATTCGGAAACAAGTCTGAATGCTGCTGCATTGCTACTGTAGCTGGACAAGCCTGAATACTTTCCGCTGCCTTTACCTGTAACTTTAATCGCTGGAGTATAAAGAGGCGGCTGCAACTTGATTCCTGAATGTGTTGTGTCATTTGTTATGCATAAAAAAGAATCTTTTTCTGATGAAAAGTCTGTAAGTTCTGGCAGATATTCAAGAACTGAATAGTAATCAATGAATTCCTGAATATCCCCAGAGTCTTTGTCTGAAGACCACCACAATCCTTCATCATAAATTACATCACGGAAAAGTATCGGTGACATTTTAAATATGCTGAAATACAGGAGATTGCGTTTTATTGCAGAGCTTATCAAATTTGCCTTGATTTTGTCGGGATTCTTTTTAATCCATAGGCTTGTGTATTTGCGCTCCAGAAGCATTGCAGTTGTGTTTTTCAGGTCATTGAAAATGCTCATGTCTGGAATCCAGCTGAAATTTGCCCAGGGCGCATCCGTAACTGTAGCGTAAAAATCTGCCTGTTCTGTAAAAATTTTAGGCATGAGTTTGAGAGCCTGATTGTTTTTGTCAAGCAGCCGCTCATTTGAACGCCTGTTCATTTCATTCGGTGTATATTCATAACCTCCGAAAAGCGGAGGTGCGCCCAAAAGTGTATGCCCTCCAAATGAAATTGTATTTGGAAAAAATTTAAAGCCTGAATAAATTTCAGTGAAATCAGGAAATTCTTCAAAAATTGAGTCAATGTAGGCACTTTCAGCTCTGTCCAGCATAAAAACAACAACATTTCTGCCAGTTTTTGAAAAATGCAGTACAGGAGCACGTTTTTCAGCTGGTGCATCAAGTTTCTTTGTGAATTCTACATGAGCCTTGTAATCCTGTTTGATTTTTAAGTTCATGAAAAAACTTATTGCAAACAGGGAAACCGGCAGGATTATTAGAACTGGTTTTAAAATTAAATAACCGTTCTTTACTTTGAAAATCAAAATTACAGAAATTATTTCAAGTGCAATAAGAATAAGATTCAAAATAAGTTGAAATTCTGTTGTCCCTGAAGAAATTCCGTTTGGAAATGTAATCATTCTGGTCAGTGTGCCGTATTTTCCAGTAAATAAAAATGCATTTAGAAGACTTGAAAGAAGTGCTGTCAAAGCACCGACACTTAAAGAAGCCTGAACCTTTTTGCTGAATAAAAAATAAATACACAGCGGCCAGAAAACAAAAACTCCAAAAGTCTGTAAGTTTATAACCCTTATGAAATAAATGGGGGAGGCATAACTGTCAATGTCTGCAAATTCCGTGACAGACGAGCTTATAAGAAGTGATGGCAAGGCAAATCCTGCCAGCAGCCATAATGAAAGAGCTGAACAGACAAACAGCAGAAAGCGGCTTTTTGCATTTTGCATAAGCGTAGAAAACATTGTATTTAAAAGCCATGAACCGATTTTTAATATAAGCGGAACAATCAGTATACACGACATACATGCAGCCATGAGGATTCTTCTGTGCATGTTTCCGCTGTGCAGGAAAAGAACATAGAAATCCATGAAAACTATTCCTGCCACACAACACATAAAGAAAATTTTCAGAGGATTTTTAAATTTATAGAATACGTTCTTTACAAGCGAAAAAACGTTGTTCATAGTCCAGTAAAGGACAAGTCCTGATGGAGAAGAATAGAGGAGTACAAGAAAAATCAATGCCATGCCATAAATCTGAAGTTTTTCTTTTATAGGAAAACCTTTTGTGTATATAGCACCTGCTGCACAATTTATGAGCGTCATTGCAACCGGCAGAATGTTTACCGTAAAGCCTGCAATCTTAAAAAGAGAATCAGGCTGCCCCATATCTTTTATGAACAGAAAACTGCATCCTTTTAGTGCTGCCATATTAGAAAGAAACGAATATGCTGCAATGAAAAAAGGAATTTGAATCATCAGACCGAACGATGAACGCAGCGCCATGAGCGGATGGTAATGGTTCTGTCTGTAGAATGTTGACAGAATCATGTACTGTTCATCGCCTTTGAATACATCCTTTATCCGCCGAATACCGTTTTTCAGCTTTTTTTGAGTATCACGTTCCAGTTGCTGCCATTTTTCTGCAACTGCATATAGTGGAAGACAGAGAATTGAAACTGCAAAACTTACACCAAGCACCGCAATACCAGGTTTCTTGAAAACATCCAGAAAAAGCCTGAATGAAAATTCAATAATCAATTGAAGCGGGTAGATTATTATCGTATAAAGCAACATAAATCCTCAACTCGTATATTATAAAATTATTTTCATGTTTTAAAATGAAAATTTTTAAATCAAATTTATTTTTTTTGCAGCAAACAAAATCTGCCGTCAATCTCTGAAATACAAATCTCTTGTATAAACTTTTTCAAGAACATCTTTCAAATCTTCTGTATATCGGTTTGCAATAATGACATCGCTTTTTGATTTGAATTCTTCAAGATTTGTAATTACTTTTGAGTGGAAGAATTCGCTTTCTTTAAAAGTAGGTTCATATACAATGACTTCAATTCCCTTTGCTTTTATTCTTTTCATTATGCCTTGAATTGAACTTTGGCGGAAATTGTCAGAATTTGCTTTCATCGTAAGTCGATAAACTCCGACTACAGAAGGGTTTTTCTGCAGAATTCTTTCAGCTATAAAGTCTTTGCGTGTTCTGTTTGCATCAACAATTGCAGAGATGATGTTGTTTGGGATTCCGTCATAATTTGCCCTAAGCTGCTTTGTATCTTTTGGAAGACAGTAACCGCCGTAGCCGAAACTTGGATTGTTGTAATGGCTGCCTATTCTGGGGTCAAGGCATACACCTTCTATAATCTGTTTTGTGTTCAAATCCCTGCATTCTGCATAAGTGTCAAGTTCGTTGAAAAATGCTACGCGCAAAGCAAGATATGTGTTTGCAAAAAGTTTTATGGCTTCGGCTTCTGTAGGGTTTGTAAAAAGAACAGGTATGTCTTTTTTGATTGCACCGTTTTTAAGAAGCTGCGCAAAACATTCTGCTTTTTCCTTTAGCTGATTGTTGTTTTTTGGATAGCTTACAACGATTCTTGAAGGATAAAGGTTGTCGTAAAGGGCATGTCCTTCCCTTAAAAATTCTGGGGAAAAAATGATGTTGTCCGAATTGAATTTTTTCCTTACACTTTCTGTATAACCTACAGGTACAGTAGATTTTATAATCATTACAGCTTTCGGTTCAATTTTCATAACAGTATCAATTACAGTTTCGACAGAAGATGTGTCAAAAAAATTTTTTATTGGATCATAATTTGTAGGTGTCGAAATTATTACAAAGTCTGCATCTTTGTAAGCTTTCTGTACATCAGTTGTAGCTGTAAGATTCAGTTTTTTTGTTGTAAGATATTCTTCAACTTCATTGTCTATGATGGGGCTTTTATGGTTGTTAATCATTTCAACTTTTTCAGGAAGAATGTCGACAGCCCAAACTTCGTTATTTTGAGAAAGTAAGATTGCATTTGAAAGTCCTACATATCCTGTTCCTGCAACTGCTATTTTCATAAATATCTCCAAATATCACTAATTTATTTCTAATTCATCAGTTGATTTTTTCTGTGTTTACGGGTGAAACTCTTTAAAACCGCATTTTCAAAATATCATATAACTTTTCTGCAGATTTGTCATATAAAAATTTTTCCAATACGGGTTTTGAATCTGAAACCGGCTGCAAAAGTAGTTTTTCAAGATCGACATTTGTATCATCAGGCATGATGTAATGAGCTGAATCTCCATAAAGTTCAGGCAAACTTGCAGCTTTTGAGATAATTATTTTTGCACCGCAGCTCAAAGCTTCCAGCGGCGGAATACCGAACCCCTCATAATACGACGGAAAAATAAAGGCTTTGCAGTTTTGCATCAAGGCTTTTACCTGACCGTCAGAAACGTAGCCTAAAAGAATTACGTTTTTCAGAGTCTGCAGGGAACTTAACTCTTTTGGTACCAGACCAGAAATGCATTTGCCAGAAACTGCAAATATGCTTTCCTGATGTGCCTGTGCATAATCTGCAATCCATTTTAAATTTTTTCGGAGACTCAGGCTACCCAATGTAAAGAAGAACTTTCCTTTTTCGAGTTGTGTAAAATTTTCAAAGATAGATTCGTCAGCCTTGATGTTTTTAAAATGTTCCCAGCCATTGTAGATGACTTCGATTTTTTCTTCAGGAATTTTATATGTCCTGCTGATTTGGCTTCGGCTGAATTCTGAAACTGTAATCAGTTGCTTTGCTCTTTTTGCGGCATTCCAATACATAAAGCAGTCGTATAGCCTGATGATTTTATCTTTTCCGGAGATAAAATCCTGTTTGTACAGTTTTGCATATATATCGTGAACAAATACTGCACCTGGATAGAGTACAGGAGTCGCATTTGCAAAATCCAGCGGTATCGCCTTCATTTTTTTTGCCACTGCAGAAAAATGAATGTGCTCCCACACAGGAAAAATTCTGCAGGATTTTGATGATTTTATTATCTGTATATTTTTGTATGATGGAATTTTTGAATCATCTGCATTTGAAGGAATCAGCACTGATAATTCGCCTTTTTGAGCAAGCAGGTCAAGGCGCAGGGTTATTTCGTACGCAAACCGTTCAATTCCTGTAAGATTCCTGCAAAAAAAACTGCCGTTTATAAGAATTTTTTTCATTTTATTTTTCCTTTGGCCTGAAAGTTATCTGCCTGCCAGCTTTTTTGCCAGTTTTCTGAAAAATCCTATAAAATTTTCCAGCGCAGAAAAAAGTTTTGATGCATGAGCCTGAATGTCGGCTAACGTAAAAAGAAGAGGTGACTGTACCGACTCAATTCTTTTGTCCGAAATAAGATGAACTTTATTGAACTGGAATTTTGCATTTTTTATCATTTCCATTATTTCTTCAGGAATGCTGCCGTTTTCTTTGATTTGCTGCTGAATTTTTTTATCAGCCAGTTTGTAATAGGGAAGGTAAACATTTGAAGTCATTTCCGAAGAATAATAGTGTAGAATTTTTGCATTCTGCAAATAAGCAAGTCCACCGTGGCTTAGCTGACAGTTCCATTCTCCTGGAAGCTGGCACATTTTCAGTGAAAGCAGGTAATTTGCCTGATTCATTGCAGATTGGTCATGCAAATCATGCTTTTGATATGCTGAATATTTCCATTGTTCATTCCAGTATTTAAAAAACTGCTTTGAAAGATGACCTTCTCTTGCTAGAACAAGTCCCCCGTTGAAATTGCAGTTTGCTGCCTTTGTACCAGAAAAACCCAGTTTCTTATCTCTTGCAAGAAAATATTTTTTGTGGATATGCTCATCCAGCATTACATGACCGTCCAGAACACCTCCAAGTTCCATCGGAAATTTTCCAATATCGTCGATTTCTGATAAATCATCACAAATGATTGTGTCGCAGTCAATGTATAAAAAGCTTCCGCTTACATATTCTGGTATTGCTGTTTTTATGAGTCTGGAACGTTCGACATTTTTTACTTCGTCTGAAAAATCAACTGAAATTATTTCAGCAAGTTTTGCAAGTTCTGTACGTTTGCCTGTAAAACCTGCTTTTGTTTTGTTATCAGTTAATACAATGACTTCTGCATCTTTCATGTAAAGTCTTAATGATGTAACGGACATTAAAGCCTGTTCGTAATAAAAATCCTTTTCAGAAGAAACTAAAACGTAAACGTATTTCATTTGTTATAATATCCTTTGTACCAGTGTGCAAAAGCTTTCAAACCTTCTTCAAGAGTTGTTGCTGGTTTGAAGTCGAAGTCTTTTTCAAGCTCTGATACATCTGCATACGTCTGATAAACATCACCGCTTTGCATAGGTAACAGTTCTTTTTTGCCAGGTTCAGAAATTATTCCTTCGTCCATAAGGCATTTTTCAAGTATATTTACAAAATTCATGAGGCTTTCAGGATGGTTGTTTCCAATATTGTAAATTTTGTAGGGAGCTCCATCTTCTGTTTCTGCAGGCTTTTTTTTCATGACTTTTACAATCCCTGTTACGATGTCGTCAATGTAGGTAAAATCCCTGTACATATCACCGTTGTTGTAAATTTGAATTGGTTTTCCTTTTACCAGTTTGTCTGTAAATTTAAAATATGCCATGTCTGGTCTACCCATAGGACCGTAAACTGTAAAAAATCTCAGTCCAGTGGCAGGAATTTTGTACAGTTTGCAGTAGGCATGAGCCATAAGTTCATTCGATTTTTTTGTGGCTGCATATAATGAAACAGGATTGTCAACTTTATCTTCTGTGGAGTAGGGCACTTTTTTGTTTGAGCCATAAACGCTTGAACTTGAAGCAAATACCAGATGGTCAACTTGATGATGCCTGCATGCTTCAAGAATATTGAAAAAGCCAATTAAATTTGAATGGATGTAGCTTTCTGGATTTGTAATTGAATAGCGAACCCCTGCCTGTGCTGCAAGGTTTACAACAACTGAAGGCTTGTATTTTTCAAATAGTTTTTCAACGCAGTCTTTGTCGGCAATATCGCCCTTTACAAATACAAATTTTTCTCCGTATTTTTCAAGAAGAGCAAGCCGTTCATCTTTTAGAGAGGTGTCATAATAGTCTGTAATGCTGTCAATGCCGATTATTGTAATATTTTTTTCAGTTTCTAAAAGTTTTTTTGCAAGATTACTGCCGATAAAGCCAGCTGCACCTGTAACAAGGATGTTTTTTCCTGTAAGAATCATTTTTTTCTCCCCCTGAATCTATTGTAAAGTTTTTTTCATCTCTTCGGTATTATATTTTTCATTTAGCCAGAACTGTCTTTTTTTCAAAAATGAAACCATGTAGTCAATTTCTGACTGGTAGGTTTTACGTTTTCTCCAGCCGGGAGCATGTGGCCATTGCCTGTGCCCGATATTTTTCCATACAGAATCATTGAGAATGATGGCCGGATAAATTAAATTTGCCTGATTTTGAATCCATTCAAAGGAATTTGCAAGTTCTGCAGATTTTTCATTCCATCGCTGATAAACCAGATTTCTGAAATATTCGTCTTCAAAAAGCCTTTTGTACCAGTTATTAGCATTTATGAATTCGCCTTCAGGATTCTGACAGTTATCCCAGCTGATGTTTCCACAGGAAATGTCAAAATCCCAGACCGGCCCCATAAAAAGCCTGTCAAGATTTTCATGATAGGTCATATAGCAGGAACTTTGAAATTTTGCATCATGATTTTTTGTAAACTCGTTGATTATGTACCAGTCTACAAAAGAGGGCATATCCAGAAATTTTCTATAACCAGTTTCAGGATTTTTAAAATTTTCAGAAAAAATTACGTCTTCAATCTGCTGAATCTTGCTTTGATAGGTTTTGTAAATTTTTTCCTGTTCTGTTTGGGAAAGACCTTCAAATTCTTTGCGAATGCTGAAAGGCACCTGGCGAGTGCTTCGAAAATTCCATTCTTTATTCATGCGGGAATTTACAACAGCAAGAAAACTGCCGTCACCTGTCAGTTCAATTTTTCCAGGTGCCTGTTCAACTTTTTCTGTCAAGGCATACAGACCTTCAAACTTTCCGTTTAAAAAAAGGAAAACAAATTTTGAACTTGGAATCCATGCTTCTTTATCAAAGATATTTTTTGCAAGATATTCTGCATAATAGTTTCTCAAAGACGTTTTGTCTGCTGTGTTTGCCAGAAGAATCCATTTTTCACTTTTGTTCATGCCCAAAAGTTCCAGTGGCTCATTAAGTTTTAAAAGATACGGCTTCTTGTATAATTCCCTTGTCTGCCAGGTAGTGTTGCCATGTCCCCTAATCTTGCATTCTCCTGTGAGCGTATTTTTTGAACTGTCAAAATTTTCAAGCGAAAAAGTTGCCTTTCTGTATTCTGTTTTGCTGTTTATTTTTTTGCCTTTTGAAGTTTCAATAAAAAAAATCGGAAGTCCCAGAGATTCACATTTTTCTTTTGTAATTTGAGCTGAAAAACTGCCCAGTATCATTAAGATAAGAGAAAAAAAAGCAACAAAGAGAAAAACTGCTGTATATATACGCTTCAGCCTCATTGCTAAAATCTATCATTTTAACATCTGTTTTGCAATAATCTGTTTATTTAGCAGCAGGATTCTGCAAGGAAACTATCTGTCAGAAAATTAAGGGGACACTGAAAATGAAATGCCTTCTGAATTATTTCAGTGTCAGCCCCTGAAAATGCTATTCGTAAAGCTTGTTCCAGTTCTTGTCTTGAAAAATGTTGTCTTTTACAGTGTACCAGTCGCTGTCTTTTATAGAAAAGGTTTTGTTGTGCCTGATTCTTGTACTTTCAGCATCAGCAGTGGCAGCAATCTTTACAAAATCTGCTTTATTACCTCTTTCTGTGATTTCAAATAAATTGCCGGTAAACGGATTTTTTGCCTGAGGAACCAGAGATTTAAAAGCCAGCGCTGGAGTGTCTGCATTTGTCATAAAGGTGTTGTCAGTTTTCAAAGAACCTGTGGCAGAAAAATCTTTGAACAGAATGGTTGCTGTTACAGATTCCTTAAGAAACGGAATTCTTTCTGATGGATTTTTGTCAAAAAGATTTGTTTGAATTGTTGTGCCATGGTCTGAAACAATGATTATTCTGGTATTGTCGTAAACATTATTTGCCTTTAGGTATTCAATAAATTTGGCAAACCTCAGCAGCATAGCTTTTTGTGCCATATATTGCTTTAATTTTCCAAATGAACCTTTGTCAAACTGTGTAACCTTTTCGGCTGGAATAAAATCTGGAGCCTGAAGCAGAATAGCTTCATGTGTTGCCTCGTTGTCAAGCATTGTAAATGTGTTTCCTTTAGCATTTACATCAAAAAGTTCACTCAAAAAGTCAAGCTCGGAATAATTATCAATGAATTTTGAATCATTTCTGTAGCGCTGATAGGAAAGCCAGTATCTTTTATGGTAAACGATTTTTCTCAGAAATGTAGGAACTATTTTGAAAAAGCTAAACCAGATGCCATTACGCTTTATGTTCGTGCTTAGGAAAGGTGCTTGAGTTATGTTGCTTCGTTTGTACCATATTTTTGAATATATCCCCCTTGTAACAACCCTGTTTATGAATTCATATCCTTTATACATGTCTGTAACAGGATATTCGAGGTAATTTTCGTAAGGCATGTCTGCAATTGAAACTTCAAAGCCGTTGTTGTAAAAAGTCAGTGGCATGGAAAGTATGGCTTAATTATGTTTCTGCTGTAGAGTTTTTTCCGTCTGCCTGTTAATTTCAAATGGAGTATAGTCATATCCTCCAAAAATTCCTGGAGTTCCCAGCATGGTCAGGTGACCGAATGAAACCGTATTTGGAAAATATGTAAAACCGTCAAAATCTGAATAAAGCTGCGGAGTATTTTTTAGAATTTCAGGTATCAGCGAAGAAACAAGTTTGTCCTGCATCAAAATGATTACATTTTTACCTTCTTTTGAAAGATGAAAAACTGACTCAATTTTATCTTTTGTACCAGGTTCTTCCATTTTTTTGAAAGAGCTGTTTATGGATACAATGTTTTTGCCGGAAATAGCAGCCAGTGAAAGCAGTAGGATAGCGCAGATTGTATTCAAAATTCCTGCATGTTTTTCAGAAACAAACACTACGGCAAAAAAGACTGCGGCAAGAACTGAAAAATTCAGCAGGATTGTAGAAGTTGAAGTTGAAAAATTTTGAGGCTGCAGGAACAGCATATCAGGACCAATCGGTCCGTAATTTCCGCTGAAGGCAAAACAGTTTACCAAAGCAGTAGCCGCACCCAGCATAGAAATCAAAGTCAGTACTTTTTTTGTTTTTGCAGAAAAAAGTCCGTAAAAACACATCGGCCATACAAAGAAAAATCCTAAAGCCTGACAGAAAGTATAAAAAATGAAAAACAGCGGAGATTTATAGGAGTCTACAAAGCTGTATTGCTGTGGTTCAGATTCCATAAGAATGGAAGGAATTGCAGCACCTGTAAGTAAGACAATCGTAAGCGATGAAAGAACAAACAGAGCAAGACGCATTTGAGGCTTTCTGTCAAATTCTGAAAAACTCCTGTCAATCCTCTTTGACAGAAATGAAATTGCAAATGGCATTGCAGGAATCAGAATGCAGAAAGCTATCAGGGCAAGCCTGAAAATCTTTTTGGCATCCGAAAAAATAAAAAATGCAGAAAAAATACCTGCAGCTGCAGCAGCACAGGTTAAAATGTAAAGAATTTTTTTAGGATTTTTAATCTTGTAGAAGACATTTTTTACAAGAGAAAGAACATTATTCATTGTCCAGTAAATTACAAGACCTGACGGAGAATTGTACAGCAAAGCCAGAAACACAAAGACACAGCCATAAATCTGTAGTTTTTCCTGGATTCCGTGACCTTTTGAATAAACTGCACCGGCAATGCAGTTTATGAGCGTCATTGCAAGTGGCAGCAGGTTTACAGGAAATCCGCAGAGTGAAAAAGTTGCATCAGGTGCACCAAAATCCTTTATAAAAAGGAAAGAATAGCCTTTAAGAGTGGCAAGGTCTGAAAGAAAATTGTAAGCTGCAATAAAAAATGGAATCTGGATGAGCAGACTGAACGAAGAACGCAGTGCCATAATCGGATGGTAATGATTCTGTCTGTAAAAAACTGAAAGAATCATATACTGTTCGTCTCCTTTAAAAGTCGACTTTATGCGCCCGATACCATCTTTTAGCTTAGCCTGAATTTTTCTCTCTTTTTCCTGCCATTGTTCGGCAACCATATATAGAGGCAGTGTAAAAATCGTTACGACAAAACTAAGTCCAAGTACGGCAATTCCCTGACTTCTAGTAATTTCATAAAAAAGTTCGTAAAAAAATTCAGTAATCTGAATCAAGGGTGTAATTATAATTGTATACAATGCTGTCAACATAGTTGAAGTATACTTATTAGAAAAGAAAAATACAATTGATTGTTTTTTTTTATTTTTTTTTCTGGACGAAACTGTGTTGCAAGACTGGCTTTGCGCAACTGTGGCTTTCGCTTTCGGCCGCTTTTCTTTGAAAAGCGGCGGCTTTGCCCTGCTTCAATCCAGCGTAGGCCGAGTCGGCATTTAGGGAAGCACTGATTAACACTAGAAGTGATTATTCAGCGTTTTCCGGCGAATTACCGTAAGTCATTGATTTACGGTAATTTGCTGCTTCAGTGCTTCCTTTGTATTTGTGCATTTGCAGAACTGCAGGATTTTCTACTGTTACTTTTTTAGGACAAGCCTGAACAGAAAACTGTATATTCCAAGCAGTGACAGCAGATAACGCAGAAAAACAGATAATCCTGGAGAAATTTTTAAAAGTAGTGCAAATTCTTCGGTAGGATTTTTGCCTGTTTTGCAAACAAAAGCTGCCTGTTTTTTAAGGAAACTTTCTGCTGTTTTTTTGTCAGAAAGGATCTGCTGGCTTTTATCAAGATTTGGAAAATTATGAATAAATTCATTTTCTGGGGTTTTACATTCCATCTTGCACAGAACTATGTCTGCATTGTTTTCTTTTAGAAAAGCCAGCTGCCGTTCAAGTTTTTCAGGAAACCACAGGTCATCGCTGTCATTGAATGCAATGAATTCGCCTGAAGCATATTCAATGCCTTTATTGCGGGCTGTAC
>JAEDIW010000118.1 GCA_016296655.1 Treponema sp. | reverse complement strand
GTTTCACTCCTTTGCGCCATTTTTCAATACAAAATCAGTTATAATGCGTTTGCCCCATAACTCCCCGTAACTCCCCTTAAAGAACTATATTTTTTATGCTATATTTTTTTTATGACACAAACGGAACAAGCAAAGGCTGCAAAAAAATTCAGTGAAGACTGGAAAGATAAAGGTTATGAAAAAGGGGAGAGTCAGAAATTCTGGCTGGATTTGCTCTGCAATGTTTTTGGAATAAAAGACTTTGCAAACTTTGTATATTTTGAAAATCAGATAAAAGAAAAATTTACGGATAAGACAATCACTAATTTTATAGACATTTATATTCCGTCTACAAAAGTAATGATTGAGCAGAAAAGTATAGATAAAGACCTTCGAGAACCTATCAGGCAGTCTGATGGAACTTTATTAAATCCATTTCAACAGGCACGAAAATATATCTCTGGGCTTCCATTGTCACAGCATCCACGCTGGGTTGTTACAAGCAACTTTAAGTCATTCCTTGTTTACGATATGGAAAATCTTGAAAAATAATACTACCGCCTTTCATTTTTAACAGACACCGGAAGCGTACATCTTAAAAAAAAAACTTGGAATCTCAAAAAAAGCCGGTGACATAATCGGAGAGATTTAAATTATATGGACGGCTCTCCGAGCCTCTTGTTTTTGTAAACTTTGTGAATTGACAAATGGGGAATAAATGTTGCATAATGCAAGTTATAATTCCCTTTTTCGAGGTAAATTATGGGAGAATCCTTTTTTCAATCCTCAATCAAAGATTTGCTGGAACAAGTTACAAAACTCTATTCTATATCAGATATTTCTACTGAATTACAGGTTAATCAAAGTACAATTCATCGCTGGCTCAACGGTTCTGTACAGCCAAAATCATTCATTGCAGACAGATTAGTAAATATGATTTCAAGAAAAATTCCTGCACAAGAAAATGATAATCGGGAAGGAGATTTTACTTTTATCGACTTATTTGCAGGAATCGGAGGAATTAGAAAAGGCTTTGAACAAGCCGGGGGAAAATGTCTTTACACATCAGAATGGGATGAATTTGCTCAAAAAACCTATAGTAACAATTATCCTTCAAAACACCCGATAAACGGTGACATTACAAAAGTAGATGCAAAAGACATTCCTGAGCATGATGTTTTATTGGCAGGATTTCCTTGTCAGCCATTCAGTATTGCCGGTGTTTCCAAGAAAAAATCCTTAGGTCGCCCAACAGGTTTTGAGGACAAAACACAGGGTACATTATTTTTTGATGTTGCCAGGATTATAAAAGAAAAACAGCCAAAAGTATTTGTTCTTGAAAATGTAAAGAATCTAAAATCCCATGACAAAGGAAATACATTCAAAGTTATCTGGGAAACATTAACACAGGATTTAGGTTATACATGCAGTTACAGGATTATTGACGGTCAAAGTTGGGTTCCCCAGCATCGTGAACGAATCGTAATTGTCGGTTTTAAAAATAAGATAGATTTCTCTCTTGATGATATGATTTTACCGCCAAAAGGTGAAATAAAACTTGGAAGTATCCTTCACAAAACAGACGGAACAGAACCAAGACTTCCACAAGATGGTGATAAATATTTTGACTTTGAAAACAATAAAGTTTTGGATAAATACACATTAACAGATAATCTTTGGGCTTATTTACAAGCTTATGCGCAAAAGCATCGTTCAATGGGAAATGGCTTTGGTTATGGACTTGTTAAAGAAAATGACATTGCAAGAACGCTTTCTGCAAGATATTACAAAGATGGTTCAGAAATTTTAATTTCGCAAGGCGAAGGAAAAAATCCACGCCGTCTTACGCCTCGGGAATGTGCAAGGTTAATGGGGTACCCAGACGATTATGTAATTCCCGTTTCTGACACAAGGGCTTACAAACAGTTTGGAAATTCAGTTGTCGTGCCTTTGTTTCATGCTGTAGCTGAATATATAAAACCTTATTTGATGGAAGAAATAGAAAAAGAATCCGCAAAAGTAGAACGCATTTATGCAGAAAAGGGAATAGCAATTTAAGGAAAGAATTATGGAAAACTATATTTCAAAAGTCATAGAAGACTCTTCTGAAAGTGAAAAAATATATTGTAAATTTTTATCTCCAAATGATTCTGGAGAAACAGGGGGCCATCAATCAGGCTTTCTTGTATCTAAGCCTGCTTATTCGATTTTGTTTGACGAACCGGGAGAGAAAGGTGGCGATATAAAAAGAGCCTCGGCAACAATTTATTGGTTTGATGATTATGAAACTCCAGCTAATTTCATTTATTACGGAAGCAAGGATGAATATAGGGTAACTTCAAATAGAAAATCTTTTCCATCATCAAATCCAGATTATACAGGTGCATTACTAATATTCTTAAAAAAACACACTGGACAGTTTAAAGCTTATATTTTCAATACTGATGATGAGATAAATGAAATCTTAAATTATTTTGGAATAACTCCGGCTGAGACCAATCGTTTAATTAATACAGAATTAACAAATCCAGAGGAAAAAGAAAAATACGCTATTCAAGAATTTATCAAATCGCTGACAACAGATTTTCCATCGTCAGAACAAATGTCTCTTGCGGCTCAAAGAATTCAAAATTCAGTCTTTAATCATAATGAATACATACAGCTGAAACCAGATAATAAATTATTGGATTGGACAGAGGTGGAATATAGACTCTTTAGAGCCCTTGAACATGATAGATATGGAGTTCTTATAAAAAATGGATTTTCTGATGTAGAGAAATTTATAGAACTTGCTAACAAAGTTTTAAACAGACGAAAGAGTCGTGCTGGAAAAAGTTTGGAACATCATTTAAGTTCATTATTCACAGGAAACAATATAACTTTTACTCCACAAGCTATTACAGAAGGTAACAAGAAGCCCGATTTCATATTCCCATCAATAGAATCGTATCATAATGCATCTTTCCCTCTAGAAAAACTAGCTTCTCTTGCAGCAAAAACAACATGCAAAGACCGTTGGCGACAAGTGTTAAACGAAGCGGACAGATTACGTTCTCAAAATAAATTTCTTTGTACACTTCAACAAGGAATTTCATCTGCACAACTTGAGGAAATGAAAAGTGAAAAAGTTGTTTTGGTAGTCCCTCAAAAATATATAACAACATATCCTGAAAAGTATCGAAATGATATTTGGACGGTAAAAAAGTTTATCGACTATATAAAGGAAATAGAGAAATAAAGAATTTCATAAACGCCTCGGCACCCTTAAATTTCTGAATCCTGCCTGCGGTTTCGGAAAACTATCTGAGCCTGCGAAAACAAGGAAAAACTATGTAAGGTAAGCATAGCGAACGACAAAAACTGACAGATAAAGTACTGTAATGTATCTAAAAGGAGCTGTTTATAATGAA
>JAEDIW010000117.1 GCA_016296655.1 Treponema sp. | reverse complement strand
TCTTCCAGTGCCGGATCGCAGCTTAGCCACCTGCTGTATTTTGGGTCATAATATCTGGCTCCAAAATAATACAGTCCTGTTTCCTCGTCCTGTTCTTTTCCTGTAAAGCGGCATGGTGTTTTCCAGACTGCCTGAGCTTTATCTATCCAGGTTTCTCCCCAAGGTGAATATTCTATTCGTTCGTATTCCTGGCCGTCTGAATCTGTTATTAAACTGGCACTTCCAAGATGATCACTATGATAAAAATACTGATATTCTTTCATTTCGCTTACCGTTGGGTTCGTATCACTGCACATTTTTGTAACAACTCTCTGATTATTTACATAAATGTGTTTTGTGCCTCTGGCTCCGTCTGAATAAACACTTGTGTTATAACTCCAGCTCCACATACTGTTAAAATACAGAGTTTCTCCTGCAGCACTGGACTTTACAGCCCTGTTTCCATCTGCACCGTAAAGATAATTTACAGTACCTTCAGAATCTTCACTTCTTCTTAGCATATTATTTTCATTCCAGACATAATTTCGCCGGAATGAAGATTTCTTTACAGTATTTTTGACAGCAGCTGTATCAATTTCTAAGCCCCAGTCATTTTGCTGCATAAAAACATTTTCATTTACTCTTTGAACAGCCTGCTTTTTATATGAAACAGTTTCCGTAAACGGTCCATCCTGTTCTGTCAAAACATTACCATTCAAATCATACTTGAAAAATCTGTTTCCTGCATTTTCAAGCCTGTATGCTGAGTTATCTTTATAACAATATTTTATATCATAATTTAAATTATTGCTACTAATTTTTGCCGATCCTATGCTTTCTTCAACACTTGTTTTACTTTCCATTCTGTTTAGTCCATCATCTGAATAAACAAAACTCTGGCCATATTCCGATTTAAAAGCAGGAATCGAAAGCTGATAAGGATTGTAAATACACTGGCCTGTAACTGAAGTCAACTGATACAAATCATCATAAGAATACTTTTGAACAGTAGAATAGGTCATCTCCTTATGGGTATTTTTATATTCAGTAATATTTCCCGTCAGATCAAAACTGTAGTCTATGTTCTGTAAAACTTCTGAATTGTTTTCTGTATGAATATAGTTAAGCCATCTGTGAACAGCATCATAAGAATACTCTGTTTTTACACCATTTCCATATTCAACTAATTTTCTCTGTCCAAATTCATCGTACTCTATGTTTTTTATATAAATAAAATCAGTTTCTGCAAATTTTCCTGTAACACTTTTTATCTGTCCACCGGAATCATATCTGTATAATACAGTTTCGCCATCCGGATATTTGATTTTTTCAATCCGTCCAAGATAATCTCCTGTATATTCCATTTCAGCATTTTCTGCTTTTTTTACAAAAGATCTGACATGATTAATCGATCTTCTTTCTTTTGTTATTTCACCTAAACTTCCATATTCAAATTCTGTATACCCGGTTTCATCGTTTACTGCAATAATTCTTCCAGCTCCATTAACAGACTTTTGTAAATCGTTACCATATTTATACAAAACATCTTCACTTTCCGGATAATCGATTTTTACAATTCGCCCAAAACCATCATACAGATATTCAACTTTTTTTCCCTTCTGCTCCAGTTCCTCATCGGTGTAATAGCATAACTGTCCTTTTTTATTGTATGTCCATTTTTTTGTTCCTGAATCTGTAGCCGTAAGTGAAATTTTTCTGCCCGCCATATCGTATTCTACGGTAATACTGTTTTTTTCTTCTCCATTGTTTCCCATCCATATTTTTTTATTTTCATTTAAAACATTGAATGAATAACTTACAGCAGAAAGTATTTTTTCTTCATCTGTTCCGTATTTTTCCAGCCGTACAATATTGTCATGATCATCTAAAATCATTTTTGTACTGCTTCCTGTCAATCCTGCATCTGACAGATTTCTTGCTGAATCATATTTTTTTATCCATGAAACATTTCTGTTCAGCAGATAATCATATTCCACACCATATTCCGTTTTTGTTACACTCTTATCTGCAAGCCTTATTTCTATAACAGTATCATTTTTATCATAAACTTTTGTAACCGGATTTTTTAATTCCTGACTCTTAAAACTGTTCCACAAAAAATCTCCAAGTTCATCGTTTTTTTCAATATCTGTTCTGATAAACACAGGCTGCCCTTCCTGTATTACTCTTCCCTTTTTATCATATTTAACAAGGCCGCTTACATTAAAACCTGTTTCACCATCTGCACATCCGGATTTTGCTGTAAATAGCAGCCGTCCAAGTCCATCTGTCTGTACTACAGTTTTTATAACAGCTCTATTGTGAGGATCAAAAGAAACTTTATTTGTTGTTATGGCTGTCCAGTTTTTTTCATCATCTATTAAATACTGATACTGAACAGCTGGCATTTCTTTGTCATAATCTGTTTTTACTGTCTTAAGTCTGCCCCACTCATCCCATTCACAGCAAATTGAATTGTCATTACAGTCTGTTTCTTTTGTTTTTTTCTGCAAAACTTTATTCCATACAATCTGCCCGGTAAGTTTTTCATTTCCATCTGTACTGGTAATTTTTTGAAGAAACATGTTTTCACCGGAAGGTTCATCATCGTATTCATATAGAATGGTGCTTCCATCTGCATTCTGGTTTCTGATTAAATTCCCATAGGAGTCGTATTCATATATATTCGATATGAAATCACTTTCTGAGGTGTATACATTAATTTTTTTTAGGGCTCCGTTTGAATAATCGTAAACACCAGTTCTTTTACGAAGGAGTTCTCCATTTTCATAAACTTCAACCAGAACCGGAAGACTTTTTACTTTTGTTCCGTTTAATGATTCATACTCAAAAAAACCTTTTAAAATATTTCCGTCATTTAATTTTTCCTTTAATTCAACTGTATTTCCATCTTCGTCATATTCATAAGTAACACTTTTAGACAAGTTTTTTTTACAGTCTTTCAGATCGTATTTTGTTTCTGTTTTTTTGTTTACAAGCCATTTGAATTGAGAACATAAATCAAAGTTTGTTTCTTTCTGTATTGAATCTGAAGATTCATTTAAATAAGCTGCTTCTTTTTTAACCATACCTTTTGATTCATATTCCGTATTGTAAAAAATTGTCTCTTTTCTTGAATCATCAGACTTAATAACTGTCATTTTGCCAAACCCATAAAATTCTTTTATCTGTCTGTCATAAAATGCGTTTTCATACTCATACTCATCAATAATGCAATGTTCACCGTGATTTATCTGCTCCTGTTTCTCAAAGCATCCGTCATCAGCCGTAATTGTCTTAACTGTATACTTGAATTGAGGCATTAAAACAGTTCCATATTTTTCCTCATATTCCACAGCATAAAATCCACCTTGAGGAAGCTTTACTTTTTTTAAGAGTCCCTGTTTTCCAAGATTATTTCTCTTGTA
>JAEDIW010000048.1 GCA_016296655.1 Treponema sp. | reverse complement strand
AGGAAAATCTGCATTGCGCTTGACTGCGAGATTGGGGATATTATGGAAGTGAATGGTGGAGAGAGGGAGAAAAACAATGAGTGATATTTTTGATATTCACGAAATGTCTGAAGAAGACATAAAGCATGAATACATAACAACTGCCCTGGAAGCAAAATGGGATGCAAAAAAAATCACCATGGAGACGGAGATTTGGAAGGCCGTAAAAAAACGCAATCAGAATCTTCATATCGCTTACTCTCCGCTCAATGATTTTACGGACGGCAAAGTCCGCATCAAAGGCAACATCCCCAGCCGCGACAAAGGAAAGAGGTGCGACTATATCCTCTGGCACAACAAGGGAACACCGCTTGCCATCGTTGAAGCAAAAGACAATAACCACTCATCTTCCTTTGGCTTACAGCAGGCTATCAGTTACGGAGTTTTGCTCAATGTTCCGTTTGTCTACACTTCCAACGGCTCAAGTTTTTTTGAACATGATTTTACTACCGGCTTTGAAAAAGAATTCCCGTTATCTGAATTCCCTACAGCAGATGAACTTATGGCCCGCTGGCGTGGAGTAAATGCAGAAAAGATAGCAGAAGTTGAAAACCGCATGGAATATGCGATTGACGGCAATACTAAGTTTTATGATGTTCCTCTTTGTTTTGAAGAGAACCTTATGAATACACCTTTCTATTCTGGAGCAGACTGTTATCCGCCACGTTATTATCAGCGTAATGCAGTAAACAGAACTCTTGAAGCAATTGCAAAACAACAGGCTCGTATACTCATTGCAATGGCAACAGGAACTGGAAAAACTTATACAGCATTTCAGATTGTATGGCGTTTGATTGAATCTGGAACAAAGAAAAAAGTTCTTTATCTTGCAGACAGAAACAATCTTGTAGACCAGTCAATTCAGCAGGATTTTAAGCCTCTTGAAAAAGTAATTCATAAAATCAATTTCCAGAAAGAAGATAAATCCAAAATCTCTGCTTATCAGGTTTACTTTGCTTTGTACCAGCAGCTAGATTCTACAAAACATTATAATGATGAAGAGGAAGAAACAGAAGAAGAGATTGAAAACGAACTTTCAAAGTATAAAGAATTCTTTACTCCTGATTTCTTTGATTTGATTATTGTAGATGAGTGTCACCGCGGTTCCGCAAAGGCTGATTCTCGATGGCGAAAGATTCTTGATTATTTTACAGGTGCTACTCAGATTGGTATGACTGCAACTCCAAAGGAAACAAAATATGTTTCGAATATTGATTATTTTGGAGAGCCGGTTTATTCATACAGCCTTAAGCAGGGAATCGAAGACGGATTCCTTGCACCATTCAAGGTAATTAACGTACATACAAATATTGATGACGGCTGGCGGCCAAGAAAATGGCAGAAGGATATTCATGGAAATGAAATTGAAGACCGCGAATATAACCTATCTGATTACGATTACAACATTATTGTTCAAGACCGCATTGATGAAGTAGCAGCTGAAATTACAAAGTACCTGAAAGAAACAGACCGCATGTCTAAAACAATTGTATTCTGTCCTACAGAAGATGCAGCTGACAGAATGCGTGTTGCCTTGAATAATCTTAATACAGATATGGTTCCTAGGGATAACCAGGGAAATGTAAAAGAACAGTATGTTGTTCGTATTACAGGTAGCGACAAATATGGAAAAGAAAAACTAGATTATTTTATTTCCGTAGGAGAAAAGTATCCTGTAATTGCAACAACTTCAAAACTTCTTTCAACGGGTTCGGATTGTAAGATGGTCAAACTTATTGTTATTGATGAACTTATCAATTCAATGACAGAGTTTAAACAGATTATCGGTCGTGGTACAAGACTTCGCTATAACAAAGGGAAAACTCATTTTACAATTATGGACTTTCGCAGAGTAAGCCGATTATTTGCAGACCCTGACTGGGATGGCGAAATTGAACAGGATGAAGATTTCGGTTCGACAACGTTCAACGAACAGAGAATGTCTGATGAAGAAAACTCGGTAACTGAGCGTAGTCGAAGTGACAGTGATGATGAAGATGAACAAAAAACTGAAAAACGCACAGTTCAAATTATTGGAAAAGGTCAAATAAAAGTAGATGTTCTTCAGCGTTTAGTTTCAATTTATGACACCGACGGAAAACTCTTGAAGCAGGAATCTATCGAGGACTACACAAAAGAAAGTATTCTTGGAACTTATCAGACTTTGGAAAACTTTATTCAGACCTGGAATGGTGAACAAAAAAAAGAAATCATCCGTAATATGCTCAAAGAAAAAGGCATTGACCTTGAACTGATTAAGAAAGACCAGAACATGACAGATGTAGATGACTTTGATTTTATTTGTCATATAGCATTCAATCAGAAACCTTTAACACGTCGTGAGCGAGTAAACAACGTTAGGAAACGAGATATTTTCGGCAAATACGGAGAAGCTGCAAAAGAAGTTATCAATGCATTGCTTGATAAATATGCTGAACTTGGTATTTATGATATTGAATCAACAGAGATTCTAAAACAGAATCCATTTACTAAATATGGAAAACCAGCTCGAATTGCTGCTTTATTTGGTGGTAATGATAAATACAGACAGGCGATTAGAGAATTGGAAGCAGAATTGTATAAGGTGGCATAAAATGAAAAAAAATAAAAATTTGAAAATTTATTTATTAGCTGCATTTGTAATAGTATTTAGCTTTATTTTACTATATATCGCATTTTCTTATGTAAATGACCAAATTATAAAAGAAATTCTAAAATCAGTTTCTTATTCATTGATTACAGCAGCACTATTTACCATGATTGGCAATAAGTTACAACGAGATATAAATGAAGAAAACCTCAGAAATCTTATTTCTGAAAAAATACCCTTTTTGTTGTCACTAAATGAAGCAGGTTTGGACAAAATTGATACTTCATTTCCATTAAAAGAATTGAAGTATTGTAATGATTTTTTAGCTAGTGATGAAGTTGTAATTGTAATGAATGACGGAAAACGTTTTTTCTCGAATAATATTGATTTGTTTAGAAAAAGATTTGCACTTAAAAATAAAAAAACAACATTTATTTTATTGGATCCTGATACACCTGATTCAATTTCTGTATTAACTAGAAAAAATGGACATGAAGGAAATTACTATGTCAATAAAATTAATGAATTTATTAAAGAACTAAAAAAAGAGAAACTACATGACAAATACAATTTGTATATTTATACTCAAAATCTATATACTACTATGGCTATTATTTTAATGGATTCATTTGCGATGTTTAGTCTGTATAGAATTTCTCCAGGTCAAGATATAGTTCCACATTTTATTTATAAAAATACAAGAAATGAAAATTCAGAATATATGAGAATAAAAAACGATGTAAATAAATTATTGAAAGATGGAACAAAGAAATAAGAATGTTTTTCGTAGAAAATCACAAATCTATGTGACGAAAAATAGGGCGGAATAATAAATGAGCAATTTAAGTAGTTTTGTAAAACGCATTCGCGATGTAATGCGTAATGATGCTGGAATCAACGGTGATGCACAGAGAATTGAACAGATAGCCTGGATGCTATTTTTAAAGGTATATGACTCAAAGGAAGAGGACTGGGAATTTGAAGATGAAAAATACGAATCAATTATCCCGGAAGAACTTCGCTGGCGCAACTGGGCACATTCAGAAAATCAGGGCGATGGTCTTACCGGCGATAAGCTCCTGAACTTTGTAAACAATAAGCTTTTCCCAACTTTAAAAAATCTGGAAATCACACCTGATACACCAATTCGTCAGACTATTGTGCGAACGACTTTTGAAGATGCAAACAACTACATGAAGGACGGTGTACTTCTTCGTCAGATTGTAAATATTATCGACGAGCTGGATTTTGGAAGCTACGAAGAAACTCACGCCTTTGGAGAAATCTACGAAACAATTCTTAAAGAACTCCAGAGTGCCGGAAGTGCCGGTGAGTTTTATACACCACGTGCCGTAACTCAATTTATGGCAAAAATGATTAAACCTCAGATTGGCGAAACAATGGCAGATTTTGCCTGCGGTACTGGCGGATTCCTTTCCAGCTGGATAAAAGAACTTGAAGAAGTAAAAGACGCAAAGGGCAGCATTTCAAACGAAGAATCAGAAAAAATCTACAACTCAATTTATGCTGTGGAAAAAAAGCAGTTCCCTTATATGCTTTGTGTTACAAACATGCTTTTACATGGTCTGGACAGTCCGAAAGTTTATCACGGAAACTCTCTCATTTATAAACTTTTGGACTATACCCAGAAAGATGCTTTTGACGTAATTCTTATGAATCCACCATACGGCGGAAGCGAAAAGGACGACATCAAACAGAATTTCCCTGCAGACTTGCGTTCAAGTGAAACAGCTGATTTATTTATGGCAGTCATCATGTACCGCCTTAAAAAAGAAGGCCGTGCCGCAGTAATTGTTCCAGACGGATTTTTGTTTGGAAACGATAATGCAAAAAATAATCTTAAGAAAAAGCTTCTTACGGATTTTAATCTTCATACAATTGTCCGTTTGCCTGGTAGCGTATTTAGTCCCTATACAAGCATTACAACAAACATTTTTTTCTTCAATAATGAAGAGCCGACTGGAAAAACATGGTTCTACCGCGTAGATATTCCAAGCGACCGAAAGCACTTTAGCAAAACCAAGCCGATGGAATTAAAACACTTTGATGATTGTATTACCTGGTGGAATGACCGTAAAGAAATTACAGACGAAGAAGGAAATCCAAAAGCAAAATGCTACACAGCACAGGAACTCATTGATTCAAATTACAATTTTGATGTCTGCGGATATCCTCACGAAGAAGAAGAAATCTTAAGCGTCGCAGAAACAATCCAGAACTACGAAGAAAAGCGTACAAAGCTCAATGCCGAAATAGACAGTCTTCTTTCACAGATTACAGAGCTTCATCAGAAAGCACAGAAAGGGGAGCTGTAATGAACGATTTGATAGATTTATCAAAAGGTGAAATTAGGATTTTCTCAGAAAATGGTGCAAATCAGGTTGAAGTTATTCTTCAGGATGATTCAATCTGGTTAAGTGCTGAAAAAATAGGACAATTGTTTGATAACAAAGACCGTTCAACAATTCAGCGCCATATAAAGAATATATATGCTGATGATGAACTTGAAGAAAGTTCAACTTGTGCATTTTTTGCACAAGTTCAAAAAGAAGGAACCCGTACAGTTTCCCGTAAGATTCCTTATTATAATCTGGATGTTATTCTTGCAGTAGGCTACAGAGTTTCTTCTAAAATCGCTACCCAATTCCGAAAGTGGGCAACATCAGTTTTGCATCAATATATAATTGACGGTTATGTAATCAATGAAAAGCAAATAAAACAGGAACATCAGAAACTTGTTGCTCTTCAAACAATGACAGCCTCTCTTGCAGAAAATCTCAATTCAGAAAAATTAGAAAATCTTACAGATATAAAAAAAGCAGTTAATTTTCTTAAGGACTTTTCTAACGGACTTATTCTTCTTGATGATTTTGATCATGGATCTTTGGATAAAAAAGGAAAAACAGAAATATCAGCAGAGAAAATTACAGAACAGGAATATCTGGAAGTAATAAATGCAATGAAGCCAGCCTTCGAAAGTGATGTGTTTGGAGTTCCTAAGGATAATGGATTTTCAAGTGCAGTGAACAATATCTACCAGACTTTTGACGGTAAGGAACTGTATCCCACATTGGAAGAAAAAGCCGCAATGCTTTTATATTCCATTACAAAAGATCATTGTTTTCACGACGGAAATAAACGAATTGCCGCAAGCTGTTTTTTATACTTCATGCAGAAAAACAACATGCTCTATGTAAACGGTAAAAAACGCATAGATGATAATACACTTTTTGCCATTACATTATTCATAGCAGAAAGCAAAACCGAAGATATGGAAATGTTCCGCCAGATAATCATCAGCATTTTAAACAGGAATCTCAAATGACAGTAAAAGATTTGAAAACCAGTCTTAAAGAAGTAATAGACAAATATAATTCTCTTGGAATAAATCAGCAGCTTGATTACGACAAATTCTATTTATATTCAATTATTACTCACTCAACAGCCATTGAAGGCTCAACCGTTACGGAAGTTGAAAACCAGCTTTTGTTTGATGAAGGAATCACTTCCAGTAAGCGGACAATTACAGAACAAATGATGAATCTGGATTTGAAGAATGCTTACGAAAAAAGTTTTGAATATGCAAAAAATCATGAAAAACTGACAGTTGAAATGCTATGTAAGCTTTCTTCGATTTTGATGCAGAATACAGGAACTGAATACAACACAATTGCAGGTTCATTTTCTTCGGCAAAAGGGGAACTAAGACTGGTGAATGTAAGTGCAGGTCGTGGCGGAAAAAGTTATCTTGCATGGCAAAAAGTTCCAGACAGATTGCAAAAGACTTGTGATTATTTGAACCGCCGTCGCTCAGAAATTGACAAAAATGATATTGAAGAAATCTATAAATTGAGTTTTGAAGCTCATTATCTGCTGGTTTCCATTCATCCGTGGGCGGACGGAAACGGAAGAATGAGCCGTCTTGTAATGAATATGATTCAAAAAGAATTTGATGTGATTCCTTCAATCGTAAAAAAAGAAAATCGTGTTGAATATATTCAGAGCCTTGCATCAAGCCAGGTAAAAGATGACATGCAGGACTTTATGGATTTTATGATGAATCACCATATTCAAAATCTTTTGCAACAGATAAATGAATATTCTGAATCTTTAGCTGATGATACTTTAAATTATAAAAATGATACTTTAAATGATACTTTAAAATTATCTCCAAAAGAAATTACGGTTTTGGAAATAATAAAAAGTAATCTCACAGTTACAACAGCTCAAATTGTGGAACAGACAGGATTTAGCCGTCCAACTGTAATGCGTGCCATAAAAAACTTAAAAGAAAACAAAATCCTTGAAAGAGTTGATTCAAAGAAAACCGGAAGCTGGAAGGTGAATGTATGACCGCAAAAGATTTGAAAAACGCACTTTTACAGGAAGCCGTACAGGGAAAACTTGTTCCTCAGATTGCAAGCGAAGGCAATGCGCGGGATTTACTGGAAGAGATACGGAAAGAAAGATTGTCACACGGATTGGATTTTGCTAACGCAAAATCTGGAAAAAGAAAATCAAAAAATGAGACAGCGTTAGCTGGCTCGAATCCGTGTGACATAAAAAAAGAAGAGATTCCTTTTGAGATACCAGAGAACTGGTGTTGGTGCAGATTGGGAGAAATTTGTACTTTTGAAAATGGTGATAGAAGTTCGAATTATCCTGTTGAAATTGATTATACTTCTGACGGAATTCCTTTTTTTGGAGCCGCAGATATGAAGAATAATAAATTATTGTTTTCTGATAATTTAAGATTCATCTCTGAAGAAAAGTTCGACTCACTTAGATCAGGAAAACTGCAGAATAAAGACTATGTGATGTTATTAAGAGGTGCAGTAGGAAAATGGGCTCAATTTTTAAATCATGGCAAATACTCTACTGGGTTTATAAATGCTCAAATGGTCATTATACGAGCATATGAATCCATTGTTGAATATATTAAAGTATTATTTAATAGTCCTATATTTGAAATCTTTCTAAGAAGTAAAACAACAGGAACTGCTGTTGCTCAAATGTCTGCAAAAGATTTGTCAACATTACTCATTCCTCTTCCTCCTCTCGCCGAACAAAAACGCATTGTCGCCGCAATCGAAAAGTTCATGCCGCTCATAGAAGAATACGGCAAAAAAGAAACAGAACTCAAAGCCATTAATGAACAAATCGGCGCGCTCACAAAAAAGGCAATCCTGCAGGAAGCCGTTCAGGGAAAACTCGTGCCACAAATTGCCGCCGAAGGAAATGCACGGGATTTGCTGGAAGAAATACGGAAAGAAAAATTGTCACACGGATTTGCAAATTCCTACGGAATTTGCAGTGAGAAAGGTAAAAAATCTAAAATCAGTGATTTACGTAGTAAATCACAAATCCGTGTGACGAAAAAAGAATTGCCAGAAATTACAGAAGATGAAATTCCGTTTGATATTCCTGAAAGCTGGTGTTGGTGCAGATTGGGGGAGATTTGTACAAAGCTTGTTGATGGCGACCACAATCCTCCTGCAGGGCTTCAAGAAAAAACTGAATACCTGATGCTCTCATCTCGCAATATAAACGATGATAAATTAGTTGATTTAGATTTAGTTCGCTATTTGTCAAAAGAAGTTTTTGAAAAAGAAAATGAGAGAACAAAAGCTGAAAAAGGTGATATTTTCTTTACATCAGTCGGCACTCTTGGACGAAGTTGTATTTTTGATGGTTCTATAAACGTAAGTTTTCAGCGTAGTGTTTCAATTATAAAAACAGAGATTTTTAATTATTATTTGAAATATTGTTTAGATTCTGGATATGTTCAAAACTTCGTTGTTAAAAATGCAACAGGTACTGCTCAAAAAGGATTTTATCTTAATCAACTTGCAGAATTGATTATTCCCCTTCCACCCCTTGCCGAACAAAAACGCATTGTGGCTGCAATCGAAAAAATGCTGCCATTATGCGAAAAACTTGGAGAATAAAAATTGAGTGTTTCAGAAATAGTTTCACTTTCAATTGCTATAATTTCTCTTATTATATCTATTTATGTTGTTATTAGAGATCAGAGTCAAAAAAGATTTGATTTATTAATTACAATGTATGACAGATTAGAATCTTCTAATGAGGAATTGCAGCATCAAACTGATAAAGAATCTTCTCAAAAAGCAAAATGGAAACTGGAACGTGAATTAGAAACTGCTTGTTATATGTTATACAAAAAGAAAATAGATAGAAAGATTTTTTATCACTTGTATAGGGCTTGGTTATTGTCAAGAGATTACTTTTGGACTGAAAAATACAACAATGATATGTCTGAACCTGGGAATCACCCTTATACAGTTTGGGCAATAAAAACTGGTTTAGATAAAGGATTTCTTAACAATTCCAAAAGAAAACAAAAATTTTTGAAGCAAATGACCGACTACATTATTTCACAAAAATTAGGAGAATAAAACTGTGGCAGATACAAAAGTTTGGGGAATCCACACAAAAAATGACAATCTTTTTCTAAAAGAAAATGTTGTTGCTATTGGCTGGAATGAAATGGGAGACATTTCAGATATTCAAAGTGACCGTGAAAAATTAAAGCAGAAATTCCCACTAGTTTATCCTAATAAAAAGCCTGGTGCTGCTCCTACTGCGTGTGGACAAATATATAGATTTATAAATGAAGTTAAAATTGGAGACTATATTATTTTTCCTTCAAAAAGTGACCGTAAAGTAAACATAGGACAAATTACTGGAGAACATTATTATAAAAATGAAAATAAAGAACACTATCCAAGAAGACGTTCTGTAAAATGGCTTAAAACGGGGATTCCTAGAACATCTTTTAGTCAGGGGGCTTTATATGAAATTGGCTCCGCAATGACTTTTTTTACGGTAAAAGAATATGCAGATGAATTTCTAGCTGCGTTAGATAAGTCAAATTATACTCCTATAATAAATGAAACTGATGATGAAGTAGAAGAGATTTCTTTACAGGCAGATTCAATTATTGAGACCACTCGTGATTATGTTTTAAAACAATTAAGCACTTATACGAAAGGTTTTGATTTTGAAGATGTAGTAGCAGATTTACTTCGTGCAATGGGATATAAAGTAACACAATCCCCTAAAGGTGGAGACCGTGGAATTGATATTGTAATTTATAAAGATGAATTACCTCCAAGAATTGTTGTTCAGGTAAAGAGTTATGACAGGGATGTACCTGAAAAAGATGTTCAAGCTTTAAAAGGGGCAATGCATAATAATGATTATGGTTTATTTGTTACTTTGTCTGATTATTCAGAGAATGCAAAAAAGTATCTAAATGATCACACAGAGATTAGAGGAATTAGTGGAAGTGAATTAGTAGATTTACTTTTACAATATTATGATAAGCTTTCTGATAAATACAGAGCAATTATCCCTTTGAAGAAAGTTTATATTCCTGATGTGAGTGAATCATAGTTATGGACCAAAAATTTCTAAACCGCATTATTTCAGAATGTCCTCTTACAGATTTTTTAGAAAACGGAAATGTTACTGAAAGAGAATTGCAGTTTGAGCTGAAATAGAAATGTCTTAATGTAAATCACACAATAATGTTTTTCCGCTTTTACATATTCAATAGACATAAAGTATCCTTGTAAATATACTTATTTTATTAGTGAGAAGATAAAATGGTTGTAGATGTTTTGCGATGGATTTTAATTTTAATTATTGCCTTCGTAGCTGGAAATCTTATCAAAAAGATAAAAATGCCTGCGATTTTAGGATGGCTGATTGTCGGAATGATATTCGGACCGCATGCAGTTGGTTTGTTGCCGCAGAAAGTTCTGGAAGCATCATGGTATAAGACAATAATTATGTGGATGCAATGTTCATTTGGAGTAATGCTTGGTTCTGAACTGATTTGGAAAAAACTGAAATCTTCCGGCAAGGCTCTGATTATCACCACTTTGACACAGTCACTGGGAACTTTTGTAACAGTTTCTCTCGTTTTTGGAATTGTTTTTTATTTCACAAATATTCCTGTTTTTCTGGCATTTGTTTTCGGAGGCATTGCTCTTGCTACAGCCCCAGCCCCGGCTTTATCTATTGTAAAAGAATTTAATGCAAAAGGGCCTGTAACAGATACTCTGCTTCCAATGACAATTCTAGATGACGTAGTCGGAATTGTCGTATTTTTTACTGTTAATTCAATTGTGGCACGAATGGTTTCTGGCGGTTCAATCCCAGTTTATATGATACCAGTGATGATTTTTCTTCCTATTGTCATAGGTGCAATTGTTGGTTTTCCAATCGGACTCCTGTTAAAAAAATGTCATTCAAAAATCACGACACTCGCAGTCCTACTCTTGGGTATAACAATTACAATGACATCAGGATATCTTATAAATCGCTATCTTTTTTCCAGTATAGCGTTAAATTATATGCTGATGGGAGTTTCTTTTTCTGCAGTATTTTCAAATATGGTAACAGAGGAACAGCTGGCAAAAATAAATCATCATTTTTCGCCTGTTCTTGCCATTTCGCTTTTGGCAGCCATTGTTGATTTGGGTTCACCTTTGGATTATCACCTTATACTTGGAGCCGGGTTGTACACATTTATTTATATTGCTGCACGTGCTTTTGGAAAATATTTTGGTGCAAGAACAGGTGCAAAAATTACAAATTTGCCAAAAACAGTTTGCAATTATCTTGGATTAACCTTGCTGCCACATTCAGGTGTTTCTCTTGTATTTACAGGAATAATCTGTTCAACACTTGCAGGCAGCCAGATTTTAGTGCAGATAGTACAGGGTACAATCGCAGCCGCAGCCATCATCAACGAATTTATTGCAGTCATTGCTGCAAAAAGAGGTTTTGAACTTGCAGGCGAAATTGTGCTATAATTGTGTTGAAGGTGTTATACGAAGCAGTTATTGAACAAATCAAGACATTACCCGAATCTCTTTTAACATCTGTTTCAGCTTTTATTAAGTTACTTGAGACAGAACAGGGTGAAGCTTTTACAAAACAAACAATTCCTCAGACAAAACATAAACAGGCATTTTTCGATTTAGCTGGTAAAATTCATCTTGATTCTTCCTCAGTAACAGAACTTCGTGAGGCAAGTCTTTTATGATTCTTGTAGATACAAACATTATAATCGACTTTTGGGATAAACCTACTGATGAAGAAAGAATATTCTTGAAGAAAACGATTTAAAAAAAGCAAAAACACTAATCGAAAAAGGCAATTTCGCAGAAATAATGAATTATATGCTCGAAAAAAATCAAAAACTTGAACAGGAAATCATCAGCTGGAACGAGATGTGGGAAATTTATGCGGATTTGTAAAAAGCCTAAGCAAAATATGGAAAATGTGATATAATCCAGATTCAGTAAAAGTCGTAAGAATCTTTTTGTCGCTATAAAAGAATTTGGTGAAAATATGAATGAACAAGAAGAAAACAAAGATTTCTTAACAACCCAAATAATAACTTATCTGGGGAATAAAAGAAGTTTAATAGGAAAAATCGAAGAAGAAGTTGAAATTATTTCAAAAAAACTAGGCAAACCAAAAATGATATGTGCCGATGTTTTTTCAGGGTCCGGAATTGTGGCCAGAATGCTAAAAAAACATTCAGAAGACTTAATTGTAAATGATTTAGAGAATTATTCGTCCCTAATAAATAGCTGCTATTTAATAAATCGAAAAGATTTTCCGTTCAAGGAATGTTCTGACATACGAAATGAAATAATTGATAAATGTAAAATTAAAAAATACCCGGGGATTATTTCAAAAAATTATGCTCCTCAAAATGATAAAAATATTCTTCCTGGTGAAAGAGTTTTTTATACACATGAAAATGCACTTCTAATAGATACATATAGAAATCTAATTGATGAAAAAGTCAAAGATGAATCACTAAAGAAATTTTTTCTTGCTCCTCTAATAACAGAAGCCTCAATACATGTTAATACAAGTGGCGTTTTTAAAGGATTTTATAAAGATAAGAATACAGGAATTGGTTGCTTTGGAGCTGCAGGAAAAAATGCACTTACAAGAATTTATGGAAATATTGAATTAAAAGAACCTGTTTTTAGTAATTTTGAGTCTAACCTGCAAATTTTTCAAAAAGACACCGTTCAATTATCAAAAGAAATAAAAAATCTTGATATTACATATTTAGATCCTCCTTACAATCAACATCCGTACGGGTCAAATTATTTCATGCTAAATCTCATATTAAAAAACAAATTGGATGTAGATGTAAGTAAAGTAAGTGGAATAACACAGGATTGGAATCGTTCTGTATTTAATAATCCAAAATTGGCATTAAATTCGATGGAAGAAATAATTGCAAACTTATCCAGCAAGTTCGCAATTATTTCATATAACTCTGAAGGTTTCATAAAATTTGATGAAATGAAAACCATGCTTGAAAAATATGGAAAGGTAAAAACTGTTGAAATAACCTATAACACATTTCGGGGTAGTAGAAATTTGAGAAATAGAGATATTCATGTTTCAGAATATTTATTTGTTCTGGAAAAATAAAAGGGAAATATGACACAACATGGCAGCTTTGCTGGGTGGATGAGCGTAAACGAAGGCTGGAACTGCCGCCTGGGTGTCAAAAAATTTACTGTTGGGAAGGCGATTGTTAGGTTTGATTTACTGACAAAATAGGTAAGCTAAACTATAATGACCTGTATTTAAAATGAGGTGTTAATATGGAAATTAAGCAAATAAATGCGGGGGCTAATTGTTATCTAATCAGTCAGGGAAAAAATGGGATATTGATAGATACTGGAATGTCAGGAAATGAAAAAAAAATACTGAAAGAATGTGGCTCAAAAAATATGAAATTGATTATATTAACTCATGGACATATCGACCACATCGGTTGTGCAAAAGCTTTATCTGAAAAATGGAATGTTCCTATCGCAATTAACGAAAGGGATTTAAACATAGTAAGACATCCTGAAAATGCAAAAATTAAAGGGGATGGCATAATAAAAAAAATATTTGCCTTTTTATCTGTTTTAAGTTCAAAATATTCTAAAATAGATAAATTTGAGCCGACTGTATTTTTTAAAGAAGGTGATAGTCTGCAGGAATACGGAATAGATGGACAAATCGTAGAATTGCCGGGGCATACGGCAGGTTCTATTGGTATAAAGACAAAAGATTCTTTATTTGCTGGGGATGCACTTTTTCATATAGTGAAATCTTCGGTTGCCGTTTTATATGAAAATAAAGCAGATATGTTAAAAAGTGTTAGAAAAATACAGGATATGGGGCAGTGTACAATTTACTATGGTCATGGAACTCCTGTTCAAAATAAAAAGTGGATATAATAGCAACAGTGTAACAACGGCTTTCTTCAAGTTTGCAATGCTGCAAAAACATTGTGAAGCATGAAAAAAGCCGCAGACGAATTGCAAACCTTGAAAATTGAATCTTTTTTCAGGCATGTAATTTTGGGGAACTTTTCTCTCCAATGAATTGAATCAGCTGCACAAACAAAATCAGAATAATCACAGTTGATGTCATAAGAGGAGTATTAAATCGCTGATATCCATAAGTCAAAGCAATGTCCCCTACTCCGCCACCGCCAACAGCACCAGCCATTGCAGTAGCTCCAAGTAATCCTACAGTTCCCGTTGTAATACCAAGCACAATTCCACCTTTTGCTTCAGGTAAAACAAACTTAAAAATTGTCTGAAAAGTGTTTGCACCCATTGCCTGAGCCGCTTCGATTATTCCACCGTCCACTTCCAGAAGAGCAGTTTCTATCAGTCTTGCAAGATAAGGAGCAATATATGCAGTAAGTGGTACAAGAGCTGCCGTAGAACCGACTCGCGTTCCCACAATCACTTTTGTCAAAGGCATAATGTACACAATCAGAATGATAAAGGGCACACTTCGAATAATATTGATAATCGTTCCAACAATTTTATTTATAACCAGATTTTCATTAATTCCGCCTCTGCGAGTAACAAAAAGCAGAATTGCAAGCGGAAAAGCAATAATAAGTCCAAAAATCAGGGACAGACCTACCATATAAAGCGTCTGACCGATTCCAAGCCAGATTTTTGCAGCACTTATTCCAAAAATTGTCATTTATTACCTCCACACATTAATTTTTATTGCAATTTGAAATCACAACTTCTCAGATTAAAAATTCACTTCGAATTTTGGAACATTATGTTCTTCAAAAAATCTGTCAGCAGCTTCCAATTGAGGTCTGTCCCCAGTTATCTGTACAGTTTGAAATCCAACCACTTTTCCTTCCAGTTCAGTAACCGTTCCATACAAAATAGAAATGTTCACACCAGTTTCTTTAATAGCAAGCGACATAATAGGATCATCTGCATTTTTCCCGTCAAAACGAAGGCGCACAACTTTTTGAGGTTCTTTATATTCCTGAATATATTTCTTTACACTTTCAGGAAGACGGTCATTAATGACAGTTCTAATAAACCCTTTTGTAGTTTCTGTTTGAGGATTTCCAAACACATCAATTACTCTGCCAGTTTCTACAAGCTGACCTTTTTCCAAAACTGCCACTTTATTACAAACCTGCTGAATAACATTCATCTGATGAGTTATCATCAAAACTGTAACATTCAGTTCGTGATTGATTTTCTTGATAAGTTCCAGAATAGAATCCGTCGTCCTTGGATCCAGCGCAGATGTTGCTTCATCACAAAGAAGAATCTCAGGATTCAAAGCAAGAGCCCGCGCAATTCCGACTCTCTGTTTTTGCCCACCACTAAGTTGTCCAGGTAATGCTCCAATCTTATCCTCAAGCTCAACAAATTTCAAAAGTTCATTCACCCTTCTAGTAATTTTATCTTTTTTCCAATGTTCCAGTTCAAGCGGAACAGCAATATTTTGAAAAACCGTTTTACTTTCCAAAAGATTAAAATGTTGGAAAATCATTCCAATGCTTTTCCGAAATCGACGCAGGTCTGTCCCCTTTAGCTCAGAAACATTTCTGCCGTTTACCGTTACAGTTCCACTTGTAGGAATTTCCAGAGCATTTACCATTCTCACCAAAGTCGATTTACCGGCACCAGAAAATCCGATTACACCAAAAATATCCCCTTTTTCTATGGTAAGTGAAACATCCTGCAATGCATGAACTTCGGTTTCTTTTGTTTTAAATGTTTTATAAATATTCTTGAATTCTATCATTTCTGCACCTTTATAAATCAATGTGATAACTGTCGAACCCTTTAACTTTTTTCCAATAAACTCCATGTTTTTCAGGGGGTTTTAGGGGGATATGCGAAGCAAATCCCCCTAGGAGAGGGGGTGGCGGAAGACCTCGAAGAGGGCTGGAGACAGGGGGAGACTTCCCCCTTCACTTCCTGAAATTAATTAAACTGGTAATCATCTGGAATCCAGAAAAGTCCGTTTTCGTAATTTGTTTTTTCAAGATAATCTTTAAACTCTTTGCTGTGGTAAGCTGCCACGATATCCTTTGCCCACTGTGAATCTTTATTGTCTTCGCGAACTACAACCTGCAAAACAAGATGTGGAAGTACAGTTTCTTTGGCAAGCGCAGTGGAAGCATCTATTCCCGCGTTATAAACTATGGAACCTGTAATAACTACAAAGTCAAAATCATCCTGAACCTGCGGAATGTTCAAACTTTTCATTTCAGTAAACTGAATATTGTAGGGATTTGAATTAATATCTTCACTTGTTACTGTCGAAAGGTTTACTCCGTCTTTCAATGTAATCCAACCGATTTTCTGCAAAAGTACATAAGCTCGTGCAGTATTTGCTGGATCATTTGGAACAGCGACTTTTGGTTTTGAAAGATTTTTAATATCATCAGCCGATTTGTAATGGGAACTAAACAGACTTGCCGGAACTGTAGGGATTGGAGTGATTGGCACAAGTTTTCCATTATTACCTTCATTGTAATTATTTGCATAAGCCGTGTGCTGTTCTACATTAAAATCTACATCGCCGCCGTTAACAGCATCATCAGCAAGAGCTAGTTCAGAATAATCAAAACCTTTTAAGGTGTACCCTTTTGCTTCAAGAATAGGTTTGACCCCGCTTTCAAAAAGAACCGTATAAGGTCCCTGTGAGCGGCTGTAAGTAAGAGTTTTCTTTTCTCCATCAGCCGATGCTTTTTCAGATTTCTTTGAGCAACTCATAAATGCCACTAAAGAAGTGATAGCCAATGCAATAAATAAAGATTTTGTAATTCGTTTCATAAATAACCCCCATAAAAAGTTTGAAAGTAGCGGCATCTTTTGATGCTTTTTTTTATTACCTATTGACTTAATAGGTAATAACGATGTATAACTAATACAGCATACAAACCTAGTATGTCAATAGGTTTTAACATTTTTTTATTTTCTTTTTCCATTTCTGTAGAGTTTTGGAGAATCTATGAATATTTTAGACGAAGTAGAAAGTGAAAAAAAAATCGGATTTATTCGCACCTAACGACGCTCACAAGAAAAATAGTGAAGACCGTTAGGTCTGAACAAATCAGTTTGCTTAAATTTATACAGGATAAATACGTCGAGTCAAGGCACGCTAACGCTTAAAGCCTTGACTTCGCCGTTTTGAGGGGTTGTACTACCCCCTCAATAATAAAAACTCTGCCTGAAACATCGTCAGAGCTTTTATTCTAATT
>JAEDIW010000047.1 GCA_016296655.1 Treponema sp. | reverse complement strand
TACACTCCTTTCAAGGTTCCGCTTCCGCTCCAGCCGCTTCGCACATTTTCTGCACATAAAATCACATCATTTTCCAGCAACCATCCTCTGACGATTTTTTTTTGCACAGGCAGAACGCTCCAGTGGCCGCTTACGCGCCTTTACAGCAGCGGGCAACATTTTTTGTGGGATTCTCATGAGTTTTCAAAAATAAAAAAATGCCGTAAACTTACACTATGTTTTGCGATGCACATTTTCATCTGGTACAGTCTTACATGGCATTCCCCTCAGATTTAAAAATGCCGCCTTTTTTTCAAAATCAGCCGGTAAAAGCCTGCACCTGCGCCCACAGCATTCCAGAATACAGGAAACAGAAGCAGCTGCTCCTGCAAATTGCAAATTCACCCCTTCATTCTGCTGACATAAAGAGTGCATTCGGTCTGCATCCTCAGCAGCCTGCCATTGAAAATGCCTTTTTCCTTGAACAGCTGCTTGAAAAAAATGAAATTTGTGCAGTAGGGGAGGCTGGTTTTGACCTTTTTACCAATGAGTTTAAAATCAATCTGGAAAATCAAAAAGAAGCATGGCAAATTCAACTTGAACTGGCACAGAAATTCAGCAGGCCGCTTGTAATTCACTGTCGCAAAGCAATGAATTTTATTTTTGCAGACTCCAGGCAGCTGAAAAAACTGCCTGCGGTGCTTTTTCATTCTTTCCCCGAAAATCCTGATGCTGCGTTTTCTATTTTAAATCATGGAATAAATGCTTTTTTCAGTTTTGGCAAACAGATTTTAAATGGAAACAAAAAGGCAATTGCCTGCGTAAAATCACTTCCTTTGCAAAACCTGCTGCTTGAAACCGATGCACCGTTTCAGACATTAAAAGGTGAAAAATTTACATCCCCCGATGAAATAAAAAAAGTTTATGAACACGCATTCCATCTCCGCTTTTTTCAGGATTCTACGCAGGAATTCAGCATTTTTTGCCAAAAACTCTGCCAGAATTTTGAAAGCCTTTTCGGCTAAAGTTTTTCAAATTCTGCTTTTAATTCTGTAAAAGTTGTTTCGTACAGCATTGAAAATTCTTTTGCCAGCTGAAAATAAAGGCTTTCTGAACCTTGCGTTTTTCCGCGCAGCAAATCTTCAAGTTCCTGACCTTTGTTTTTTAAAGCCGTTGCCGCTAGTTGCCTTGCAGCTCCTTTTACCCTGTGAACATAATGGGCTGCATCTTCAAATTTTTTTTCATTTATATATTTTTCAAGTAAATCCGAATCAAAAGGCGCTTCAAAAAGAAATCCGCTGAGCAGCATCTTTAAAAGAGACTCATCGTTATCCAGCATTTGCAAGGCTGCCTGTCTGTCAAACAGTTCTTTCTGCATGTTTTCTCCCAAAAAAATGATTTTTCGTTTATGTCCAAAAAAAATTATATACCGTTTTTTTTACAGGACAAAATTTTAGTTTTGCATAAATGGCAAAAAAAGACTATGGCTTGGCAAATTGCTGTTTTTATGTAGTTTTTTATAAATAGAAATGCTATATTATCTGCATGAAGAAAATGATTTTTTTTAACTGGTGTTCGCTTGCCTGTGCGGCAGTTTTTTCTTTTTTAAATATAAGTTTTCATTTTGATGTTTCCATTCTGGCTTTTCCCTTGTCGCTGTGCTTTACGGCATTGATGGCTTATTATTCGCAAGTCAGGCTTATTAAGCAGGAAAATCCAGGGTTTATACCCGTTGTAAGAAAAATCATTCAGTATGAGCCTTATGCCTATATTGCGGTTTTCATTTTACGCAGGGCGGGCAATACAGAAACTCCTTTTCTGCTGGATTTTGTTACAGTCATTTTCTGGCTTGGCCTTACAGTTTCATCTTTTTTCCTGCAGTATTATTTCAGCGACAAACGTGTCTATTCGTTAACACCGAAATGGTCTGAATTCCGCAAATCTTACCGGAAACCTGAGCTGAATTTTGTCCAGAAAATTTTTAAGGAAGCTTTGGAATGGATTGATGCCCTTCTGCAGGCTGTTTTCATGGTAACATTGCTTCAGATTTTCTTTTTTCAGTTGTACCAGATTCCATCGGAGTCAATGGTTCCTGAATTTTTGATAAAGGACCGCGTTGTTGTCGGAAAAACAGCATCCGGCCCCAGATTTCCACTTTCAGATGTTGGCTTTCCATGCATCAGGAACTATAAACGCGGCAATATCGTAGTTTTCAGAAATCCACATTACATCATTGACCGCAAATCCGAAATAAAGACATTTTTTTCTCAGCTTGTGTACATGCTGTCCTTTACAACCATAAACCTGAATGTTGATGAAAATGGAAACATAAAAGCTGATCCTTTAGTAAAACGCATTGCCGGTGTGCCGGGTGAACAGCTTGTAATGCAGGATGGAATCCTTTATGCACGCACAAAAGATTCCCCTGATTTTAAGCCGGTTGACTATGACAGCCAGAAAGCTGCATGGAATTTAAATTTAATGGACAGAAGCATAAAGGAAAAAATCGAATATCTGCCGCTTGATCAGGCAGCTTACGATTCTATGATTGAATGTGAACGCCTGCGCCGTGAACTTGATTTTGCTGAAACTGCACAAGCCTGTAAGGCTGTTGCCTCTGCTTTTTCTTCCTATGCACAAAGCGCTTCTGGAAGTAAGTCCATGGACAGCAAAAGTGCAGAAAAGCTTTTTACTGAAAGCGAACTTTTTGAATACAGGCTTTTTTCACAAAATATTGCCGTAACGCAGAAACTTTTGACAGCGGATGGCGGTGCTGCATGGTTTTCAAATTTCATGACAAACTGGATTTCATCTGTTCCTCAATCAGCTGATTCTCTTGAAGGCAGTGACATGTACAGCGAAGCCAATTTCCGGCTTAATCTGATGATAAAACTGACGTTCGGACAGATTGTTTTAAGAAATGCCGAATTGATTTTTTCAGACATGACTGCGGAAGAAAAAAATAATGATTCAAAGCGTCTGGAATATTTTAAAACTGCTGAAATGCTTCATTCGTATATAATGCTTCTTGACAGGCGCAATATGCCGGTTTTCCCTGCAAACAAAGCTGACGGCTCTGCAAGCTATATTCCGGCAAACTGCTATTTTATGATGGGGGACAACCGTTTTAATTCTCTTGACATGCGCCATTCCTACGATGAAAAGCTTGTGCCACTTACAAAAATGGACAGATATTCTGTAACTTATTATTCAAATATTGCGCCACAGGTGGTAAACAAAAAATACATTCTTGGAACAACTTCTTTCAGATTCTGGCCACTTTCAAGAGTTGGTATGCTCAGACCTTAGTCTGCATTGCACGACCATGTTTATGATTAACTTGTGATTTTTTTTCTATAGGCTATAATGAAAAATATGCTGGTTTTTATTTCAAATTATGATTCATGGTTTTGGCTTGCCGTCCTTATTGTATGCTGCATTTTAGAGTTTTTTTCGCTGGGGCTTACGACTATTTGGGCTGCAATTGCCGCATTGCCCATGATTTTTATTGCCAGGACAAATCTTGATTTTCGCTGGCAGCTGATTGTTTTTGTAAGCCTTACATTGCTTCTGCTGATTTTTACAAGGCCTTTTGCTGTCAAAAAACTTAAAAACGGCAGTTTAAAAACTAACGTTGACTCAATGATTGGTTCGCAGGTTCTGGTAACAGAAAAAATTTCAGGCTTTGAAAAAGGTTCTGTAAAAACTAAAAACGGAGTTATCTGGTCGGCTTCTGCTGCTGAAAATTCTGTAGAAATTCCTGAAGGAAGCCTTTGCAATGTGTGTGAAGTAAAAGGCAACACTCTTATTGTTTCTCTGTAAAAGGTTTGCTCACGCGCACCTGTCACAAATTAAGAAAAATTTTTGTTATTTTCATATTTTGGAGGAAAAAAATGATTGGAATTGTTGGTACACTGCTGGTGGTTGTTATAGTTCTGATTGTAATTAACATCAGAATTGTTCCACAGTCTCAGGCTTACATAATTGAACGGCTTGGAGGCTATAATAAAACCTGGAATGTCGGTCTGCATGTAAAGGCACCGTTTATTGACAGAATTGCAAACAGAATGTCATTGAAGGAAAAAGTATTTGATTTTCCACCGCAGCCTGTAATTACCAAAGATAATGTAACAATGATGATTGACACCGTAGTTTATTTTCAGATTACTGACCCTAAACTGTATACTTACGGTGTTGAAAAGCCTATAAATGCACTGGAAAATCTTTCTGCAACAACTTTGCGCAATATTATTGGTGAACTTGAACTTGACGAATCTTTGACAAGCCGTGATGTAATCAATACAAAAATGCGCTCTATTTTGGACGAAGCTACAGACCCATGGGGCATAAAGGTAAACCGCGTTGAAGTAAAGAACATTGAGCCGCCGCAGGCAATCCGTGAGGCAATGGAAAAACAGATGAAGGCTGAACGGGAACGCCGTGAACAGATTCTTATTGCTGAAGGACACAAACAGTCTGCCATCCTTGAAGCAGAAGGTAAAAAACAGTCAATGATTCTTGAAGCAGAAGCCCAGAAAGAGGCTGCTGTCCAGAAGGCAAAAGGTGAAGCTCAGGCGATTCGCGAAGTTCAGCAGGCTAAGGCTGACGGTTTGAGAATGCTGAAAGAAGCCGGCATGGACGAAAAAGTACTGAAACTTCGAAGCCTTGAAGCTTTTGAAGCAGCTGCAGACGGTAAGGCCACAAAAATAATTGTTCCTTCAGATTTGCAGAGCCTTGCTGGTGTTGTAACAAGCATTTCTGAAGTGGCAAAAAGCAGCCTCTGATTTTTACACTTGCAGGAATTCTGAAAATCTGTAAAAAAGCCATCCTTTCTGATGCATCTGCTGAAAAGTTGAACGCATCGCTGGATGGCTTTTTTTTCAAGGTTTTAAGCATCATCGCACATTGTCCAGATGCTTTTCCATACGTTTTACAGAATATCGATTTTTTCGTTGGCAAGAGCCTTGTTCATGCTGCGGACTGCACAGAATTTTCCGCACATAGAACAGGTGTCGCCGTGATCGTCTTCAGGTTTGCGGCTGTCCCTGATTTTTTTTGCAGTTTCTGCATCAAGTGCACAGGCAAACTGTTCATCCCAGTCAAGTTTTCTTCGGGCATCTGCCATTTTGTTGTCCTGATCCATTGCATGAGGAATGCCTTTTGCAATGTCAGCTGCATGAGCTGCAATTTTTGAGGCAACAATTCCCTGCTTTACGTCTTCAACATTTGGCAGTGCAAGATGTTCAGCAGGAGTTACATAGCACAGAAAAGCCGCTCCGCTCATAGCTGCAACTGCTCCACCGATTGCAGAAGTAATGTGGTCATAGCCTGGTGCAATATCAGTTACAAGCGGGCCAAGAACATAGAAAGGCGCTCCCATGCACACAGTATTCTGAATCTTCATGTTTGCTTCAATCTGATTTAGCGGAACATGACCAGGACCTTCAACCATGACCTGAACATTATGCGCCCAGGCACGCTTGGTAAGCTCTCCCAGCCGAACCAGTTCTTCAATCTGACAGACATCGCTTGCATCGCTGAGACATCCAGGCCTGCATGCATCACCAAGCGAAATTGTAACATCATGTTTTTCGCAGATGTCAAGAATTTCGTCAAAATATTCATAAAACGGATTTTCATTGCCAGTCATGCTCATCCATGCAAAAATCAGCGAACCACCGCGGCTGACAATGTTCATCTTGCGTTTGTGATTGCGAATCTGGTCAATTGTTTTTCTTGTTATACCCGAATGAATAGTAACAAAATCAACGCCATCTTCTGCATGCAGCCGGACAACATCTATAAAATCCCTGGCAGTTAAAGTTTCCAAATCCCTCTGGTAATGGATTACGCTGTCATAAACAGGCACCGTTCCAATCATTGCAGGACATTCGCTTGTAAGCTTTTTGCGGAACGGCTGAGTGTCGCCGTGACTTGACAAATCCATAATCGCTTCAGCCCCCATGTTTACGGCACTCATTACCTTTTCCATTTCAATGTTATAATCCTTGCAGTCACGGCTTACGCCAAGGTTTACATTTATCTTTGTCCTCAGCATACTGCCAATTCCCTCAGGATTCAGTGATTTGTGAGCCTTGTTTGCAGGAATAGCAACCTTTCCCTCCGCAACAAGTTTCATCAGCTGTGAAACATCCATGAATTCTTTCTTTGCTACAATTTCCATTTCTTTTGTAACAATACCCTTGCGTGCAGCATCCATTTGTGTCGTATAATTCATAAAAATCCTCCATAATAAAAAAAAATCAAATATTTTCAAAAAATTTAAAGTTATGCATCAAAGGACCGCTGCCTTTGCCCAAGTCGAGCATGGCATTCAGACAGTCCGTAAGATACCTTTTTGCATTCTGCACGCTTTCAGCAAGCGCAAACCCTTTTGCAAGATTTGCTGCAATCGCCGACGAAAGCGTACATCCTGTTCCATGAGTGTTGGGATTTTTGATTTTTTTTGAAGAAAACCATAAACCGCCTGCATTTTCTCCGAACTGTGCTGACTCTGCAAAAGATAAAAAATCATTTGCATCGTTTACCGCATGTCCGCCTTTAATCAAAAAATTTGTACCGAATTTTTCTGACAGAAATTTTCCAGCCTCTTCCATGTCCTGTGCTGAATCTATTTTTTTGCCACACAGAATTTCTGCTTCCGGGATATTTGGGGTTACAAGTGATGCAAGCGGAAACAATTTTTCAAGCGCACAGATTCCGCCGTCTGTTATCAGTTTTGAACCGCTTGTCGAAACCATTACAGGGTCAACGACAAGGTTTTTCAAGCCGAAACGCCTTATGGATTTTTCAATTACATCGATTAGCTGCGCAGAGCTGACCATGCCTACTTTTACCGCATCCGGAAAAATGTCAGAAACAGTGGCTTCAATCTGTTTTTCAAGAAAGTCTGCACTTACTTCGCTGACTGCGCTGACTCCCTCTGTGTTTTGTGCCGTCAGGGCAGTGATTGCGCTCATTCCGTAAACGCCGTTGCAGGCAAAAGTCTTAATGTCTGCTTGAATTCCGGCGCCTCCAGAAGAATCACTACCTGCAATAGTTAAAGCAGTTTTCATAATACCTCTTTCGTTTTATCTTTTCAGGCGGTGCCCTCAAGAAAAGAATTTTTTTTATAATATGGGCGGCTTTTTGTGCCGGCAAGCCGTCACAAAAAACAGGCGTTACGGGGTTCGCTTACGCTCATCCTCCTCGGTGGCAAGCCCCCTGCGGTGGACCGCCAGCGGCCCCTCCATGCCTTGCCGCAGAAAATCTATTTTCAGGCAAAGAAATCTGAAGCTTCGCCAAAATTTAAAAAATATTTTGTACAAATCTGCTTCATTTCTTCCATGCATACGCTGCCTGAAAAATCAAAAATGCCGGCTGTGTTAAATCCTGCATTTGCCGCAGTTTTTACAGCATAAAGAGCATCTTCAAAGACCCATGTTTCATCAGGTCTTGCATCGAAAAGCCCTGAAATGTAAAAAAATACGTCTGGATTTGATTTTGAAAAATTAAATTTGCCGGTATACATTTTAAAATCAAACAGTTCATTGATTTTAAGCCGGTCAAAAGTCTTTTCAAAAAGCTGGTCAGATGTATTTGTACAAAGCGCAGTTTTTATGCCCTTTTTTTTCAGCATAGTTAAAAACTCAAATGCTCCTGGCTTTAATTTAAGGGAATTTTCATAGGCATCAGATAAAACCTTGTTTATTCCATCACAAAGTTCCGGCACGGAAAAGGGAAGATGATATTTTTCTTTCATATATTCAGCTCCTTCTTCCATGTTCAACTCAAAAAGCTTCTTTCCTAAATCTTTTTCTGCTGTAATTCCCAGAGTTTTCAGGTACAATTCACCTGCATTGAGCCATAAACCCATGGAATCCAGAATCGTGCCGTCCATGTCAAAAATTGCCAGTTTCATAAAGTTCCTTCGAGTTTTTTCATGCCTCTGTCAGATTTGCTGCCAGTTTTTTAAGTTCGGCAGTAGCTGCAAAAATGTCTTTCTGGGCAAAAATGGCGCTTATTACGGCAATGCCCTTTATGCCGCTGCCATTAAGCTGAACAATGTTTTCTTTTGTTATTCCACCAATGGCAACCACAGGAATTTTTACAGCCCTGCATATTTCTTTTAAAACTTCGTGAGGCACTTCAATTGCATCGGCCTTGCTTCCTGTTGGAAAAACAGCACCAACGCCAAGATAATCAGCTCCCTGTTTTTCTGCCAGAACTGCTTCTTCAACCGTTTGAGCACTTACGCCAAGAATTTTATCAGGCCCCAGAAGTTTCCGAACTTCCTGTGCCTGCATGTCCTGCTGACCTACGTGAACCCCGTCTGCACCGATTTTTACAGCCAGAGCAACATCGTCATTTACAACAAAGGGAACCTCATATTTTCTGCACAAGGCAAAAAGTTCCAGGGCTTCTTTTTCAAAAGCTTCACTGTCAAGATTTTTTTCCCTTATCTGCAGAAAAGTTGCACCACCTTTTAAAGCAAGTTCGCATTGTTCGTAAAGACTCTGTTCTGTTGCCCAATGCCTGTCAGTTACAGCATAAAGAGCCAGAGATTTTTCCAGATTGAAATCAGCGGATTTCATATTTTGCGCCTTTGTCAAGCTGTTCGCCTGTCATATTGTAGATTGCATCGATTATTCTGTTTCTGTAGGTTGAATTTCCGTCGACTGACTGCATGTTTGCCCATGCTATTTCCCCTGCCAGCCCCATGGCACATACACTTGCTGCAGCTGCTTCCAGAACATTGTCAGGATTTGCCGTAATGAATGCGGTCATCATTCCGCTGAGCTGACAGCCTGTACCTGTGATTTTGCCCATTTCAGGACGACCATTTCTAATTACAAAACATTTCTGGCCGTCTGTTACAAGGTCAATAGCCCCGGTAACTGCAATTACGGCATTTTTGGCTTTTGCAAATTCCTTTACAAAAGCAACGGATTTTTCAAGGTTTTCTTCAGTTACAGCATCGCTCACGTCTGCATCAACACCTTTTGTTGTTCCGCTTCCCAAAGCAAGAGTTTTTATTTCAGAAATGTTTCCGCGGATAACCGAGAATTGTACTTCATTCATCAAATCAACTGCTGTTTTTGTCCTTAAGTTTGAAGCTCCAGCTCCTACAGGATCAAGCAGAATTTTGTGGTTTAAACTTTCTGCTTTTTTTGCAGCCCTGAACATTGAAGGAATTGTGTTTTTGTTCAGCGTACCAATATTTATGTTAAGTCCGCCGCAAATTGATGTGATTTCTTCAACTTCGTCCAAATCATCGCTCATGATTGGGCTTCCGCCACAAGCCAGAAGAATGTTTGCTACGTCATTTACTGTAACGTAGTTTGTAATGTTGTGGATTAACGGTACGTTTTTGCGTACGTTTGAAAGAATTGTTGAGAACATAAGCAAGCCTCTGAAAAATAAGATTTGCCTGTTTTGAATAGAAGAAAACGTCTGCCGGATGGCAAGAAAAGGAATCCCTACGTTGGCATTATCCAAATCAGGTTGTGGGTCTAGACAAACAGTCTACTCTCAGCAAGGTAAATCCAAGCTCCCCGTAGTTCTTTTATTCTACTGCAAAATTCAAAAAAAAACAAGGAATTGGAAGTGATAAAGTGGCTGCAAAAAACATGAGAATTCTGATTGAATTTATGAATAAAACGGAAAAGTCCAAAAATTATTTGAAAATTTTTATATATATATTTTATAATTGTTATTATAGAAAATTGCGGAGAAAATAAGGGGGCTTTATGAAACGGTTGGAAATGGAACTTCCCGGAAGGGAGGCAAAAGCTTTTGATGAAATAAGCAGTTTTGCTACAAGGCGAATAAAATCCAGACCAATTGGAATGTGTCCTGTTGACTATACTTTGAATGTAATCAATATGGCTCATTCTCAGTCTTGCGGAAAATGTACTCCGTGCAGAATTGGTTTGGGACAGCTTTCAAAACTGATTGAATCTGTGCTGGACGGTGTGGCTTCTGAAAGTTCTCTGGAACTTATCAATGTTACTGCAAAAGCAATTCTGGATACTGCAGACTGTGCCATCGGTTATGAAGCTGCAAAAATTGCACTCTTGAGCATTCAGAACTTCAGGTCTGAATATCTGTCGCATATAAATGAAAAACAATGCTGCTATGGTGTCCGTAATGCTATCCCGTGTACGGCTGTATGTCCTGCACATGTTGACGTTCCAGGCTACATTGCCCTTGTAAAGGCTGGACGATATGAAGATGCAGTCCGCTTAATCCGCAAAGACAATCCTTTTCCAGCTGTCTGCGCCTATGTTTGTGAACATCCTTGCGAAAATCTGTGCCGTCGAGGGATTATTGATGATTCAATAAATATCTGTGGTCTGAAGCGTTATGCAGTCGACCATGCAAAAAATGTTCCGCTTCCTGCAATGGCTGAAAAAACTGGAAAAAATGTAGCTATTATTGGCGGCGGTCCTGGTGGACTTACAACGGCTTACTTTTTGACTTTAATGGGGCACAAGGCTACGGTATACGAGCAGAGGCACAAACTTGGTGGTATGCTGCGCTATGGAATTCCTGATTACCGTTTGCCTCAGGACATTTTGGATTCTGACATTGACTACATTTTAAATACCGGCGTAGAAGTTGTGCTAGATACAAGTGTCGGAGATGATTCTGGAAATGGGTATGACATCAATATTGAAGATTTAAAGAAAAAATATGATGCTGTTTACATTTCCATCGGTGCCCATGATGACAAAAAAATCGGCTGTCCTGGCGAAGATTCTGTCAATGTTGTAAGTGCCGTAAAAATGCTTCGTGAAGTTGGCGAAGGCACTGTTCCTGATTTAGAAGGCAAGCGTGTATGTGTAATTGGCGGTGGTAATGTTGCCATGGATGCTACCAGGACAAGTTTGAGGCTTGGTGCAAGCCATGTTTCCTGCGTATATCGTCGCCGTGTTGAAGATATGACAGCCCTCAGCGAAGAAATTGAAGATGCCCAGAATGAAGGTGCTGAAATTATGACTTTGGTAGCTCCAGATCATATTGAAGCTGATTCTGATGGCAAGGTTTGTGCATTGTGGGTTCAGCCACAGATTATCAGCAATATTTCTTCTGACGGAAGAACTGCCGTAAAAAATGCACAGAAACCTTTGGTAAGAATTCCATGCGATTACATAATTGTTGCAATTGGGCAGAGCATTCATTCAAAACCTTTTGAACAGAGCGGAATTCAGACGAACCGTGGTGCAATTCAGGCTGAAAAATCATGCTTTATTCCAGGCAGTAAAAATGTTTTTGCTGGTGGTGATGCTGTTTCAGGCCCTGCAACTGTAATTCGTGCTGTTGCTGCCGGAAAGGTTGCTGCCGACAATATTGACCAGTTCCTTGGTTACCATCACATAATCACAGTTGATGTAGATGTTCCGTCACCTGCTTTGACAAATACTCCTGCCATGGGTCGTGTTCAGCTGACCTGTCGCAGTATTGAAAACATTAAAGGTGATTTTGCCTTGGTCAGCAACGGCATGAGCGAAGAAGAAAAGAATCAGGAATGTTCAAGATGCCTTCGCTGCGATCATTTTGGCTTTGGAATTTTCAAAGGGGGACGTAACATAGAATGGTAAACGTAACAATAAATAATATTCCAGTTTCTGTAAAAAAAGGAACGACTATAATGGAAGCTGCCAGAAGTGCTGGAATTCATGTTCCGCATCTGTGCTTTTTGAAGGAAATAAATGAAATTGGTGCCTGCCGGCTTTGCTGTGTAGAAGTTGAAGGTGAAGAAAAACTGATTCCGGCCTGCGACAATGTTGTTGTGGAAGGCATGAAGATTACAACTAACAGCCAGCGTGTCCGCCGTGCCTGCAGAACAAACCTTCAGCTGATTATGAGTGAACATGACGGTGACTGTACCATTTGTTCAAGAAATCAGAACTGTCAGCTACAGAAACTTGCAAAAGATTTTAACCTGCTGAATTCCCGCTATGAGAAAAAATTTCCGCAGGAAAAGTATCTTTCCTGGAACAAAGATTTTCCTCTTATTAGGGATACAAAAAAATGCGTAAAGTGTATGCGCTGTATTCAGATTTGCGACAAAATTCAGACTGTAAAGGTTTGGGATTTGATAGGTACAGGTAGCCGTACACGTGTAGGTGTTGCCCAGAATATGCCGATTGAAAGTTCGGACTGTACATTGTGCGGTCAGTGCATTACCCATTGTCCTGTTGGTGCATTGCGTGAGCGGGATGATGAAGGTAAAGTTATAAGTGCCATTGAAAATCCTGACATTATTACGGTTGCCCAGATTGCTCCTGCTGTAAGGACTTCATGGGGCGAAGAATTTGGAATTTCTCGGGATTTTGCAACTGTAAACAAGCTTGCTGGCTGTCTTAAAAAAATCGGTATAGATTATGTCTTTGACTCCTGTTTTTCTGCTGACCTTACCATAATGGAAGAGGGAACTGAATTTCTGCATCGTTACAAAAACAAAGAGTTTGAAGAATATCCTATGTTTACAAGCTGCTGCCCAGGTTGGATTCGTTTTGTAAAATCTCAGTTCCCGGAATTCGTACAGAATTTGTCAACAGCGAAGAGTCCGCAGCAGATGTTTGGTGCTGTTACCAAAAATTATTTTGCTGCCAAAATTGGTGTACCCCCTGAAAAAATCCGCTGTATTTCCATAATGCCATGTGTTGCCAAAAAAAGTGAATGTGAACTGCCTTCAATGAAGAATGAACAGGGCATAAAGGATGTTGACTATGTTTTGACAACTCGCGAAGTTGTACGTCTTTTGAAAGCTGAACGCATTCATCCAAAAGAAGTTCAGGAAGTTCCATTTGACTCGATTCTACAGGATTTTTCAGGTGCCGGCGTTATTTTTGGAACTACAGGCGGAGTAATGGAAGCTGCTTTAAGGACTGCGGCAAATTTGCTGACTGGGAAAAATCCAGACCCGCAGATTTTTGCTGAACTCCATACAAAGAAGATTACAAAAGATAAGCCTTGGCGTGATGCTGTTGTAAAACTTCCTGTAGGCGAACTGAAAATTGCTGTTGCAAACGGTTTGGGAAATGCCCGCCAGTTATGTGAAGCTTTGAAACGTAAAGAAGTTCATTACGATTTTGTAGAAATTATGGCTTGTCCTGGCGGTTGTGTAGGCGGAGGTGGTCAGCCTATAAACTGTGCCGACAAGGAAAAAGCTAAGGAGCGTGGAGAAGTTTTACATGCCCTCGATTCAAGTATGACTTTGCGTTACAGCCATCAGAATCAGGATGTGCAGACTTTATACAAAGATTTCTTTGAAAAGCCTTTAAGCCATAAGGCTGAAACTTATCTGCACGTAAATCATTTTATGTGATTCCAGACTTAATAAAAGCAGTTGTTTTGGCCGGCTGCTTTTATCTGCTAGTTTCTTGCCAGAATAAATCCAAAATAAAAAAAGGCTGTCTGAAACCGTTGCATGAATAGTTCTTCAAAGCGGTAGTTCAGGCAGCCTTTTTTTGCTGAATCAGGAGCAATTCCTGGAAAATATTTTTAAAGTTTGAATGCACAGACCTGTTTGTTCAAATTTGCAAGGTCTGCCTTATTGTTTTCTGTAGAAACGTTTACTTCTGCAACGGATTTGCTGATTTCCTGAATGCCAGAAACAATTTCCGCCATTGCATTTTTTATCTGAACAGTTACGTCTGCAAGAATTTCCGTTTCTTTGACAATCTGTTTTCCTCCGATTTTCAACTCTTCGGATTCCTTTTGTACAGTTTCAGAAGAAATTTTTATTTCTCCCATTGCATCAAGAACCTGACTGCTTCCGGCTGCCTGTTCTTCCATTGCAGATTTTATGATATCTTCCTGTGTGCTTACTGTAGATGTCAAGTCAAAAATGACAGCAAACTGCTTCTGGACTTCCTGAGTATTTGAGGCAACCTGATTGATGACTGTCCTCAATTCTTCCAGCTGGCCGGAAATTGCCTTGCCCTGTGTGTTTGACTGTTCTGCAAGTTTTCTGATTTCATCGGCAACAACTGCAAAACCCTTGCCTGCTTCACCAGCATGGGCTGCTTCAATAGCTGCATTCATTGCAAGAAGGTTTGTCTGGCTTGCAATACTTTGGATAATTGTACTTGCTTCCAGCAACCCGACTGATTGTGAAATTACCGTATCTGCAAGTTCTGCTGCCTGGTTGATTTTTGCACGACCCCTTTCTGATTCTGTTCCAAGTGATTTTACTGAAACTGAGTTTTTTTCCAGAATTGAAGTAACGCTTCTGATATTTGCAACCATCTGTTCAATTGCACTGGACGCTGTTGAAATTCCACTCATCTGTCCTGAAATGCTGTTGTTCAAGTGGTCAATGCGTTCAATCATGCTGTTGATTGTAGACGCAGATTCTTCAACCCCTGCAACCTGATTTTCGGTCTGTTCTTTTATATTGTTGATGCTGGAAGAAATCTGGTCAACTGCAGAGGCTGTTTCTGTCATATTCGTAAAAAGTCCGTTTGCCGTATTAATGGAATTATTTACAGATCTTGAAATTGCTCCCAGCAAAGTTTTTGTGGAGGTGAAGAACTGATTCAGATAGTTTATCAAAAGACCAAATTCATCACGGCTTAAAACCTTGATTTTTTCATTAGTATAGTCCTTTGCGGCAATCGAATTTGCAAATGCAGACATCTGTTTCAGCCGTAAAGCTGTTCCCTTCATCTGCCTTAATGAGTCTGCAAGAGCCATAAAACATCCCAAAAGTGTTACCGGCAGAATGTAATTCAAAAATACAATTTCGCTATGAACCCTTTTGAGTCGATCTACAAAAAGAGGAGCTGCTGCGATGCAGATAATTCCCATTATTGAAAAGAAATTTACAAGCAGGGTACGAAGAACCAGCGACATAGAAAGATTTTCTTCTCCAAATGGAACAAAATATAACTGTTTTTCAAAGTTCTGCATGAAGCAAATATAAAAGAAACATGCAAAAAGTCCTATGGAAGCCATGCAGACAAGGTAAACGGCAACTGAATCAAGTTGTTTGTTTATCATGGCACCTGCAGTTATGATTAAAAATGCAAAAAGCGGCCCGTTAAGAACAGCAACTGCAATAGTGATAATTTCAAAATGTTTTATGACTTTATTGATTTTCTTTACTGAATCTGGAGTTCCATCGTAAGTTGCAAGCTTTTTGGCTTCTCCCCGATAAAAGAAAACTAGAAAAATAATCAGAAGCAGTGTTGAAATCAGAATCACAGGTGTCAGAAAAGCTTTTGCAATATCTGCAAAGGTTATGACTGTATAAAACTTAAGTACAAGCAGACTGTTTATGATTGGGGCAACAAAGCATAGCGTAAAATATACAGCGATGGATTTTGGCAGTTTAAAGCCTGTGTAATTTTCATTTTTTGGCATTTTTATCTCCATTTTTGGATTCAATATTGAAAAAAAACTGCTTTCAATATCTGAGGAGGAAAAACTGTTTATTTTTTACAGCTACTATGGAAAGTAAAAAATAAAAGTAAAATTTCAGCAAATTCCCCTCTTTGATTCTAAATTATATATGGCTAAAAAGCAAATTTTATGTTTAGGAATTTTTTTATTTCTCAGATTTTTCAGATTTCAGCTGTAAACCTTTTTGTATAAAAAAATCAGGGGAGAATCAGCATCTTGAATTGAGCTTCTCTTCAGTTAGTTTCATAAAAAGAAAAAGCCTGATGCATGATCTATTCAATTCACCAGGCTTGATTCAGGGGTTAATACAACCCCTGAAAACGAGCGAGTCAAGGCCTTGAGCGAAGCGTGCCTTGACCGGTCGTATTTAAGGTTTAATACGAACAGTTAAAAACAGCGAAGTCAAGACCTTGCGTGTTAGCGTGCCTTGACTTGACGCATTTTAGGTTTATTTTGCTGTTTACTTTGCAAATGGTCTGACAGTTACACCGAGGGATGCAAGGTAGATGTCCTTGTCCAGTTCCATTGATTTTCCGCTCATTTCGTAGTCTTTGTTGATGTAGCGGCAGTGCATGTAAGCCAAAGTTCCCATAATCTGTTTTGTGAACTGGTATTCAACACCACAACCTGCAACAAAGCTGTCCAGTACTGGGCTGAATGCGCTGTTCAAATCGTCTTTTGTTCCCTGCTTGCTGTACATTAAACCACCAGAAACTCCAACTTTTGGAGCAACCTGCCAGTCACATCCAATACCAACTTCCCATGAATCTTTGTATTCAAGGTCTGCTTTTCCAAGAGGATTCTGCATATTAGCCTGTGTATTAAAGTAGTGGTTGTAGCTGATGCTGAAGTAAAGATCTTCTGTAGCATAGTAACCTGCACCAAGGCTAAGAACTGCTGGAAGGTCATTGTGGAATTTTTCATCTTTTACGATTCCGAAACCACTTGTCATAGTTCCTGTTGTGTCTTTGAACTTCATGTCCATTTTTGTGATTGTCTGGTACTGAGCAGAAAGATAAAGGCCCGGGAGGAAAAGATCCTTTGTGTTAACGCCAAAGATACCGCCAAAGCCGTAGCCTTTTGCATTGTAACCAAGGTCAGAACCACCGTTGCCCATACTTGCAAGTGGTGCACATGTTAAAGTCATGTCCTGTGTTGAATGGAGGAAACGGCCTGCTGCAGAAATAGAAATATTGTCGTTAAGCTGGTAAGCTCCCCCAAGGATTTCTCCCATTGTTACAGAGTAAACGTCCAGAGAGTGGTTGCTTGCTACTGCATTTGCTGTAGCCTGATTAGTTGTTTTTTCAAAAACTTTCTTAAACAAAGCCAAATATGTTGCTGCGTTTCCGTCTTTGTAGTCCAGAGAACCGCCGCCGGCAAATACACCGAAGCCTCCGAATACTGCCCAGTTGTCTTTTTTGTAAACAGCTTCAAAATCCGGGAAGAAGAAAACGTTTTTGTCGTCTGTGTATTCTGTGTTGTTCATTTCAAGGTCATTTGTGTATTTCTTGAAAATGAACTGGTTGCCTACTGTAAAAGCAAGACCGTCATCCATAAAGCCTGTTCCTGCAATATTGTAAAGAACTGCTTCCGGGCGTTTGTGTTCTGTGTTGCGGCTTGCGTTGCGAAGATATCCTGCGTTTAGGTTTGACTTATTATCAATTCCGCCTGCAAAAAGGACAGCTGTGGCAAAAATTGCGGCAGCTGCTACTGTCAGTTTTTTCATCTTCTAAAATCCTCCTCAGGAAGTATAAATTCAGAATAACACTGTTTAAAAAATTTGACAATACAAAATTTGAAAAAATGTCAAAATAAAGTCAAAAATTTTTGACACCTTCCGTAAAAGGCTTTTTTTCTGAAAGAAATCTGCTGCTTAAAAAAAAATGCACCTCCTAAAATTGAACTTTATTTGTCCAACTTTAGGGGTGCAC
>JAEDIW010000116.1 GCA_016296655.1 Treponema sp. | reverse complement strand
CCCCCTAATATGTTGTGTCTTCTGTCAAGAAGAAAATGCAGGAAAGATCTTTCGGCAATTTACCAACTCTAAGATACTTGGATTACTGGAAACAGAGCCAGCCCACATAGGTCAATGGATTCGCCAAAGTTCTTCATGTCTCGCAGCAGGCATAGTCTTCTGTTTCCAGAAAACCGCCCAAACAGGGGGAGCAAAGATAACTAATCCTTGTCGCCTGCATTTTTCTTCTTTTCAGAAACTGTAAAAAACTAACTCTCTCTCCGTTTTTTTTACATTTCAAATCATCATGCGATATTATTTGTCATCATACCCCAGATGAAGCAAGCCAGTTCACGGGCTGCAGCCACAGTTGCAACATTCGGATGTTTTCCTTTCATCTCCAAATGTGTCATTCTGCTCTTAAGCCTGTAACGGCACCTGTCGGCATAGGCTATGACATCAGTGCTCATACCTTTCTGCCTTTCCTCAAGCCTTTTGGATTTTTTTCCTTTAGGGCTTGTATTTTTTATACTTTTTGCACTTTCTATAAGCAGTTTCCTGACATATCCGTTTCCGGCTTTAGTAATACCAAGTCCGTTCTTTGAACCTCCGCTTGACCATTCCGCAGGAACAAGTCCAAGATTCTTTACGAAATCGAATGCTCTGCGGAACCTGTCAAAGTTACCTATTTCTGCAGCTATTGAAACAGCCGTCACAGTATCAATTCCACTGAAACAGACAAGTCTGTCAACTTTATGTTTAATAGCACTGTCCTGAGAAATTTCTTCAAGACGACGCTCTATTTTCTTAATCCGGCTTTCCAGACTATTCAATGTCAGCATGTACTCTTCAAATGACTCCTGAAGATATACATCATCAAAACTGACTCTGTTAAGCCATTCACGATGCTTCTTTGTCCAGTATGTAGTTCCGTCCGTATATTTCTTTCCCATTCTCAACAGAAAAGAAAGCAGAACCTGCTTTGCTGTCTTAAGCTGTTTTTTAAGGCTCAGCCTCATCCGGCAGAACTCTTTTATCGCCTCCTCTTTTTCACTTGCAACGGTCACGGCACTGTAATCTTTTGTGAACAGTGTTTTCGCAAGCATCCTTGCATCTATCCAGTCGTTCTTGCTCCTGTAACTTGCAGGATGTTTTATTGATGTAGGCGCCATGACTACACAGGCAATTCCTTCTTTTTGAAGATCCCTGTATAAACCGAAGCCGGTTGGACCTGCTTCATATCCGCAAATGAATGTTACATTTCCGCCAAGCTGTTTATTTATACTTGCAAGGTACTTCAGTACATTTGCTGTCGTTGCTTTCATGCTTTTCTCATAGAGAAATCTGTCGGTACTTGCATCATAACAGCAGACTACGTTATTGTCCTTGTGGACATCCATCCCTACATAAATTATAATTTCCATGTTGTATCTCCTTTTGCATTTTGGTAATGCTACAATTGGGTTTTTCTTTTATTCCATTTTGCAGCTAAATCCACGTTTTTGCAAAATGGAGACACAACATATTGTCTCGCTCCAGCCCGCAAGCGGTCTTACGCTACCCCTTCTCCTAGGGCTCCGCCCTAAAACCCGTATGGTAAATTGCTGTCGCAATTTGCTATTGTATTCCTTCATAACTATATTTCCGAATTCTAACAAATTCTATTGACATTTCAATTTTTTCTGTTATATTAAATTTGTCGGATAGGAGACATAAAACCCTATTCCATTGGTCGTTACGGAGACCTTAAACCCGTAACATAGCCGGCTTTAAGTCGGCTTATTTTTTTTAATATGCCAGGCCAACAGAAATCTTTTAAGGAAAATGTTCTCACCAGTATCTGTAACGGAGCGCAGAAATATAAGGATGTGTTCCTGGATTATGAATATGAAGTTTCTTCAAAAGCGTTCTCTTCAAAAAAGCCCTTTATTATTTCTGCAACAAAATCTAATTTCCTTCATCTGACAGGCGTAAATACAAAACTTACGGCTGCTCAATTTTTTGATAAAGCCTTGAACAACACGCTTACTGTAAATGATTTTGATTTCAACAAAAAGGGGCAGACCGAAAAAATGGTAAAAGGTTCTGTCCGCCGTAAAGTCAGATTTTTAAAAGACCTTGATAAAATATTTGATAAATCAACTCTCGTCGAAGAAAAGTTTATTAAAAACAAAGTTTCCTGTACCTTTGCAGTTTCTGAAAATTCTTTTACCATTGGTTTTATTGCCGTTCCAAACTGCCGCCCGAAAACACTCTTAAAAGGCAACGAACTGAAAAATCCACAAAAAATTGATTCAATCAAACGGCGGAAAAAGGGTAAGAAAACTTTTGAGGATTTTTAAGATAAACTTTCCTGGATTATTTCTTTTTCTTATTTTTTGAATTTTTGTAAACTATAGTTCCACCAGCTCCTATTCCAACTCCTGTTAAAAAAGAAATTATAGAGTTCCATATATTTTTATTCTTTATTTTTCTTAACTCCATATAACATTTTGAACAATATCTTGAATCATTCATAACAGGATTTTCTTTACATTTTTCACAAAGCTTTAATCCCTCAGACATTCTGCAACTCCTTATATTCTATCAATTCCTTTTTCATTTCCAAAAGACTAGTTCTGTAATCTGGAAATTCATTTTTCCAGAATTTCTTTATATCACCTTCTGACCAAGTTATAAGAGGTCGTAAAGATGTATTCGCATCCTTGAAAGTCTCCTCTAGGTAACTTGAAAATTCCATTATGCTAAAAATATCATCTGCATCTTTTTCTTGATCAAGATTTTGCCTGATAAGATAAAGTAATTGCAGATATGAACAAAATTCATAGGCTTCATTTGCGATTTTAGATAGATTTGTAAAATCAACGCTCTTTTTGAAAGATAAAAATATGCTCTTCGTTTCTGATAATTTATATTGCTCAGAATTCTCAAGATTTTTAATTAAGGTTGGAATTTGAGGATGTAAATCTGCAATCGCTTTATTCAATGAAAGGCGAACAGAAGTTACATCTGCGATTTTTCCTGTCTTATAATCTTGAAAATTTTGAACCGCTGTTTCGACATCACTCCGAATACTATTGCTTTCCATCTGTATAAGCAAATCCAATTTATTGTTTATTTGAATAGAAACATCCATTATCAAATTTTCTATTTCTGCAAGTTTCATCTGCATTGCAACATTACTCGCAAGATTAGCAAGAGCCGATGGATGCATTATTTTTGAAATTTCTTCCAGACGTAAATTTGTTTTTATACCGCCACTTTTATTCAATATTTGAGCCAGCAGTTCTCCATCGCTTTTATTAAATTCATATAATCCGTTTTTTAGTCCTTCTAAAATTTCTTTTGGAATAATTGCTTGATAAGCTGTTTCGGTTTTTAAAGCAGATAATATTTGTATTACATCTGAAAAAACTATTGCTTTGTCAGCTTTAGAAACAAGAGATTTTTTTAATTCTTTTTCAAAATTATTTTGTCTTTTAATCAGCAGTTCTTTTGAATCCTGTATTATTACTTCAGTTACTTTTTTTATCAATTCCTGTTGCATTATTATATTTCT
>JAEDIW010000115.1 GCA_016296655.1 Treponema sp. | reverse complement strand
TTCAAGGTTAACACTGAAAAATCCTCAATAGGATTTATTCAGTGTTTCCTTAATATTTCCGCCGGCAATAAAAAAAACTTGCAGAATCTATTTTTTTTTGCCAACTTTTGTGCGCAAATCGTAGATGTAGCGTTTTATTTTCTGCGTTGCAGTTTTTTCAAACTCTTCGACAACCTGTATTCTGTTTATTTTGGAACTGCGGTTGACCTTTGTGTTAACAAAAAACTGAATTTCTGACAGGATTTCTTCACGCCTGTAGGCAAGGTCTCTGGCAAACAGCTCTTTAGCTTCGCCAGCAGCTTTTACAGTCTTAGAAGCCAGTTCTGCAACATTTGGAATTTTTCCAAGCCGGCGGTGTGCTTCTTCAGAAAGCTTTTCTTCATCAACATTGAGCAGTGCAACAAGACCGTTGTCATCTTCTACAACTAGAGATTCCTGCACCAAAGGATGCTGATTCAGCACAAATTCAATGTCTTCTGGATAGATGTTTTCGCCACAAGCTCCCAGAATCATTGTTTTTAGGCGACCTTTTAAAGAAAGCCTCCATAAGCCGCGTATCTTCTTAATTTCTCCCAAATCACCGGTTCTAAACCACCCTTCTCCGCAGGAATCCTGAGCAGTTGTAAAAGCTGCCTTTGTAAGCTCTGGCTCAAGATAATAACCTTTCATGATATTCGGCCCTTTTGCAATTACTTCGCCAATGCCAGTTTCTGGGTCAGGCTCAAGGATTTTTACCTGAACTCCTTCAAGAATCGGACCGATTGTTCCAGGCCAGGTAATAGCAGGCCCGGAAGCTGCAAGCAAAGGCGAAGTTTCTGTAAGACCGTAGCCGATTGCATAAGGGAATTTGCCGTCTTTCAAAAAACGTTCTACATTATAATCAAGTTTTGCTCCGCCAATTCCAAAAAATACCAGATGGCCGCCAAAAGTTTTTCTAAGTCTGCCGGCTGCAAACCTGTGCAAAAGAATCTGAAACAGCCGTATCTTATATAAAGCCCTTAGAATCTTTGACTTTTCAAACTCTGGCAGCACCTTGTTCCTGTAAATTTTTTCTACGATTAAAGGAACTGCGCAGACAATAGTTGGCTGCACAATTTTAAAAGCCGGCAAAAGGGCACTTACCGTTGGTGGCCGTCCCAAATAATAGACACAGGCACCATTCATCAGCTGCATTGTAAAATCAACTGTAAATTCATATACATGCGAAATCGGCAAAAAAGAAAGGCACCTGTCCATTTTATTTATTCTGTGACATGTCTGCCCCTGAACTGCATTCCACACAAGATTTTTGTGCGAAAGTTCAACGCCTTTGGAACGGCCTGTAGTACCAGATGTATAAATTATTGAGGCAGTATCATCTTCTGCAACCTCTACGCAAGGCAATTGCACATTCATAATGTTTTCTTGCGTAAGGTTAATGCCATCCCCACCTGCAAGTACTTCAAAATCTTCCAGCTGAATTATGACTCCAGGGAGTTTGTCAGCTATTTTTTCAAGCCGCTTGTACTGAGCCTTTGAAATTATAAGGACATCAGGTTTGCAATGGGCACAAATATTTTCAATTTCAACTGGAGAAAAATCAGGTAAAAGCGGAACTGCAATTCTTGCATAATTTACGACTGCAAAATATGCGGCAACCCATGACGGACAACCATTGCCAAGCAAAACAACCTTTGAATATGGTTCAGCTCCCAAAAGAGTCAGGAGTTTTGCAACATATTCAACCTTTTCAGCAATTTTTCCATAAGTCCAGGGCTTTTCGCCGACGAGGGTACAGGCATTTGACATGGCAAATTTTTTTACAGAATTTGCAAGCAAGGCAGGAAAAGTATATTTTCCAAGATCTTCAATAGTTTCCAAATTTTTCTCCAGATTCCAATATGGACAGATTTACCTTGAATATTTCAGGCTGCCCCTAAAACCTGCAGATTTCAGAAGCTTTTTCAGGAAAGTTTTTGAATTTTTGAAAGTTCCTGAAATTTTCAAAATTTCCATATATCTAAACTATAGCACGGCAAAATGTTTTTTCAAGCTAGCGGTCTAATCAGGTCTGCCATGCTGAATTTATTTCGGCTCCTTCCTATGCAAAACTTTTTTGTGCATAAAAAAAGACCGTCTAATATGTTAGACAGCCTTCTTCCATTTTAGTTGCTGATTTTCTGGAAAAAAATGTTATTTTTTCCAGGGATCAATGCGATTGTAAGTTTCGTTGCGATCAGGACCGACAGAAACAATGCCGACTGAAGTTTCTGTAAAATCTTCAATAAATTCAACATATTCTTTTGCGGCAGCAGGAAGTTTTTCGTAAGAACCACATGGTCTCAGAGAAGTTTTCCAGCCTTTGAATTTCTGAAGGACAGGCTTTGCCCTGTTAAGTTCAGGAATTGAAGCAGGGAAATCAGTTACGATTTTTCCGTCAATGTCGTATGCAACACAGGCTTCAATTTCGTCCATTTCATCATAAACGTCCAGATGTGTCAAAACCAGCGAATCAATCGAATTTACATGGCATGCATAGCGCAAGGCAACCAGGTCAAGGTAACCGCAGCGGCGTGCACGACCTGTTGTTACACCGAATTCATTGCCAGTATTGCGGACATAGGTGCAAAGTTCGCTTTCTGTCGTGTCATTGAATTCAGAAGGCATAGGACCATTACCGACGCGGGTTTCGTAAGCTTTGAAAACTCCGTAAACCTTGTCTATTGCACGAGGACCGATTCCTGCACCGCTTGCAGCGCCGTAAGAACCTGAGGCTCCAGAAGAAACATAAGGGTATGTTCCTGAGTCAATGTCAAGCATTGCCCCCTGAGCACCTTCAAAAAGAATGTCATCGTTCCGGAATTCCCACATTTTAGCTGCAATGTCAACGCGCATTTTTAAAAGCTGTTCTTTATATTTTCCCAAAAATTCTTTGTCAGACTCATCGAGGTCGTTCCATTTTTCGTCCCAATCAAGATCTGCAAGACGAATTCCATCGCGTTCAGCTTTCTGCGAATAAGTTGTTCCGATTCCGCGACCTGTTGTACCAATCGGGCGTTTTCTTGCTGCATCGCGGTCTTTGTCCATCTGACGATAGCCTGGCAAAGTAAGATGGGCACGGTCAGAAATAAAAACACGCCCTTCCCAGTTAATGCCATTGTCAGAAAGCATTTTAAGTTCATTAAACAAAGCTTCAGGCTCAATTACCATGCCAGAGCCCAGGAAAACAGATTTATTTGGATAAAGAATTCCAGAAGGAACCTGATGAAGTGCATATTTTTTGCCATCAACAACGATTGTATGACCGGCATTTGCACCGCCAGCATAGCGGACTACATATTTTGCCTTTTCTGCAAGAAAGTCAACGATTTTTCCCTTTCCTTCATCGCCCCACTGAGCGCCCATTACAACAACATTCATCTAAAGCCTCCGATGAAAATGCATATTTATTCAATTTTGCAAAGAAAGAGTACCATATAATGCAGATATATGCAATTCATGTTTATTAGGGAAGTGCTGATTAACACTTTGAAGCGATTACTCAGCACTTCCCGTCAAAT
>JAEDIW010000114.1 GCA_016296655.1 Treponema sp. | reverse complement strand
CTTTGCTTCAATAATACCAATCAATTGTTCGTCTATGAACAAAGCATAATCAGCTGTAAAAAGGCAAAGTTACTCATAAACACTTTCTCATGCCAAAAATCTATGGGTAAATTATACCATATAAAGTCAATTTTTTACAGAATAATATGTGATGTTGGATCGAGCCGCGCCACCGTTTAAACCTATGTTATGCTTACACGCCACTGGCGTGGGTATGTAAATAAAGGTAGGCGACATTCGTCGCTTGAAAAATAGTTATTTGAAACTGATTTGTGGTATCATATTAAAAAGATAAATATAAAAATATATTTTTTCCTTTTTTACCGTAATGTATTTTGATACCGAACAATTCCTTGAAAATCTTTTTGAACTCTATTTTCAATGTCGCAAGAATAAACGCTATTCTTTTGGTGCACTTACATTTGAAGTTGATTTTGAAAACAATCTTATGCAGCTTTATAGGGAATTGCAGACAAAAACATGGCACCCCGGAAGCTGCAACTGCTTTATCGTGGACAAACCTGTAAAACGGGAAATTTTTGCAGCCCCATTCAAGGACAGAATTGTCCACCATATTTTGATTTCTGAGCTTGAGCCATGCTTTGAAAAATACTTCATTCACGATTCATATGCCTGTCGCAAAGGTAAAGGAACGCACATGGCAATAAAGCGGCTCTTTCATTTTATAAACAGCCAGACTTGCAACAATTCGCAGGAAGCCTGGATTCTAAAGATGGACATAAAAGGCTTTTTCATGAACATTGAACGTAAAAAACTTTATGAAAAACTTGAGTTTTTTATAGAAACAAAATACAGGCAATCATTGCTGGAAAAACTGGAAACAGATAAAAACAAGAAGTTCAAAGGCCAGTGGATTTTTGACTTGAAAGAGATAGAAGAAAAGCTCAGCTTTGTAAAATATCTTACCAGAGAAATTGTTTTTAACGATCCTACATGTAGTGTGAATTACAAAAGTCCAAAACGTGCACGGGAAGGTTTGCCAAAGGACAAGTCGCTTTTTACCACAAAAACAGGATACGGGCTTCCAATCGGAAACCTTACTAGTCAGGTGTTTGCAAATTTCTACCTTACGGAATTTGACCACTACATTAAGCACGACTTGGGAATAAAATGCTATCTGCGTTATGTGGATGATTTTGTAATAGTCCATCAGGATGAAGGATATCTAAAATATCTTATTCCGCGTATCCGTGAATTCTTAAAGGAAGAACTGGGGCTTACACTGCATCCAAAAAAGATTTACCTTCAGCCTGCAAAAATTGGAGTTCCTTTTCTTGGTGCCTACATAAAGCCAAATTACATAATGGCAGGAAAACGTGTTCTGAAAAACTTTATGCAAAAAGCCAGAGGTTATGAAAAACTTGCCCAGAACCACAAGCCAAGCAAAGAAGAACTTAATGAGATACAGGCAAGCATCAACTCCTATCTAGGAATAATGAGGCACTACAAGTCCTGGCGGTTCAGGGTAAAAGTATTAAAAGAATATTTTAAGGAAAAACTTTCCAAACACTATAGAATTGAAAAATCGGCAATAAAAATAGAGAAAAAGAAGTAATCAGCTTAGAGGGAAAAACATGAATTTGCAGCCGTCATCGTAGTCTGGTTCTGCATATTCAAAAAAGTTCTTGTCTTCGATGTTTTCCAATTCCCTGAAGCAGAGCCTGGTCTTGTAATAGTTTACAAGTTTAGGTGTGTCAATGGCAAAAATAAAATAATCGACAATATTCAATTCTTTCGTTAATAAAGGTCTCCAAAAAGTAGAGCAAAAAAATCAGAATTATGTTATAATTTTTGTGCACAAATTTATAAAAAATAAATTGGAGGTTTTTATGAAGAAAAACTTGTTTTCAATGCTGGTGATATCAGTGCTGGCATTGGCTTTTGTTGGCTGTACAAATCCTGCTGGTGGAAATAATGCTGGCGGAAGCACAGGTGGAAGTGAAATTCTTGGAACAAAGGCACCAGGTGTCGCAAAAGCCGTAGGTGACATTGTGTTCAATGACGGAAGTGCCACACCTTATACTGCTGAACTTACTCTTTCAGATGAACAGAAGGATGCGGCAATTGCAGTTATCTTTAAGGTAGATGGTGGAAAAACTTTAGGTGTAGGCTTAAAACACAACAGAAGTGGTCTAGCATGGTGTACAAAAGATGCAAAGGCATACAATAAAAACATTGAAACAATCCAGTGTCCTGCAAGTGGAGATGCAGGTAACCTTACCTTTACAGGTGACACAGACGGAAGCGACAACCTTGAACAGATAGCATCATTTTTGACAACGGCAGGACTTGCAGACGATACTACAGATCCATCAAAATACCCAGCATTCTACTTTGCAAAGAACTATAAAAATACAGCAACAAATCTTGGGACTGCATATGAAAATGGCTGGTATTTACCAACAGTAGCAGAATTGTTTGATATCTGGAAGGTAAAAGCAACAGTAGATGCAGCAAGTAGTCTTTGTGGAGGAAGTCAGTTTGGTGATAGCTACTACTGGTCGTCGTCCCAGTACGCTTCCGTCGATGGCTTCGCATACTTCCTCAATTTCAACGTTGGGGACTGGAACTTCAACTCCAAGCTCAACATTCAACTATTACGTTTGTGCAGTGCGGGCTTTCAACTAGCGAAAGGGCGTGCAGCGGATTTAACTATTTATCCATTTTGTTTTCAACCTTACTATGTAAGGTTGAAAACCCGAAAAAAAATTCCAAAATTTCGCCCTTGGCTTATGTGAGCTAAGGGCTTTTTTTATGATATAATTGTTTCATGGCATTATATTACGATTTACCAGTCTTTAAGGAAGTCTATCAGCTTACATTACGGCTTTTCCAATTAACAACGGATTTTCCCCGCGAATACAAATTTACTCTTGGTCAGGACTTAAAGCGTGACTGCATAATTCTTGTCCGATACATCTACCGTGCCAACAAAACAAAGGACAAAACTCAATATCTTGAGCAGTTTTTGGATCATTTTGAAATTGTAAAATTTGAAGTGCGCTTGTGTGCAGACCTAAAACTGATTACAATGAAACAGCGAGCCGAACTTTCTTTAAAGCTGGAAAGCATAGGCAAGCAGATTACTGCATGGAGAAATTCAGGCAGTAAGAGCCAGAATTTGCAAGGTTAAGGCTTTGCAGAGCGAGCCAGCTTTTGTGTAAAAGCGGCAGATTCACCGGAACAAAAAATGCAAAAAGAATTGCACGGCCAAAAGTTGCCTTTACATCCGGTATCCCAATTCTGGTGCAAATGCTTGCATCAGAGTCCATAGAAATCTGCTTTATCTGGTCGTCGTCCCAGTACGCTTCCAACGATAACAACGCATACAAACTCAATTTCAACAATGGGGACTGGAACAACAACAACAAGAACAACAACAACAATTACGTTTGTGCAGTGCGGGATTTTACACAAAAGCTTTTCTTTGATAAGAAACACAAAATAACGTGTTCTCCAATCTGATTTGTTAAGCTGAAAAAACTAAATTTAATGTAACTATTCAGCACCTAAAATCCCAGGCATAATGCAGGATTTCCAGCAAAGGCAAGTTTTACAGCTTCAAAGGCGTTTATCCCATGTTTTCTTGC
>JAEDIW010000113.1 GCA_016296655.1 Treponema sp. | reverse complement strand
AACTTTGTCACTCATCAGTTCTTTTATCATTTTATGATAATTTTTCAGATCTCCCGTTTTGAAATGAAATCTGTAGATGTTCAGCGCGACAATCTGCTCAAGACTTAATTGTCTTTTAGGCCCTCGTTTTCCATTGAACTTTGAAATAAGAAATTCATACATCAAATTGCCTTTAAGGCTCTTGAAAAACATGCAGGTTAAGTTGTAAATTTGTTCATACATAAGCGTAACTCTTTTTGATTTTTTTGTGGTGATTAAAATTTTAAAGATTTACGCTTTTTTTGTAAATTCTCAATAAAACTCGAAATTCAGGTTAAATAATTCTTGTATAATACTATATCCAATTTTTTTTGATATCTTCTCTTCAAAAAATAATCCAAACATGGATTCCACGTCTTCCTGAAAACTCAGTGATATAAGATATACCTATTTCATCAAGTTTTTTTAAAACTGATGTTTTGATTAAATTTTATAATTCATCTAAAGGAGGATTTGTTTTCTTTTTACAATCAAAATCCAAACATATCCATTTTATTAATCCTCCTGGATTTTGTTGATAACAACCGGCAGAACCTCTTCTTCTGAGCATCTCTGCAAGTAAATATTCATCATATTGAATATAACAAGTTGCATACCTACCATCTTTCTGTTGAATAGCAATTGCAGATGGATTAACAACGAGTAATTTATAAAGTCTCTGGGCAATCTTTTCTCTTATTAATTCACCATCCATTTTTTATTCCTTTCCATCACTCAATACAAAAGTCCTAAGTACAGAATCAATTTTCATTGAAAGTTTAAATGCAGAAATTTGTTCACCCTCAAGTTGTTCAATATATGCCTTTGCAATCTCACGATTTACCTTTTCCTTCAAAGAAGAGAATCTTCCAAAATCATCGATATTTGCTTCTGTAATATCTAATTTCATAAAATCAAGCAGTTCTTGGTTCGGAACCCCAAACGAGTTTGCAAATTCTGTAATTCTTTTCGTTCTATCAGAAATCATATACTCGGTGATATAATCGCGAAGTGTTTTTGTTGGATCAGCTTTTACATCACCGCTTTGTACTTGATGAATAAATACATTTGCGTATTTTTGTTCTTCCTGACTCAAACTTCCAAAGGTTTTATGAAGTTCATTTAGGGCTTCCTTAATCTGCTCTGCTTTGTCAGAATCCAGAACTTTGAGGAATTTTACGAACTTGCTGTTCATATAAGCGGTATCAATCATTCCGGTATTTATTTCTGTGATGTAGCCCTTAATATCATAAGGAACATCATCAGGACCTGTTCCAGATCCTGGAGTATGAGTCTTTGTCAAATCTTTATATCGCTGAAGCAATGCATTGTAATTCTGGCTTGAAAGATTAGCTGATGATGGAACTGGAACTACAACTCGTTCTTCGAAAATTGGAGTTCCTTCACTAGTCTTCTTTCCTGTATCGATTTCTTCTGTACGATGTGGAAGACATTTATCAAATTCAAATCCCTGGATCTTTGCAGCATCTAAATACTTATTGTATTCATTGAAAAGTTTAGCAAACTTTTGTTTGTCTTCTCTTGATTTTGTGATAAAAGCATAGATAATATAGGGTTTTGGAAGCGAAAAGCCGGGATTTTTAGGGAAAAAGCGGGATTTATTGGGAATATTATGCAAAGGGCTTGCACAATAAGCGATAAATTCAAGGGTTTTTAGTGCTAAAAATCGCTTACGATGGCGAATTTCAAGGCAAAAACAGCCCTATTTATAGACTTTTAGAAGCTCCAAAACATAGTATTTTTTGCCTTTTTCTGCTCCCCATTCTTCAAATCCTTCACCTTTTTTAGCTTGCAAAGGCACACAACAAACGCTGAATTCATGCTATAACCCGCCCGGAAGCCAACCGTGAAAGACGGAAAATCCCTGTATTTTTCCAGCAGCCGCTGATAATACGGCTTGTCCTCACGGTATTCTTCTTTCTTTTCTCCGCTCCATATTTTTCTGAGCCAGCGACCTTTGATTGGCAGAATGAGCGAGGGCTTTCCGAACTGCCGCACCCATTCTGTTTGTGTCGGAATATACGGTTCTTTTTTCATTTTACCAGCCTCCGATTCTTCGTGTCCCGCTTCCTGTCATCTGGCGGCTGAGGTTTATTCCATTGGCATCGTTATTTCCTTTTGAAAAAGCCGTCAGGTTTGCCTTTTCAAATTTCTTTATTGTTGTTTCGATAGCAAACTGTTTTTCAACAAACTCGGCAATCTGTTTTTTTTGTGCTTTCAGTTCTTTTGGATTCCGCCAGCTGCACTGCTGTCCGAGTTCATACATTCGGTCGTAAAGACGGCTCGCAATTCCTGCTCTGTATGACTGGCGATATTTGTATTTTGCGTTTTTGCGGATGTTTTGTTTTGCCATTCGGTCTATCGTTTTTACAAGATATTTATACATTTCCGTGGACATAAAAACATCAAGTTCCTCGCCAATAAAAACAATGTTTCCTTCATAGTCGCTGTAGTGGTATGTTGCATAAAGATTTTCTACAGCGTTTGCAAGGACGACACGCCATCTGATAAAACGCTTTGTGCCTTTCACTTTCGCATTTGTGTAGTCGAAAAATTGCTCTGCGGTGAGTTTATAATCTGCCATCAACTCATTTGCTTTTCTGAGAGCTGAGGCAGCTTCATTTTCATTCGGTGATTTTGACAGGGCGAGTAGCTTCTTCACCCTTCTTTTTACTCTTTCCAGTTCTTCCATTTTTATCAGTCCTTCCGCTTTCAGTCTTCGCGGGTGCTTTCGTCTTCGTAAATTATCAGCTTCTTCTTGTCCTTTGCGTACTGAAGCTCCATTCTTGCACCTTTAGACTGCTGCCAGTCTTTCTGCATATAGACCGCATCACAGACATCAATCATCGCGTAGCAGATGTGCATATAGTCCTCATGCTCGAAGCCTTCATTCAGGGCAAGCACGGCGGGTGACATCACGAGATGTCCGGCTTTTTTGAGCAGCTTTCCGCTCTCATAGAACTTTTTGAATAGGTCGGCTTTTTCAAGCCCTGTTACTTTTCCAGCTATGTAAAATTTCATTTTTTACCTCGCTTTCAAGAATCCCCATCGTTTCCTTTGGAGACAAGCCGATTTTTTGACACAGCAATAAAAAAGAAGCGGCGGCAAGCTGTAAGCCTTGATAGGTCATACTGTTGACAGCCTGTTGCACCTCTCTGTGCGTTAGTTTGTTTTCGCTGTACATGAATGCCTTTTCTCGACCGTTCAGCCAAATTGCCATATCCGCTCCTTTATGCACAAGTTTTTTTCTTCATCGCAACAGTATGTTTCTAAACTCCTGTTGCGGATGTAATCTGCTTGGCGAAGATGCCAGGATTGATAATCGGAACTGCGATGGAAAGCCCAAAAATCACGACGGCAAAAATCGCAAAAGCTAACTGAGGGACTGCGTTTGCGACGAGTGACACGACAAGCATCATAAACGAAACAAGAATCACAGCAATCCACATCCAGAAGCTGAGCAAGCATTTAGTCCATTTCTTCATTGATTCACCCCCTTCCGTTCGCACGGTTAGATTTTTAAAACAATAAGGTTTTAGGATTAAGGCTTACGGAGTCAAAAGACGGGCATCACGG
>JAEDIW010000112.1 GCA_016296655.1 Treponema sp. | reverse complement strand
TGGCAGACAAACTCATTCCGAAACAGGCTCTTGAATACATCAAAAACAAAAAGCTCCACCCGGCATTCTCATATAAAGACGTATGGAACGAAGAACACGCAGCAGCTTTTACAGTTGCAAAAGCAATGCAGATTGATGTACTTTCCGACATAAAAACGGCAATTGAAAAAGCTATAGAAAACGGCACAACTTTTGAACAGTTCAAAAAAGAATTGAAGCCGACCCTCATGCAGAAAGGATGGTGGGGAAAGAAAGAAATGACAGATCCGTTGACAGGTCGTCCCGTAAACGCACAGCTTGGAAGTGACCGCCGCCTCAAGACAATCTACAGCACAAACCTGCGGAGCGCATATCAGAAAGGACAGTACGACCGCACAATGGAAAGTGATCTGCATCCATATCTGATGTATCGCATAGGTGCAAGCGTCCACCATCGTGAACAGCACCTCAGATGGAACAACCTTATTCTGCCAAAAGACGACCCCCTCTGGAACTCAATATTTCCACCCAACGGCTATGGCTGCAAGTGTTATACAGTAGCAGTAACAGAAGCCCGAAAACAGAAATATGAACAAGGCGGAGTGCCAGCATACAACCCTGACACAGGAAAAACAGAACGTGTTCCGGTTCAGACAACAGCACCAAAAGCAAATTATAAAAACTACTTCAACGAACGCAAGGGAACGCTTGAAAGAATACCGCAGGGAATTACACCAGGCTTTAACTGGAATCAGGGACAGACAGGACGTAATTTTTCATTATTACAAACTACATCATTAAAAGCGTCCACACTCAATGATGAAAACAACAAAGCATTCTTAAAAACTCTTTTTGACAACAAGATTCAACGTGAATCTTTCAGAAATTTTGTCGATTCTGCATTTAATGGAAATCACAGAGGAACAGAAATCGCTCCTGTGGGCTTCCTTGATAGAAACATCTGCAAATGGCTTAAAGAACACGAAAACATAGATGTGGGCGTGGATAATATAATAGGGCTTGAATCAAGACTAATAAAAGGCATAAAAGCATCAAGACACAAGATTACAAAAGATGATGCGGATATAATCCTTGATGCACTTCTTTATGGGCATACTTATTGGGCAACCGATCCACATGGAAATAAAAATAAATCATCTGTAGTTTTTCTTATGCCTGTAGATGAAAATAATTGGTTAAAAATTGCTGTGCGCCCAGTAGAAGTCGTGAACGGAATATCAAGTGCGTTTATAAGGTCTGTAGGCTACCTGTCAAATGAATCTGTGAAAAACGAACTGAACGGAAAATTTTTGAAAGAAATAAAGTAGAACCATACCAAGCAGAGGAAGCTCGCCTGAGTCCAACGGATGGTATCTTCCGACTATGAAATATGGTTCTAGAAAATAAGGTAAGCGGAAGGCGGTGGGAGTTGAACCACACTGCATGTAGCATGTCCGAAGCCCCTAAGTCCGCTCCTATATTGACTTCTACCTTCGCTTACCCTTAATTGAATAATACGTTTGTACGCTCCAGAAGTCAAGCCTATCTTTTAACCGCTGTTAATACACGACAGCGGTTTTCTTTTTTTATACTTACATCATACGCTTTCATCAGTCAGCGGACATTGCGGCGACCACCTGTAGCCGTAGTGTCCGTCCTTTGACTCAGTAAGCCTTAATCCTAAAATTTTATTGTTTTAAAAATCTAACCGTGCGAGCGGAAGGGGGTGAATCAATGAAGAAATGGACTAAATGCTTGCTCAGCTTCTGGATGTGGATTGCTGTAATTCTTGTGTCGTTTATGATGCTTATCGTGTCACTCGTCGCAAACGCAGTCCCTCAGATAGCTTTTGCGATTTTTGCTGTCGTGATTTTCGGACTTTCCATCGCAGTTCCGATTATCAATCCCGGCATCTTCGCCAAGCAGATTACATCCGCAACAGGAGTTTAGAAACTTACAGTTGCGATGAAGAAAAAACTTGTGCATAAAGGAGCGGCAATGACAATCTGGAAAAACGGACGGGAAGCAACATTCATGTACAGCAAAAGACAAATATCGCACGAAGAAGTGCAACAGGCTGTTAACAGTATGTCTTTCTGTGGTTTACAGGTTGCCGCCGCTTCTTTTTTATTGCTTTGTCAAAAAATCGGCTTATCTCCAAAGGACACGATGGAGATTCTTGAAAGCGAGGTAAAAAAATGAAAGTCTACATTGCAGGAAAAGTAACCGGGCTTGAAAAAACAGAAATCCTTTCCAAGTTCTATGAAAGCAGAAAGCAGCTAAAAGAAGAAGGACATACTGTAATGTCTCCTTCCGTTCTTGTTCTGAATGAAGGTTTTGAGCATGAGGACTATATGCACATCTGCTACGCTATGATTGATGTATGCGATGCCGTCTATATGCAAAAAGACTGGCAGAATTCAGAGGGTGCAAAAATGGAATTCCAATATGCAAAGGACAAAAAGAAGCAGATTATTTACGAAGACGAAAGCACCCGCGAAGACTGAAAGCGGAAGGACTGATGAAAGATGAGCAAACAATATAAATGTGCAATATGCAAGAAAACAATCACAAGCGGAAAAAAAATTGACCCAGACCCAGATATTCCCGAAATAAAAAAGACTATGTATTTTTGCGGCTCTCGCTGTCAGAATGTTTTTGTAGGTTCAATAAAACGAAGCCGAACAAAAGAAAAAAAGAAAGAATGGCGTGAGGAACTGGAACAACGAGAAGACCAATGCAAAACAAATGGAGATTATATCCGACTGTTTGAAACTCTCACCACCGATGAAAAGGAATTTTTGACAGCAGTCGGGCTTGGAACTTTCATGGCTCAAAAAACGCTTAAAGAATTTTACACATCACTAAAAGAACGCGTTGCTGCTTACAAAGGTCGGAAAAATGGAGCATAAAAAAATGGAAGCTGTAATATCAATCGTTTTAGTACTGGTGATAGGACTGTTTTCAGGCTGTGCTGTTTGGCTGAACCTGTTTGACAAAGAACAAAAGGATTTAGCCCCCCCCTGTGAAAAAAAAATCTTGATGACAATTTTACAAAGAAAGATAACATTTCTACTTACGCAGATTTCAAAAAGAAATTCGGTAAAGTTCCGCTGTTAATTTTGCCAATAAAGGGCTTCTGGCTTAGTATAATATGGAGCGGAGAGAGCCCGAAGAGTACCGAAATATCACTCCATACTACGAAAAACGGCTTGAAAAATACAAGGATTTTCCACATTTTTTGGTCGGTTTTCGGGCTGGTTATAGCATGAATTCAGCGTTTGTTGTAGCCTTTGCAAGTAAAAAAGGTGAAGGATTTGAAGAATGGGGAGCAGAAAAAGGCAAAAAATACTATGTTTTGGAGCTTCTAAAAGTCTATAAATAGGGCTGTTTTTGCCTTGAAATTCGCCATCGTAAGCGATTTTTAGCACTAAAAACCCTTGAATTTATCGCTTATTGTGCAAGCCCTTTGCATAATATTCCCAATAAATCCCGCTTTTTCCCTAAAAATCCCGGCTTTTCGCTTCCAAAACCCTATATTATCTATGCTTTTATCAAGTCGAGAAAGAATGTGTTTTCATTGCAGTTCTCCTGATTCAGATACAACTGCACCTGAATGAAGGCGGCGATAAAACCAACTGCCTTGTTGGAAGCTTTCATAAAATTTTCATAGTT
>JAEDIW010000046.1 GCA_016296655.1 Treponema sp. | reverse complement strand
CCCATTTGGCACATCTGGAGGTGAGCCTGGAACAGCTGCCGACCCATTTGGCACATCTGGAGGTGAGCCTGGAACAGCTGCCGACCCATTTGGCACAGGTGTCGGTGAGTCTGGAACAAGTGCCGACCCGTTTGGCACAGGTGGAGATGATCTTGGAGCAAGTGCCGACCCGTTTGCAACAGGTGGCGATGGTCTTGGAACAAATGCCGACCCGTTTGGCACATCTGGCGATGAGTCTGGAGCATCTGCCGACCCGTTTGCTACATCTGGCGATGAGCTTGGAACATCTGCCGAGCCATTTGCTACATCTGGCGACAACTTTGGAACAAATGCCGAGCCAATTGACTTAAATATGGATTTACCACCTGAACTGGTAGAAGTTCCTGGTACATTGGATTTGGGTGAAGAAAACAGACAGAAGCCTTCAGGAGTTGGAGCAAGTGCCGAGCCGTTTGGCATATCTGGCGATGAGCTTGGAACAAATGCCGACCCGTTTGGCACAGGCAGCGGTGAGCCTGGAACAGCTGCCGACCCGTTTGGCACAGGTGGCGATGAGCTTGGAGCAGCTGCCGACCCGTTTGCAACAGGTGGCGATGAGCTTGGAACAAGTGCCGATCCGTTTGGCACATCTGGTAATGAGCCTGGAACAAGTGCCGACCCGTTTGCAACATCTGGCGATGACCTTGGAACAGCTGCCGACCCGTTTGCAACAGGTGGCAGTGAGCTTGGAGCAGATACCGACCCGTTTGGCACATCTGGCGATGGCCTTGGAACAGCTGCTGACCCATTTGGCACATTTGGCGATGAGCCTGGAACAGTTGCCGACCCGTTTGGCACAGGTGGCGACGAGTCTGGAACAAATGCCGACCCGTTTGGCACATCTGGCGGTGAGCTTGGAGCAAGTGCCGAACCGTTTGCAACAGGTGGCGGTGAGCCTGGAACAAATGCCGAGCCAATTGACTTAAATATGGATTTACCACCTGAACTGGTAGAAGTCCCTGGTACATTGGATTTTGGTGAAGAAAACAGGCAGAAGCCTTCAGGAGTTGGAACAGCTGCCGACCCGTTTGCAACATCTGGCGATGACCTTGGAACAGCTGCCGACCCGTTTGCAACAGGTGGCAGTGAGCTTGGAGCAGATACCGACCCGTTTGGCACATCTGGCGATGGCCTTGGAACAGCTGCTGACCCATTTGGCACATTTGGCGATGAGCCTGGAACAGTTGCCGACCCGTTTGGCACAGGTGGCGACGAGTCTGGAACAAATGCCGACCCGTTTGGCACATCTGGCGGTGAGCTTGGAATAAATGCCGACCCATTTGCAACAGGTGGCGATGCTGGAAATTCAGATGAAAAAATAGATACTTTCAATGATATTGATGTTTCTGATTTGGAAAATATTGATTTTTCTTCAGGAAAAACTGGAGACTCAGGTTCTGCAGATTTCAGCAATATCGATATAAAAGATACAGATGAAAGTTTTTCTCACGGCGATGATGATTTTGACCTCGGTGGCGATGATGAATTTTATATTCCGGGATTTTCAGATACGCTTGAAGCTGACTTGGACAATGCTGTTCAGAAAACTGTAAATCCTGTAGAACTTGGAAAGGCGCAAACATCTCCTGCTGAAAAAAATTCCATAACAGAAGACGAATATAAAAAATTCAAGAAAAACCTTTCTCATTATCCGTTGAATGTAAAAATTGCAATTGAAGAAATGATTGCAAATGATGAGTTTACAAAAGATACGGTTTTTGAGGTAATTGAAAAAGTAATAAAAAAAGTTTCAGCCAGAAATCTTGCAAGTCATCTGGAAAAAATTCTTGATATTTCACTTCCTGTTCCAAGAGATTTTGAGCATAGAACTGTTGAAGAATATGAAGCATATAAAGCTTCTTTTGAATATCAGCTAAAAAATAGAATCATTCCAGTTATTCTGCTTTCTTTAGGACTGGGCTTTATAAGTCTGTTTTTGTTTTTGTGTGGAAAGCATTATATTTACAGGCCTCTAAAAGCTAACAGTTTGTACAAGCAAGGATATGCCCTTCTGGAGGCAGATGAATATCCCCAGGCTGAGCAGAGATTTAAGGAAGCTGTAAGATACCGCAACATAAAATCCTGGTTCTACAAATTTGCACAGGGGTACAGAAATCATAAACAGTATGAGCGTGCAGCTGTAATGTATGATGATATTTTGAAGCGTTACAAAAATGACAAACAGGCAGGTCTTGAATATGCACGCATGCAGTGGCAGGATCTTTCAGATTATGAAGGTGCCATTCGTATTTTGAATGACCGTCTGCTTTTGTATTTTGTAAATGATGCTGACGGACTTCTGGAACTTGGTGACATTTATCTTGACTGGGGCGATAACGGAAACCCTGAAATGTACGAAAATGCGCGCAGTAATTATGCTTCCCTAATGTCGTTGTATGGCGCAAAGGATTTGTATCTGTCAAGAATGTTGCGCTATTTTATAAAGACCGACGATTTGAAGGAAGTGCTTCGCCTCAAGGAAATTTTTTATCCAAAGAAAAAAACACTTGGAGCCCTGGAACTGACTGAATTGAGCGGATATATGTTTGAAAAAATGACAGGAAAGCTTTCTCCGTCAGAAGCGTATCTGAAAGACAGAATAGAAGATGTAAAGGCTCTTATGGAAAAAGCAATCGAGGCTGATCCGACAAATCCTACGGCACTCTATAACATGGCACGTTATTACATAAATATGACCAATTTTAACGGCGCAATGGCATATCTGGATGCTGCTTTAGATGCATTTAAAAATGCCAGAACACTGAAGAAAGCTGATGTTTACAAGCAGATTGATTCTTACAGGCTGAAAGGTGAAATTTTTATAAAAAAACAGGAAATCATAAAGGCTGTGGAAACCTTTACAGATGGAATTTCAACCTTTAAGGCTCAGGTTCCTGCTCTTCCGGGAAATCACATAATCGGACAGCTTTATTCTGATATGGCTGATATTGATTATTTTAAGTTTAATAATATTGATTCTGCTTTTGAGTATTATAAGGCGGCTATTGAAAATGAAAACGATACTCCGTCAATCCGCTACAAAATCGGGGCAATTCAGTATGAAAAAGGTGCCATGCAGGAAGCTATGGGCTCATTTATGGCAACTGCAGAAGCGGTTCCAGATGATAATAATCTTTTGATGGCTTTGGGAAATGTTCTTATAAACAGAAATAGCTATAATGCAGCAAAAGGCTATTTTGAAAAATTAATTGATAATCTGAACGTTATTCGTTCCGACAAAAAGATTATGATACCTCAGTCTGACCCTAGAGATGAGGCTATTGTTGATATGTATATGAAAGCCTGCAACAATCTTGGCGTAATTCTGTATAATTTGGCAAAACGTACAGGAAACAGCCAGCTTAGAGCGCAGGCAACAATCAACTTTACAGAATCTATGCGTGCCGGAGATGCCCTTACCCGTAATCAGACTTCCATGAAGCGCAAGGATGTTTCAAATCTGGCAGAGGAAAATATAAGATATATGATAAAACCTGGTGCTGATTTTGAGCCGGCTGCCTATCCAGACATTCCAAGAACTCTGTCTGGTGAAGAAAAAGGATTGCAGGTCTTTTAATCGGAGAAGATGATGTTGAATGAATTTTTTACAGGAGTCCTGCTGAAACAGCGAGGCCTAGACATACGTAAGGAAATTTTTAGGAAAAGCATACATTTGTGCACAGCATTTGTGCCTTTCTTTCTTGCCAGATTTTATTTTACGACACTCTGGCTGCTGATGCTTTGCCTTGTTTTTTACTGTATTTTTGAATTTCTCAGGCTTGGTGGAAAAAAAGTTCCGTTTATTTCGGCTATTACTGCCGCAGCCGCCCGTAAACGTGATGAAAACAAATTTGTCATGGGGCCTGTTACTCTTGTACTTGGAATTATTTCTGCTGCAATTTTGTGGAAACAGATTCCTGCTGCTGTAGGAATTTACGCTTTGGGCTTTGGCGACGGACTTGCAAGTCTTGTCGGAAAATTGTGCGGCAGAATTCGCATACCTTTTACAAACGGTAAAACTGTTGCAGGAAGCCTTGCCTGCTTTGCAGCTGTTTTTATTTCATCACTGCTGATGCTGCATTCTGTTTCTGCTGCATTGGTGATTGGTTTTGCTGCTATGGCAATAGAACTTCTGCCACTGAAAGATTTTGATAATCTTTTCATCCCTGTGCTGACTGGAGGTCTTGCACAATTTATTTTAGCCTGATTGCAGCAAGAATTTTTTTGAAACTCTGGAGGAGAGTTCAGCCCTTATATCCAAAGGTATTTTTTGTGCAGTAATTCTATGTAAATATAGGTTCCTGCAAAAAGCAGCAGAGAACCTGCAGAAAGAAGTTCATAAGAATCAGCATTACACAGAATCAGATAGCCTGCCTGCATTGCTGCAAACCCGGAAGCTATTTTTAAATCTTCCGGAGAATCAGCTTTTGAAGATTTCAGGAACATTGAAAAACAGGCGATAAAAACAACTGTCATTCTGAAAAAATCAATAAACAGCGAATATCCCCATTGAAATGTAAAGAATTTCGTAATTATGGCAGAATTTATTGGAATGATTGAGCTGAAAAACATTGCCGTAAAAATAATTACAGTCAGATTTTTTTCTTCATTTATGCGCTGCTCATTTCCGCTCATCAGTGCCATGAACAGAAAACTCAGCGGTGCAAGAATCCTGCCGAAAAGGATTCCCTGCCCAATCAGAAGGTACATTGCTGAATAGTTTGAAGCCAGCCCGTCAATAGGCACAAAAAGCCGCAGAATTTCAGAAATGCAGCTGAGCAGAAAAGTGCTGAAAAACAGGATTTCAGTTGCTCGTGTCCTGACGAAATTCTGGTAAACAAAAAATTGAGCTGCAAGCGTATAAAATAGAAATACAAAAATAGAAATCAAGACTGCATTGTACCTGTATTGAAAAATGAAAGGCTTTATTTTTTCCGAATCTGGCTGAACAATCAGCCCTGTTGAAAAATAGTGAAGGAAAATTGCAATACTTAATGCATAAACAAGAAAAGAAAGTGTTCTAGCCAGAATGAAAATCCTGTTTCTGGTAATTACGGTCATAAAAAAATCATAATGGTATGGACGTTTTTAGTAAAGACTTGCTGAAAAAAATCCGAAAATCAAACTGTAAATGGTGTTTCTTTCGTTCAAAATTTTTACTGCACGGTAGCTCCTTGTGTTACGGGCAATTAGCGGAATTCATCATTTTTTAGACGGAATATGATTTTTCTGACGGAATTGGGAGGATATATGAAAAAATTATTGGTGGTTGCATTAAGCATGTTTTTTACTGCCGGAATTTTTGCAGGTGATGCTGCATATTTTGTAGACGAAGGTTTTTCAAGCGACGGTTCAGTTTATGTTTTTGGACAATATGGAAAAACAGACCGCACTTTCAATTCTTATGCAGAAATTTTTACTGTTGATGTAGCTAAAAATGATTTTGTTTCAGACGGCATTTTTCGAACATTACCAGGAAAAGCTCCTGCTAATGAAAGCGGTTTGAAAACTTATGAAAAACTTGAGCAGCGCAGTGCCTTTTACCTTAAAAAATATAATTTAAAGAAAACTAATGCAGAAAATTTGCTGTATGTCTGCGATGATGAGTCAAAAAAAGGTACTGAAACAATTGAATTTACCGATTTTGAACTTTCGACTTTGGAAAAGCCTGTAAAATGGCTCATAAAATTGATTCCAAGTTTTTATGGTTCAGGCCAGAATCTTGCTTCTTCATTTTATATTTCCATAAAGGAAATTGATCCGGCTGGTCAGTTGCTCAATGAATACAAAGTCGGTTCACCTGATGTTAAGCGCAAAAACATAACAGGCTATAAAATCGAAAAAATTATCCGCGATGAAAGCCGCAAAAATATTGTTTTTATAGTAGAAAAAACACTTGAAGACAGAGACGGAATTTCTTTCAGATATATGGTAGAAACTTTTTCAGTCCGCTGATTTTTCAGCTTCACTATAATTTTCAGAAAGGCAGAATAAAGATGCTTTGAAAGTGTCTTTTTTCTGCTTTTTTTTTGCAAAAATCATAAAAAATTTACAGAAGATTTCTGTTTTTCATAGACCGATGCAATTAATAAAGCAGAGGTTTGTATGAAAAAAAAATTAAACATTTTTTTGCCGGTTATTCAGGCACTTTTTCTGTCATTTATTGTTTTTTTATCGCTCAATCATATTTCCTGCAAGGTTTCGTCTGAAGGAATTCAAGTTCTTTCAGGTGATTACGAAAGTCCTGAACTGCAGTCTGTTTGTGTAAAATCTGATTCAGAAATTGCAGTAAATTTTTCAGAAGCAGTAAAAGTGTGCGGAATTTCATTGTGTGAAGCCACTGACATGCAGGATATGACTTCTATTGAATATCTTTCCAAAAGGCCTGCATCCATGCCACTTTGCGTTGTTCCATCATCTGATGGCAAAAGTTTTGTCTGCAATCTGTCTGTTCCTACACAAATCGGCAGAAAATATATTCTGTTTGGGCAGATTGAAGATGAAAATGGAAATTCCCTTACATTCACAGCTCCTGTGACAGGTTATAATTCCAGGGCTGCTGCGGTTGTGTTCAGCGAAATTCAAGATAAATCAACAGTTCTTGGAGGCTGTGAATTTATAGAACTTTATGTGCTTGAACCTGGCAATCTTGCAGGGCTTGTAATTTCCAGTGCAAACGATGGTGAAGAATTTGATGTAAGTTTGCCACCTGTTGAAGTAAATGCTAAGGAGTTTGTGGTAGTTCATCTGAGAAATACTGGAGATGGATGTATAAATGAAATAGGCGACGAGCTTGATTTATCAACTGCTCCGGGTTCATCTGCAGGCAGGGATATTTGGATAAACAATACGGAAAATCGACTGGGAGCTACTCAGGATGTAATTCTTTTGTATGATGAAAATGCTGGACTTGTAAAAGATGCCTTTTTATATTCAAGATCAACGAAAATTGAATGGACAAAGCCAGTTTATTCAATTTCTGCAGAAAAAGCCTGCGAAAATGGGATTTGGTCAGAGGGTAGTGGCTTTGAAAATGTTTTTATGTTAAACGGCAGTTCTGTTCAGGGAATCTTTGTCCGCACGAATCTGGAACAGCTTGAATTTATGGCAGAAACCGGAACTTTGGACAAAAACTGCATTCCTGTCTGCAAAAATGACTGGAAGAGAATCAGTGCTTCATATGTAACTCCTGGCTATGCAAAGTAATGAATAACAAAAACTGTTTTTGAATGGATTTTTCCACTCTAAAACAGTTTTTTCAGCACTTTACAGCACTTTCTGCGGTGGAAAATAGAATTGTTTTATGCTATATTCTGCTGTATGGTAGAATTATTAGCACCTGCAGGAAATATCGAAGCACTCGATGCTGCAATAGGTGAAGGCGCAGATGCCGTTTATTTAGGTTTAAAGAGTTTTAATGCTCGTCTCAGAACTTCTAACTTTGCATGGAATCAGTTTGAAGCTGCGGTAAGTTCATTGCACCGTATGGGGAAAAAAATTTATGTAACGGTAAACACTGTTTCTGAAGACCGTGAAACAGAACGTTTGTATCGTTTTTTGGAATATTTGAACCGGGTAGGTCCTGACGGTCTTATTGTTCAGGATTTTGCAATTATCCGAATGGCAAGACAGTTTTTTCCAAATCTTGAACTTCATGCTTCTACGCAGATGAATGTGGAAAGTGCCGCTGCTTTAAATTATTTGAGCAAGGAAGGTTTGAAACGTGCAGTTGTTGCCCGTGAACTTGGCCTCGAAGAAATCCGTGCCATAAAAGCTCAGACAAATATGGAACTTGAAATGTTTGTTCATGGGGCTTTGTGTGTAAGTGAGTCAGGACTCTGCCTTTTTTCTAGTTTTCTTGGCGGAAAATCTGCAAACAGGGGAATGTGTACACAGGCATGTCGCCGTTTGTATACAGCAGATATTTCAGGCGGACCGAAACAGGGATATTTCTTTTCTCCTTATGATCTTGAACTGATTGACAAAATTCCTGACCTGATTGAAGCTGGCGTTGATTCGTTTAAAATTGAAGGCCGCATGAAAAGTGCGGAATATGTTGGAAGCGTAGTTTCAGCCTACCGTTATGTGATTGATCATTACAAGGAAGGGAAAAAAGAGGCTGTTGCAGCTGCAAAAAGAATGCTTTCAACGGATTTTGCCCGTAAAAAAACTTCGTACTGGTATGGTTTTAAAGAAGTTGGAGAAGGTGTTGAAAAAGCTGGAAGTGCCATTTTGAATCCTGACCAGGCAGGCGGAACTGGCATTTACCTTGGAACTATTGAAGCTTGTCGTGAAGCTGATGACGAAGTTCAGGCAAAGGCAATTGCAGCTACACCAAAAGGTGAAGCCGTTCAGCGTGTAAAAATGGCTTATATAACTGGAGGTTCCTATGAACCTGATCCTGGCGATTCAATCCGCCTGCACAAAAAAGATGATTCAGGTCGTGTAAGCCATAAGGTTCGTTCTGTAAGAATTGACGATAATCTCAGGCGATGGATAGATGTTCCTGTGTCTTTTTCACGCGGGGACAGCGTATATTTGCTTCAGACCAAGGCAATGTCAAAGCGTTATCCGAGAGTTTTGCCAAAGGATATTTCCATGTTCCGCAGACAGCCAGGGCCTGACAGACTTCCGGTTTTGGACTTAACGCCTGTAAAAAAAGATGAACTGTCATATTTCCCGGCAGGACTTTACATTCAGGTTTCTACAGTTTCAGATTTGTTTGTAATTCAGTCAGCGCATCCTGTCCGTGCAATTCTTGAAATGAACTCTGAAACCATTACAGAATTACGGGAGAAAAAGACTGTCCTGCCGATTTCTAAAAAACAGGTAATAATTTCGCTTGACCCTTTTCTGCCTGAAGGAATTTTCAATTCTGTAAAAGAAAATATTGAATTTCTTATAGAAGAAGGCTTTTCGACTTTTATTGCAAATAATGTTGCCCATCTTGCTCTTTTAAAGAACAAAAAGGTTAATGTGATTGGTGGTCCTTATCTTTATACATTCAACAGGTGGGCTGTTTCCTGGCTTGAAAATCAGAATATCGGTGCTTTTATTTCACCTTATGAAAATTCCAGAAAAAATTTGCAGGAAACATTTGAAAAGCCGTTCAGACAGCGGGTTTTGATTCCTGTTTTTGCATATCCGGCATTGTTTAGAATCCGTTTTAAACTGCCTGATGATTATAATTTTACCTATTTTGCTGATAAAGAGGAAAAGGAATTTAAGGTTGTTTCTTCAGCAGACGGTTCTTTTGTCATGCCGGAAATTCCTTTTTCAATAATGGACAAAACAGATGTTCTTATGTCGGAAGGATTCAGCCGATTCCTTATTGATTTGTCCAGAACTAAGGTTTCAAAAGGTGAATTCAGGCAGATTTCTTCTGCATATTTTAAAAGAATTACATTGCCTGATGTTTCAAGATTCAACTGGAAGGAAGGTTTCTATTCGCAGGAAAAACTTGATGAATATAAGGCTGCAGCTGCTGCCTATGCCGCAGGTACTTTCCGCCCTGAAATGAACCGAAATGGAAAAGGCAGAAAACCTTTTGGAAAAGGCGAAAAACATTAGAAATTTGCTTTTGCCTGAAATCTGACCCCAGAATGATTTGAAAACAGCAGGAAAAGGACTGTTTGCTGCAGCCTTGTCCCGCCGTTTTTTAAGGAATTACTGATTAGCACTTGAAGCGATTACTCAGCACTTCCCGCCAAATTTCCGTAAGTTATTGCCTTTCGGGCATTTAGCTGAATTTCAAGGTTAACACTGAAAAATCCTCAATAGGATTTATTCAGTGTTTTTTCAGGCATTTTTTTGTCTAGAATACTGTTTCTTCTGCAAGAACCTGATGGGCTTCTGCCAGTTGTTCTTCTGGAGACGGTATTTCACTTAAATCGGCATCTTTTGACTGCGTCTTTTCCTGACTGATTCCATTTTTTTTGACAGGTTTGAATTCCAGGTGTTCTGCAATTATGTAGACTTTGCTGTAGCTTTTGCCGTCTGAACTTTTCCAGCGGTTTTGTTTCAGCCTTCCTACAACCCGGATTCCACGGCCTTTGTCTGCAAGGCTTGCACAGAATTCAGCAAGTTTGCCGTAGCTTTCAACATCAAAGTAAGAAACTTCTTCTTCATAGCTGCCGCTGGAATTTTTGTAATAGCGGTTTACTGCAAGTGGCAGTGTACAGATGCTTGTACCTTTTGGGGTTTTCCTTATTTCAGGTTTACGTACAGCGTTGCCTTCCACAATTGTTGAGTTAAGATTGTTCATTTTTTCTGATTCCTCCAGAATGTTATGGATAAAATTACTGGCAGATAAAAAGCGGATGTGCCGTTTTCTGCCTGCATCTTAATAATTGATTTCTGCGCAGAAAAACATGAAAGAAATCGAAAAAAAAAATTATTTTTTTTTGGAAAAAGTTCCAGCATCCGTGCTGGACAAGGGATTGCTTTTTTTCAAAAACATCCTTGTTTTTGAAAAAAGTACAGTTTTTCCAATAGAAAAACTGTCACAGGCATTTGCCAGTCCACTTCCCTGTGGACAAGGGATTGGAAAGGGGGCGCAGCCAGACACTGCTGAAAGCAGTGGCCGGAGGCGAAAGCCGGAGCCTTGGAAAGCCCGGTTTTTGCGGACTAGTCCGCAAAAATGGCCCTTTAAAAAATCAGGAAATACTTTTCAGCAGATGAAGGATGTAAAGCTGTACATACATTTTCAGGGCTTCTGGCTCACCGATTTTTCGCATACCTGGTGTATTGCAGAGATTTTGAGCAAGCGTTTCAAGCCTTTGTTCGTCGAATGTTGTACCGTTGAGGGTTGAGATGACTTTTCGGATATAGTCGCGGATGAGGACGTTGACATCTTCTTCCAGATTTATTCTGGCCTGGTTGTCTATCATTTTGTTCCATATTTTGAGATATGAAACCATATCCCGTTCTACGGTTGAACCTTCCTGTACAAAATGCCGTTCAAGCTGAGTGGCTTTCATGGCAAGCTTTTTTTCTTTGCTGATTTTTTTTGTGCTGCGGGAAGAACTTGTCTGTAAATTGTCGCTGTCAAGTACTTTCTGGAAGGAACTTGCACTGGATGGCATTGTGTCGTAGTTCTTTTTCTGCGGTTTTCGTACGAAAAGTGACATGAGCCAGCTGAAAATAGGAATTGAATACCAGAATGGCAACTCTATTTTGGCATTTGCAAGCAAATCCTGCTGTTTTAGAAGCAGCAGACTTGAATATGGCAGCAGTTTGTCATGTTCAAACAGGGAAAGCTGAACTTCTGCATTTTTTGCCCGCAGTTCGTAGGTAAGCATGAGCAGAAAATTTGCATTAAGAAGTGCATACAGAACTGGCGAAAGTTTTTCTGTTTTTCCCCTGAGCATTTCTTCATATTTTGCAGCATTTGTCATTTCCGGCAATTTATCGAAATTTCCGAGGGCCTGAACCCAGCTGTCTTTTATCATCTGCCCGATTGTGTCGTGAGCTTCGTTGCAAAGACGTATAATCAGCGGAACAATTTTGTCTTTATAGATGAAATATCTGCTTCCGCTGCCTGTTTTGAATACCAGAAGTTTTGGCAGCTTTGCAGAGCCTGATTCTTCGGATTCCGAAGTTTCAATTTCAAGGAAGCGCTTGAGGTCGTCGGGACTGTACAATTTTGTGAGTAGTACGCCTTTGGAATTTGTAAAATTCAGAATGTCCTGCATGGAAAAATAGTATGGAGGTCTTTCCAGAGCCTGCTTGAGGTTTTCCAGGGCTTCCTTTTTTGATTTTTCATTTTTGAGCTTGTCTTTAAAAAAAGTTGTCATTATTTCTGAAATGTAGATGGCCTGCAGAATTGTTACGTCTTCTGGGGTAAAATCCTTGATACTTTCATAATCCTGCCTGATAAAATAGCACAACTGTGTCCAGAAATAGAAATTATCGCCTGAGGTTTTTAAGTCATTGATAATATTTTCTGAATGGTTTACAAAGCGTTCAAAAAAGTTTTTGCAGGCTATTTCTTTGCCAGGATTAGAAATCCTCAACTTTTTTGAAAAGTATTCATGGTGTTCGTCTTTCTGCAGAAGTGCGCGGATTTTTGCAATACAGATGTCGCCGAAAACTGAAACTGGCAGATTTGACGGAACGATTATGGATGGAATTTCATGTGGAAATGAAATGCTGTAAAGTGTTTTGTCGTTCAGCTCCTGGCTCTGCAGCATGTTTTTAATAAAATCCTGTGCCGTAAGCCTTGTAAGAATATCCAGAGGAATTGTTTTTGGCATGTCAGAAACTACAGGAAACGGTCTTGTTGTTTTGCTCTGTATGTCCTGGTAAATTTTTGAAAATTTCTGCACATAGGCAGGAATAAAAAATATTGTACGTTTTGTGTCCGCATCTGTAATCAGTATCTGGCGGCTTGTGGCAAGATTTTCCAGTTCTTTTTCAATATTTGGTTCGGCATTGCCAAGAAAATTTACCAAATCTGGTTGTTCTACCACATGAATCTGCGCATATTTTTTTACGTAAGAGACGAAATCTATGTAATTTACAGTAGCCGTGTTCATTCTTGTTGCATAGAATTTAAGCAGGGCAAAAATTGTTGATTGACTTGACATGTTGTTTATATTTTAGCAGTTACTTTTGATTTTGAATAGTAGACTGTGTTTGCGTAATCTGATTTTTGAAGTTTTATCTTTGGGTGCTTTTTGGTGGTTCGATTCCTTCGACTCAGCTCAGTAACCAGACTGACAAAAAAATGTCCCAAAATTTCTGATATGGAAAATTTCATTTTTATCAAAAACCAAAGAACTGCTTTTACGGTTATTTTTTACAGGCGGTTTTGCAGGGCTTTTTCTTTTTTTGCGGTTCCTGCAATCAATATATATTCAATTTTTCAAAGTTGTAGATCCATTCTGATTTTTCACTTTTAAGTAAACAAAGTGAAAAAAAGTGCAGGTGTTGACCTGTGTGCCTTGATTTCTTAAAATATGACAGATTCTGTGATGTTTCTGCATATCTGCATCAAGTGCTGCCGGAACTTCACTAAATCCAAGAGGAAAAAAATGCTTGCAGAAAGAATGAAGGGCTTGAATCCATATATTCCTGGAGAACAGCCGAAAGACAGAAATTATATTAAGCTGAATGCGAATGAAAATCCATATCCACCAGCTCCAGAAGTTTGCGAAGCTATCAGGAATTTTATTAAAGAACATCCTGAAAAACTTGGTCTGTATCCAGATCCCGATTCTTACGAACTGCATTGCCAGATTGCAAAAATGCTGAATGACTGTGGTGGTGTTTTATGCCGTTCTTCTGTAAAAGACGGACGTTGCATGCCTTCCCAGCAGGATAAAATTCCATTTGAAGTTACTCCTGAGATGATTTATGTAGGCAACGGAAGCGATGAAGTCCTTTCATTTGTTTTTTACGCTTTTTTTGACAGCGATCGTCCTGTCATAACACCTACATTTTCGTACAGTTTTTATCCTGTTTACTGCGGTTTTTATGACATTCCTATAAAAAAAATTGAGCTGAAACCAGACTGGTCGCTTGATACTGAAAAAATGATTGAAGAAGCTGTAAAAACTGATTCTGGCATGATTTTTGCAAATCCGAATGCGCCCACAGGCATTGCACTGACAAGGGAACAGGTTCGCCAGATGCTTAAAAAAGCACCGGCTGACAAAGCCTTTGTTGTAGATGAAGCTTATGTCGATTTTGGCGGAGAAAGTTGCATTCCGCTTCTTGCCGAATTTAAAAATCTGATAGTTGTAAGGACATTCAGCAAGAGTTTGTGTGGAGCAGGGTTGAGAAGCGGTTATCTTGTAGCAAATCCAGAAGTAATTCAGGCTATTACCACTGTAAAAAATTCCTTGAACCATTTTCCGATTGATGCCATAACTCAGATTGCATCTGCTGCTGCATGCAAGGCTTCTGGCTATTATGCAGAAAAAGCTATGGCAATTGCCAGAGAACGTGACAGTTTTTCTGAATTTTTGAAAGCTCACGGCTGGAATGTACTGCCTTCAAAGACAAATTTTGTGTTTGCGCAGAAACCTGAAGTTGACGGTCAGTATGCATATAAAAAAATCAAGCAGGACGGAATTCTTGTAAGAATCTTTTCGACTCCTGGAATTGAAAATTATCTGCGCATTTCAATCGGCACTGCAGAACAGATGGCTGCCTTGAAAAAATCTATGGAAAGCCTGTAATCTGGCATTTACGTGTAAAAATTTCGCTAGAATTGTGTTAAAACTGTCCTGGATTTTTTCAGGACAGTTTACTGCGGCATCTGTATTGTCCGGCAGATTCTGAAACCTATAAAGTTCCAGACTTCATTGGGGTCGTATGCGTAGCGGTCTGCACATAGGACAAATGCTGAATAAGGATTCCAGCTGCCGCCTCTTGCAACTCTCTGGCTTCCGTATTGTGGCCCTGCATAATATTTTTCAGGCAGTGTTTCTTTGTAGTTGTCCAGCCAGTCCCAGCATAATTCCAGAACATTGCCACTCATGTCGAACAGCCCGGAAGCATTTGCATTTCCTGTACCTGGCATTGGCTGTGCTTCCGGCATGAACGGAGTGCCTGCAGTTCCTACTGTTCTTGTTCCAGTTGCATTTTTGTCATTCCATGCAAAGTTTTCAGCAGGCATTTCTGAATTTAGCTGACCGCTGACCTCATCTCCCCTTTGCATGCCGTTTTTTGTCTTTCTTGCGCAGAATTCCCATTCTTCTTCGCGCGGAAGCCTGTATCCGTCAGCCTGCCAGTTGCATGTGCAGAGATCAAGGGTTGCTGTATCTGTTGAATCCCGGAGAACCTGATTTTTGTAAGTGTAACATGGTGTTTTTCCATTCAATTCGCTCAAGGCATTGCACCATACAACGGCATCGTACCAGCTGATTCTTGTTACTGGATGAAATCTGTTCTCTGTCGGTTCATCACCGATTTTTCCACTGCTGCCTTCCTGCCCTGGATTCATGAAAACGTAGCCTGATTTTTCTGCCTGAATTTTTACTGAATACCACAAATTGTAGGTAGTTTCATATTTGTTCATGGAAAAGGCAGGAACCCATCGTTTTGCAGTATAAGCCTGCAGAAATTCCCCGATTGTGTAGGATTCGTAGTTTTTTCCCTTTGCAGGAATAAAATCTGTCATGTCAAAATCTGCAAAATCTTGTGCCGCTACTGCAGAATTTGCATGAAGCATAAGAAATGCTACTGTAAGAAGTGAACAAATTGAGCGAATATTTTTTTTCATGCAAACGCCTCCATATAAAACAAAACTTTGCAGGCAAAATTTGTTACAGCAAAAAAGCCGACTTGCAGGATTTTCTGCGGAAAAAAGGGAACCGTAAAACCGGCTATTTTCGTTTGCGCTCCCTGTTTTTTTTACGTCTTGGCCTTTTTGCCTGCTGTATACTGCTGGAACTTTTGCTGAAAATGACGCTTGCAATTACAGTTGAAAAAATACAGACCAGAATAACAATCAGCATACCAAGTTTTCCAGAATTTTGCAGGGGAAGTGCGATGTTCATGCCGAAAAAGCTTACAATAAATGTAGGAATCATGATGACTATGTTTATTATAGTAAGTTTTTTCATGACGATGTTCAGGTTGTTTGAAATAACAGATGCAAAGGCATCCATCATTCCTGAAAGAATGTTGCTGTAAGTGTCAGCCATGCCGATGGCCTGCCGGTTATCAACTTCAACATCTTCGAGCCAGTCCTGGTCTTCATCGTCAAATTTCAAAAGTTTTGTTTTCTTGAACTTTTCGAGCAGAACCTGATTGTTAGCCAGCGATGTTGTAAAAAATTCCAGCGATTTTTCAAGGTTAAGCAGCTGTATGATTTCTTTGTTTTCGATTGAAACCTGTAGTTCTTTTTGAATTGATGATGAACGGCGGTTGATTTCTTTCAAATAACGCAGGAATAAAATGTCTGAGCGGCTCAAAATTTGAATCATAAATGCAGGAAAATCTGCCAGTCTTGCACCTTTTACCCTGTTCGCAGAAAAATCACGCAAAACTTCGCAGTCAGTCCAGCAAATCGTAATGATGTAATTATCCTTGATTATTACGCCCAGCGGAATTGTGTAATATGCAATTTCAGTATTTGCATCATAAATAGGCAGTCGCATAATCACAAGAATATAGCCGTCAGCCTGTTCAATGCGGGAAAGTTCGTCAGGGTCAAGGATATCCACAATGTGTTCACTTTCAAGCTGAAACTCTTTTTCAAGTTCGCTGATTTCTGCAGGAGTTATGGCCCTTGCATCAACCCATGTCTTAAGTTCTGAATTTAATTCGTCTTTTTTTACACGGACAAGTTTTCCGTGGATTTGTTGCCAGTATGTAATCATTTTGTGTCCTCTACGCAAATTTTTAAAAGCGTGCAGAACAAAAACCTGTAACGAGCTTGCCGTAAAAATGATTTTCAGACAGATATTTTCAGTTTATTTTCTGCAGAGGCTTTAAGGCAGCTTAAACTGCATAAATGATAATCGGAACTACGACTCGAGCCGTTGTCCATACAAAAAACCTCCTTAAAACAAATGCGGAAATTCGCACGGAATAAAACTGTTTGACAAACAAACGTATTCTAACGAATTTTTTTTTTTAGGGCAACAAAATACTTCTCTGGAATTTTCAGGTTAATGTAAAATTTTGATTAAAAGGTCAAATGTTTTTTTTTGAATTTTTATATTGAGGGGGTAGTACAACCCCTCAAAACGGCGAAGTCAAGGCTTTAAGCGTTAGCGTGCCTTGACTCGACGTATTTTGCAGTTATCGTAAGCTGCAAAGTCTTGCCACTGAAAAACTCAGAATTTTGGCTAAAAAAAAATTTTTTTAGGCAAAAACTGCATTATTTTCTCTTTCTGTGCAATTTAAATATCAGATGAAATCTGTCAAAAAATGTCAGGTAAAGGCCATTCAAAAGGTGTGTACTTATCTTTTTAGTTTTTGCAGTTTAGGCTGGCAGCTTCGCATTCCTGTGAAAATTGAATGACCATAAAAATTTGACTTTATGGGGTGAAAAAATGTCTGTAAAACACAAGTTTTTCCTGTCGCCTTTGTTTTGCCTGTACAATGGTGCGGTAATAATTCAACAGCAGGATAATAAAATTCATTTTGGTCTCGTCAGGCCTGAAGATACGGATTTGCGCATGAAATTGTTTCAGGCTTTTGCAACATATCTGCGCTCAGAAAAAGTTTCCTGCATCCCTTGCCTTACGTTTTCTCTGCTTACCCAGCGGGAACTGCTGGAATATGTGTTTGAAACTTCAAAAACTTTTGGTCTTAAGGGGAGTTTTTACGATGCTGTCAATGGAGTTCTGCTTTGAAAAAAGTTTTTCATTTTATAGGACTTGTTTTCCTGCTTTTTCTGAGTGAATTTTTTGAAAGTTGTGCAAGTTTTTCAGCCTTTGCCTGCAGACATGAAATTTCAGATGTTTCAATTGAACAGTCTGGTAAATATTCACGTGAATATTCAGGGCTTTGCAAAACGTCTGGAGACCATAGTTTGTTTTTTACTTTTCGAAACTTTTCTGAAAAAACAGTTACTGGTTTTTCAGTTTGCTACAAAGTTTTTCTTCAGGAATCAGGGCAGGAGCCATTTGCTGAAGATGAAAATTATTTTGAATGTAATGCAAGTTCCTGTGCAGTGTTCCATTCTTATATTCCCCACGGCAGTTCTGAATCTTTTGCGATAAACCTTGACAGCTGCTTGTACGAAGAAACTGAACAGTTTATGCAGGTTGATTTTATCTATGTTTCAGAAATTCAATATGAGGACGGTTCTGTTTGGAAAGATATATACGGCGCGTTCGGATTTTAAAACCTTTAATCTTCATTTAAGATTTTTTTTTATTTAACCTGAATTTCGAGTTTCATTGAGAATTTACAAAAAAAGCGTAAATCTTTAAAATTTTAATCACCACAAAAAAATCAAAAAGAGTTACGCTTATGTATGAACAAATTTACAACTTAATCAGC
>JAEDIW010000111.1 GCA_016296655.1 Treponema sp. | reverse complement strand
CAAGTATACACCAAAAGTCCCGTTTTTGTTTGGGAAATTTTCCCAAGAATTTTAGGAAAGCGTCCCAAAGGAATTTTGAAGGGATGGAGTAAAATAAAACTCAAGGAGCCCTTGAGAAAAAAATGGCTAAATATAGAAGCGTTCTTGAATTATTTGAATTATTTTAAGTATACTGAAGACGAGAGTACAAAAGCGTTCTGTTCGCTTATCAAAGATACTCGGCAAATGATTTTTGGAGATAGAATATGAAAAAGGCTTTTTCTGCTTTGGTACTGATTGTTTTAATGGCATCAGTTTTGTTTTGCGAAGAATTGTTTACGGGCGACGGGCGAAAAGACCTTCGCATTCAGGTTGAAAATCCTGAACTGAAAAACATCGGAACGGAAAGCGAATGGCTTCCAGAATTTATCGTGAATACAATTTCTGACGATATCGCAAAATATTCGAACATCCAGATTGTAGACATATACAATTCGCAGAAAATTGCCGCGACACAGCGTCGCGATGAGAATTTGCTTTTTGATGAAAACGAAGCCACTCAAATAGGCAATTTTGCGGTTGCAAAAAATGTCCTTCTTGTTTCCATCACGGGGAAAAGCACAAGTTATGCAATTTCAGTTCGAATCAACGACAAGGAAAAGAACATTTCGATTGCAGCCCACAATAATGCAAACTGTACTTTTGCAGATTTGGAAAGCGGAAAGGCAATAAAAGAAGCCGTTGCGGACTTGCTTTCCCAGCTGAATGTCCAGTTGACGCAAGCAGGAAAAAAATCGCTTCTTTCGATAGGGACTGCAAAAGACAACGCTTCGCTTGAAGCTCAAAAACTCGTTGCCCAGGGTAACATCGCCGCTCAGAAAGGTTCCAACATCGAGGCGCTCAGCTACTACATTCAGGCCGCTTCAGCCGACAGCAGTTTGGAGCGAGCCTTGAAATCAATGTCATCAAGCTCAACAGTGATTGCGGCAGGAGATTTTGGAGCAAGGGCACGAAATATGATTCAGGCTCGGGAAGACTTCAAGAAACTGATTGATGATACAAAGGCCTACTTTAATAAGAACTATCCATATTACATCGTTTATAACCCGAAACCGTGGATGGGAGATGTTGATTACAATAACAGAAAATTTAACTATAACATTCTGGCTTCGGTTGTTATAGATTTGGAAAAACAACGGCTCTATGACAACATCATAGCGGCTTACAACGCACAGCCTGACAGTGCAAACTGGAACTTGGATAGATTTTTCTTCCCACAAGGATTCGTCCTTTCCGCTACATTCAAAATCAAGGATAAAAATGGTAAAGTTCTGGGAACTACCGAAAAACATTTCCGCTGTCAAAGTATGAGTTTACGTTTTTGCGAAACGGAAATCGTTCAAGTGCCAGTTTCGGCAGACTCGGACGCTTCAGATATCATTATCGAAGTTTCAGACACCTGCACCTATTATGAGGAAAGGTACAGTAGTAAAAAGACTTATACTCCTGTTAATATCAACAGCGTAGTTATAGAAGATTATGTTTTCAATATTTTTCCAAGAAGTTTTGCTTTAGAGGAAGTAATTCCAGGCGTATCCGTATTGACATTGCCCAATGGTAAATCACAAAGAGGCTGCAACAATTTCTTTCAGGATTTTGGCTACGGGGCAACTTTTGTTGAGAAAATGGCTGACAAAATTATGAACCAGCAAGAACTGAAGGCATACAAAAGCAAAGATTTAGCTGTTACTTACAACGAGAGGAAGGTTTTTGAATTTTACGCACCAGACAGCGGCCATAAAAAAATTACAAAATCAGGCAAATGGGTCGTCTTAGACGACTGTTTCGTTCTGAACGACAATCCGACTTCCTGGCCGCGGGACAAAAAAATATTCCTTTCAGATTTTCCCAAGTATATGCCGATCAGATGGGCTGAAATTAACATTCCCGAATGTGATTATATGTATGGAGTCTTTCCAGACGTAAACGGCGGGTTACTGTTAAATGAAATTTTAGCGTGCCTGTCTCATACATTATCTATAGAAGATGGCCATGATGGATACTATGTTGTTGTTTTTAAACCAGACTGGAATTATTCTTATTATCGCGTACCGATGTTCAAATTTGAAGACTTTGCAAGAAACGAGGAGAGGCATGTTGAAGCCATGGGGTTCTACGGCAACAGTAAAGTGTCCGATGTTTTCAAAAGTGTCGGCTTGGAATTAGTGCCTTACGACAATGTGGATAGATCTGACCCCCATCATGATGGAGTCCGATGTGATTCTCTGCGTGATTTCACCTATATCATACAGGAAAAACCTGAGTTTTCGACTCTATTGCTTCCGATATGTGCCATAAAACCTCAAATTGCAATAAATAAAAACATTTCTAAAATGCAGGCCTTCAATAACAGCATTCAAATAACAAGTGAGCCTGTTTCAGAAGAGCTTATTTCAACAGTGAAAAAATACTGCTCCATTGTGCACCTGAATTATGATTTCCCGGAGAAATACGACACTGATTACGAAAAAGCCGTTTTAGTGAATGCAATAAATGAAGTTTTGGGATATCAGCCGGTTGCCAAAAATGCAGATCAGGATTTTGCCCGTTCTGTTTCGGAAATTGAAGTTTTTCCGTGCGATACGGATGGTTTTTCCAACCTCACTCAATCTGAATTGGACGAAAATCCGAAGGTTGCAAAAAAACTTGCCAAAACAATTGCAAAAAAGGGGAATTTCTTCCTGCTGAAAAAAGCTGATTAAAAAATCTCGCACATTATTCTAAAAAAGGATGCAATTTTTGAACAGGTAATAAAAAAACACCTTTCTTGTATTTATTATATAGGGGGTAAAAATTATGTCAGATTCAAATAATTCTTTAGATTTTTCTAATCTGGTAAATCTTTTACAGGATAAGGTTCATCCGGTTGAGGACAGGCAAAAGAAAAATGAACTCTTTAAGGATTTCCTTTCTGATGTTCTTAGCACAACCCTGTGGTTTCTGGAAACAAAAAACATAGGCAAATATTCTTTTGAAATCCGGGAAGTGAATATTACGGAAGAATTTGAAAGCCTTGTTGACCATGAAGGCAGCTCAGGAAAAATCAACAGCGAGGATAAAGTCTATTCTTCCATGCTGAATGGAGAAAGGTTCTTTTTATTTACAGACAAGAGGTTTGATAACCTTGGGCTAATTCGTCATGACCAGCAGTATGATTTGGCCTATCTTCATGACCTGAAATATTTTACCACGGTTTTAGCTGAAAATTTTGAGAAGGCATTTATTAGGGTAAGTTTCAGGCAGAATCATCACCGTGGAAAAATGATTCTTTCTAATAAAAAGTCAACAAGTTTTATCGGGCAAAATTCCATCGACCTGAAAACAGATGATATGAAGCAAATGGGCTATTTTGCAAAATTTGAAATAAGAAGCAATGCAAATGTCTATACCGACCCCTTTCAAATATGGATTTCAGGTAAGCTTATGGAACAAATCAATCTTGAGCCTTTGCAGATATTGAGGATGAGTAATACGCCGGAAGAAATATTTGACATGACTCCAGAAGAATATGAACAGTTTCTGAAAAGGATAATGCTAATGAAAGACCAGATAAAGGCAATAGAAAAAAAAGCATTGAAAAGATTAAGAAAGTGTCGTCGGGGATTATCATTACGCGATTATATAGAGGAATAATTATGAAGAAAAACGCTTTGTACATTC